>NZ_CANCLE010000018.1 GCF_947378715.1 Phenylobacterium aquaticum
CTGCACCGCCACGCAGTCGCAGCACACCGTCTCTTCAGCCGCTTCGTCCGGCGACGTCCGGGACCACGGCGGCGCAGTTACGCCACGTGGTGGGACACGATCGCGCCTAACCAGATCTGGCTCGCTCACCTAACGGCCGTCACCCTAGGTCTGTCAGCGCCGTGGCGTCGCGGTTCGGCGCGCCGGCCCAAAGTGGATCGCCCCAAATTGGTCAGTCCAGTCTGGACAAACCAATTCTTTGGCCTTAGCCAAGTCGGGATCGCATCGCTGTCGGCGACCTCGGCAGCCGGTTCATGAGAGAGATTTCGCCTGCCATGCGGATTGTCGACGCCAAGGTCATTGTCACCTGCCCCGGCCGCAATTTCGTGACCCTGAAAATCGTCACCGATCAGGGCGTCCACGGCATCGGCGACGCGACGCTGAACGGCCGCGAACAGGCGGTGGTCGCCTATCTCAACGAGCATGTCGTCCCCTTGCTGATCGGCCGCGATCCCCGGAAGATCGAGGACACCTGGCAATTCCTCTATCGTGGCGCCTACTGGCGTCGCGGCCCCGTGACCATGCGGGCCATCGCCGCCGTCGACGTCGCGCTCTGGGACATCAAGGCCAAGATGGCCGGCCTGCCGCTCTACGACATGCTGGGCGGCAAGAGCCGCGAAGGGGTGCTGGTCTATGGCCACGCCAATGGCGGCGACATCGCCGAGACCCTGGACGAGGTCGAGCGCTATATTGGCCTGGGCTACAAGGCCGTCCGCGCCCAGAGCGGCATTCCGGGCGTCGACAAGGCCTACGGCGTCGGTCGGGGCCAGATGTACTACGAGCCGGCGGACGCGACCCTGCCCACCGAGACTGTCTGGTCCACCTCGAAGTACCTCAACCACGCGCCGAAGCTGTTCGACGCCCTGCGCGAGCGGGTGGGCTTCGGCGTGGAGTTGTTGCACGACGCCCACCACCGGCTCACCCCGATGGAGGCCGCGCGCCTGGGGCGATCGCTGGAGCCCTACAACCTGTTCTGGCTGGAGGATGTCACCCCCGCCGAGAACCAGGAGGCCTTCCGCCTGATCCGCCAGCACACCACCACCCCGCTGGCGGTCGGCGAGATCTTCAACACCATCTGGGACTGCAAGGACCTGCTGCAGGAGCAGCTGATCGACTTCATCCGCGCAACCATCGTCGGCGCGGGTGGGATCACCCACCTGCGCAGGATCGCCGACTTCGCCTCGGTCTGGCAGATCCGCACCGGCTGCCACGGCGCCACCGACCTGTCGCCAGTGACCATGGGCGCGGCCCTCCACTTCGACAGCTGGGTCCCAAATTTCGGCATCCAGGAATATATGCGCCACAGCCCGGAGACCGACGCGGTCTTCCCGCACGCCTACCGTTTCGAGGACGGCCTGCTGTTCCCCGGCGAGACCCCCGGCCATGGGGTGGACATCGACGAGGCCCTGGCCGCCAAATACCCATATGAACCCAAGCAGCTGCCGGTGGCCCGTCTCGAGGACGGAACCATGTGGAACTGGTGACGAAGCGCCAGCCCGCGCCCCTTAGCTTCATGAAACCGACGGAGCCCACCCCATGATGCCTCTGCGGCGCCTGCGCTGGTGGATCATCGCCCTGGTCTGCATGGGGACGATGCTCAACTATCTGGCCCGCAATTCGCTGGGGGTGCTGGCGCCCACTCTGACCAAAGATCTGGGCTTCACCACTCAGCAATATTCGTACGTCGTGGCCTCGTTCCAGCTGGCCTACACGGTGATGCAGCCCATCTGCGGCGCGATCATCGATTCGCTCGGCCTGAAGGTGGCTTTCGCCCTGTTCGCCGTGGCCTGGTCTCTGGCCAATATGGCCCATGGCCTGGCCGGCGGCTGGTTGTCCCTGGCCTTCTTCCGCGGCCTGCTGGGGGTCAGCGAATCCGCCGCCATACCCGCGGGCGTCAAGGCGGTCAGCGAATGGTTTCCAGCCAGGGATCGGTCGGTAGCGGTGGGCTATTTCAACGCCGGCACATCGCTGGGCGCCCTCATCGCCCCGCCTCTGGTGATCTGGCTGTCCCTTACCTACGGCTGGCGCTCGGCCTTTATGGTGACGGGCGGCCTCGGCCTCATCTGGGCTGCGGCCTGGTTTGTCCTCTACGACAGCCCCGCCCACCACAAGGCGCTGAGCGCCGACCAAAAGGCCCTGGCCCCCGTGCCGCCCACCGCGGCGGCGGAGCCGCCGATCCCGATCCCCATGCTGTTGCGCCAGCGCAACTTCTGGGCCCTGGCCATTGCCCGCTTCCTGTCCGAGCCGGCCTGGCAGACCTTCAGTTTCTGGATCCCGCTCTATCTGGCGCGGGAGCGGGGAATGGACCTGAAGGCCATCGCCGCCTTCGCCTGGCTGCCGTTCCTGGCCTCCGACGCCGGCGGCATCCTGGGCGGCTATCTGTCCCCCTTCCTCATGAAGCGATTCAACATGGGGCTTCTCACCTCCCGGGCCAGCGGCGTGGCGCTGGGCGGCCTGTTGATGATCGGTCCGGGCTGTGTGGGCCTGGTCGCCGGTCCCTTCGCCGCCATCGCGCTCTTCTGCGTCGGCGGCTTCGCCCACCAGATGCTGTCGGTGATGATCAACACCCTGACCACTGACGTCTTCCCCCAGGCCGCCGTGGCCCGCGCCAACGGCCTTGTGGGCATGGTCGGATGGACCGGCGGCCTCAGCTTCACCCTGCTGGTCGGCGCACTGGTGGGCACCGTGGGGTTCGGACCGCTGTTCGGCCTGCTGGCGGTGTTCGACATCGCCGCCGCCATCGTGCTCTTCGCGCTCATGCGGCCGATCCGGACGGACGCCCGACGGGTGGCGCTGGCATGAGGCCTTCGATCGCCAACCCGCCTCTGTTCCGCTTGGCCGGACGAGACGGCGCGCGGGTGACGCTGAGCACCGAGGCCGGCTTCACCGTCGAGGTGTTTGTCCTGGAGCCGGACATCATCCGTGTGCTGCATCGCCCCAAGACCAGTCAGGGGGCCATGAAGACCTGGGCCATAGCGCCCGGCATGGAGGACGTCCCTGACCAGGGTCGCGATCGCATGGCTCAGGATGGGTTCGCCTGTCCGGCCTTCGATCTGAAGGTCGTGGATGACACCACTCTGGTGATCACGACCGAACGCCTGCGCCTCACCGTGCGCCTGAAGGGGCTGTTCTTCCTCTGGGAAATGGCCGACGGCGCCGGCGGCTGGACCTGCGTCGCCCGCGACCGCGCCACCCAGGCTTACAATCTCGGCTGGTGGGGCGACCAGGTCCGTCACTATCTGGAGCGCAATTCCGCGGAACGCTATTTCGGCCTGGGCGAGAAGACCGGCGCCATGGACCGGGCGGGCCGCCGCTTCCGCATGGGTAACGTGGACGCCATGGGCTACGACGCCCGCTCGTCTGATCCGCTCTACAAGCACATTCCGTTCTACATCACCCACAACGAGGGGACGGGCCTGGCTTTCGGCCTGTTCTACGACACCTATGCCGACTGCAGTTTCGACTTCGGCGCGGAGCGCAGCAACTATCACGGCCTCTATCGGGGCTTCGCCGCCGAGAGCGGCGACCTCGACTACTATGTGATCGCTGGCCCGAAGGTGGCCGATGTCACCCGCCGCTTCACCTGGCTGACCGGTCGACCCGCCCTGATGCCCCGCTGGGCGCTGGGCTATTCCGGCTCAACCATGAGCTATACCGACGCGCCGGACGCCCAGGCGCGGATGGCCGAGTTCATCGCCAACTGCCGCGAGCACGACATCCTCTGCGACAGCTTCCACCTGTCCAGCGGCTACACCTCCATCGGTCCGCGCCGTTACGTGTTCCACTGGAACCTGGACAAGTTCCCAGACCCAGCCGGCTTCGCCCGCAGCTACCACGAGGCCGGCATCCGACTGTGCGCCAACATCAAGCCCTGCCTGCTGGACGACCACCCTCTGTTCGAAGAGGCCCTGACCCAGGGCCTGATGATCCTCGACGCTCAGGGCGAGCCGGCCTGGTGCCAGTTCTGGGACGGCGTCGGCGCCTATCTGGACTTCACCAATCCGGCGACCCAGACCTGGTGGCGCGCCCATGTCACCGCCGACCTGCTGGCGGTCGGAATCGACGCCACCTGGAACGACAACAACGAGTTCGAGGTCACCTCCCCCGACGCCCTCGCCCACATGTTCGGCGCGCCGGCGCCGGCGGCGGAGACCAAGCCCCTCCAGACCCTGCTGATGCTGCGCGCGTCGCGCCAGGCCCAGACCGCCCACGCGCCGGAACGACGTCCCTTCCTGGTCTCCCGCGCCGGGGCGGCGGGCATGCAGCGCTACGTCCAGACCTGGTCCGGCGACAACGCCACGGCCTGGGAGAGCCTGCAGTACAATATCCGCATGGGCCTGGGGCTGGCGCTGAGCGGGGTCTCGAATTCTGGCCACGACATCGGCGGGTTCTCAGGCCCCAGGCCGGACGCGGAGCTGTTCGTCCGCTGGGTGGAGGCGGGGGTGTTCATGCCCCGTTTCAGCATCCATTCCTGGAACGATGATGGCAGCGCCAACGAGCCCTGGATGCACCCGGAGGCCACCGCCTCGGTGCGCGACCTGATCCGACTGCGCTACCAGCTGACGCCCTATCTCTACGACCTGACTTGGCGCCACCACGACGCCTTCGCGCCGATCGTCCGGCCGACCTTCCACGATTTTCCCGATGATCCTGGATGCCTGGCCGACTGCGACGACCTGATGCTTGGGCCCGACCTGCTGGTGGCGACCGTCATCGCCCCCGGCCAGACCGAGCGCGAGCTCCGCACTCCGGCCGGCGTCGACTGGCGGGATTTCTGGACCGGCCGTCGTCATCCTGGCGGCGAGACCATCACCCTGCCCGCCCCCTGGGGCCGGCCGCCGCTGCTGGTGCGCGATGGCTCGGCCATCCCGCTGAACATCGCCGAGCAAAGCTTCGACCGCCGTGGAGACGTCCGGGCCTTCGCGATCTTCGCGCCTGTCGACGGCGCTTTCACCGCTACATGTTACGAAGACGACGGCGAGAGCGAGGCCTGGCGGACCGGCGGGTTCGGCCAATGGATCTTGTCAGTGGAGGCTTCTCCGGACAGCCTAAGGATCGACGCCCGGGCGACGGGTCAACGCCCCCCGACGGGTGCTCTTGCCCTGCTGCTCCGCCCCGACGACGCCCGCCCGGTCACCTCGGCCCGTGGGCGACTGGTCAGCGACCGCCTGGCGGACGGCTGGCGGCGTCTCGACCTCGAACTCTGAGCCGCCCCTGGAGCCGATAGGCCCGCTTGACCAGTTGGTCGGCCAGGTCCTGGGCGACCTCGGCGGCTGGTCACCTCGCCGAAGATGAAGAACAGCGCGAAGACGAAACCGCGCAGAGCGGGCGCGTCCACAGGGTCACCCTCCAGCGCGGCCGCGGAGGATTGGGTGCTGGTGGGACCTTCGACCAGACGCCATGACCAGACTTCTGCCGACGGTCGCTATCCCGCCGGCGCCGAAAGGAGGAGCCGCCGCCGAAACGCCCCGGGGACCGGGCGGTTCGGCGGCGGGGGCGCGCGACCTAGAACGAATAGGCCGCGCGGATGCCGGCGAAGCGCTTGAAATCGCGCGGCAAGATCACCTGGGTGGCTAGCTGACTGTTGTAGGTGCCGGCCTGGTCGAAGATGTTGGCGTAGTAGTGCTCGTCGAAGGCGTTGTTCACGAACGCCATCACTTCGTAGTGCTTGGTGGGGTTCTTCACGCCGACAGTCAGATTCAGTATCCCGTAGCCCTTTTGGATAGTCTGCGGGTCCTGGTTGAGCGCGTAGTTGACCTTGCTTTGGTAGGAGTAGGTCGCCGAAGCCACTCCGTCCAAGCTCGTGCCCCCGATCGGGTGGGAGTAGTTGATATCCGCCGACAGCTTGATCTTGGGCGCCTGGGCAGGGCGTTTGCCTGCCAGATTCTGGCGACCGGGGCTGCCGACGCAACCTTGGGCGGCTGTCTGTCGGGGATAGCACTGGGCCACTGGGAAGCTGGTGATCTTGGCGTCCACATAGGCCGCCGAGGCCGACAACCGCCAGTCGTCGCCCAACCGGGCCAGGGACTCGATCTCAACCCCCTGGGTCTTCAGCTTGCCGACATTGGTCAGGCGGAAGTTCGTGCTGCCGTCCGGCAGCGTCTCGATCCCCTGGGCCTGGAAGTCCTCGTACTTGGTGCTGAAGGCCGTCGCGTTGACCGTCAGTCGGTGCTCGAGGAACTGCGCCCGCGAGCCAACCTCCCAGCTCTTGGAGGTCTCCGGGCGGATCGGGCCGGCCAGGGCGCGGTTGGAGTTGAAGCCGGTGGTCAGGTCATAGGTCTGGCCCTTATGCCCCGTGGAATACGAGACATAGGCCATCAGATCGTCGCTGAACTTGTGGTTCAGGGCCGCGTGATAGGTCCAGAAATTATCCTTCGCACCGCCGTGGAAATAGGCCGAGCCGTTCTGGATATCGAGGAAGGTGTAGTCGATCGTCTCGTGCTGGTAGCGAGCCCCACCGGTCAGGGTCGTGCCTGGCGTCACCTCCCAGTCCAGCTGGCCGAAGGCGGCCTGCTGCTGCGAACTCGAGGTGGCGTACCAGCGGGCGAGCGAGAAGAACGGCCCACGGTAGAAGTTCCGCACGAAGTCCACGTCGGCATAGAAGGCGCCCACGGTGTAGCGCAGCGGCCCCTCGCCGTTGGAAACCAGCCGAACCTCCTGGGTCAACTGGCCGGACTTGAAGTAGCCGATCTGGCGGTTGTCAGGTGAGGCCACGGCGGTCTCATCCACGTCAAGCAGGTCGGTGACCTTGTAGTTGTCGTTGCCGGTCACGGCGACCAGGGTCGCGGGCCCCAGATCCCACTCGACCTTCAGCGACTGGCTGTTGTCGTCATAGTCCGTGCGCGCTGCGAAGTTATTGATGAAATTGGTGTTCTCCGGTCCAACCGTGATGCCTGGCTCAAAGACCGACGGGGGCTGGGAGGTGTTTCCGCGCAGATAGGCGGTGGGCGACAGGGCGATGAAGGGCCGACCGACCGTGGTGCCGCCGTTCACATAGTTCCAGCCCAGGGTCACCTTGACCGTGTCAAGCGGCGTCCACGCCAGCTTGCCATGCACTGCGGCGCTGTCGCGGCCGCCGGCCTTCTTGCCGTTGAGGACATTGCGGACATTGCCCTCGAACTTGTCGTAGTTGGCGCTGATCCGGTAGGCGAGCTTGTCAGTGATCGGCCCCGAAAGCGTGCCGCCTACGCTGTACTCGTCATCGGTGGTGGCCAGCACGTTGAGACCGCCGCTGAGCTCCGGCGTCGGGCCGCGGGTGACCACGTTGATCAGGCCGGCCGAGGCTGACTTGCCGTAGAGGGTGCTCTGCGGGCCACGCAGCACTTCCACGCGCTCGATATCGGACAGGTCCGTGAAGGCTCGCGCCTGGAAGGCCACCGGCACGTCGTCCACCTGGATGGCGACGCTGGGCTCGACCCCGATGGAGAAGGCGAAGGTGCCGATGCCGCGGATGGAGACCGAAGAGTTCACCGGTTGCTCCGCCGGGCGGACCACCAGGGATGGAGCCAGCTTCGTCAGGTCCGTGAATTCGCGCACGCCAGCGGCGGCCAGCTGGTTTGCGGTGACCACCTGCACCGCCTGAGGCACGTCCTGGACGTTCTCGGCGCGCTTCTGGGCGGTGACCACCACCTCCTCGACCTGAATGTCGGCGGCGTGGGCCGCGCCCGCCGCAATCGACGCCATCACCCCGGCCAGCAGCCAGGTCGGTAGGGACGCGTTGGAAAACAAGTGCCTCATGGTCTCTCCCCCAATTTGCGACAGGCCGTTTAACCGCCCATTCAAATCGGTCCTACCATATTGGTAAGGCCACTAGCAATGACTGGCATGGCAGAATTGTGAAACGGGCCGAACCATTAGCCGATCTGCGGCGTCGACGGCCAAATCCGGACGCCCCACCCAACCTCGGCCGAGGCGAAAATCAATCAAATGCGGATAGATGCGAGGTCGCGCTGGCCCACAGCCCGAATGCCCTACATTCTCCGGAGAGGCCTCTCCTTTGGCTTGTCCAAATTGGCCTGACCAGATATGGATTGAGATGATGATCGCCAAGACCGAAACCGGCCGCCTGTATGAACGGGTCGCCCGGGACCTTTCCCGCAAGATCGCAGAGGGCGAACATCCCGTTGGCCGCCGCCTGCCCTCAGAGCGCGACCTCGCCCAGGCCTATGCCGTCTCCCGCCCGACCATCCGCGAGGCGATCATCGCCCTCGAGCTGGACGGGTTGGTGGAGGTTCGGCTGGGCTCCGGCGTCTATGTGATGGCTCGCCTGCCGCGCGGCGGGCAGGCCGGCGAAATGGACGTGGGCCCCTTTGAACTTCTGGAGGCCCGCCGCGCCATTGAGGGCGAGGCTTGCGCGATCGCCGCTCTGTTGATCACCGACGAGCAGCTCGACGACCTCCAGGGCCTGGTCGACGAAATGCAGGCCGAGAACGACCGCGACATCCTGATGTCCGAGGACGCCGACCGGCGCTTCCACATGCTGATCGCCACCGCCACGCGCAACAGCGCCATGATCAATGCGGTGGAGACCCTGTGGGACGCCCGCGCGCGCTCACCCCAGACCCAGTCGCTGAGCGCCAAAGCCCACGCCGCCGGAGTGATCCCCCGAATCGACGAGCACGCCGTGGTGCTACGGGCGCTGCGCCGTCGCTCGCCAGAGGCGGCTCGTCGCGCCATGCGCGACCACCTCACGCGCGTCCTCGACTCGCTGCTGGCCGCCACTGAGGTGCAGGAGCTGGAGCAGGCGCGCGCGCGCATCGCCGCCGAACGCAAACGCTACGGCGCCTCTGGCTAGCGCCAAGTTTTCGCCGACCGCCCACGAAAGGGCGGCGGCTTCCAGGGAGAGACACGATGGCCGCAGACACCCCCCGCACCCCGCCCCCGGCCATGACCCGCCGGCAAGCGGTCGGCGCATTTGGCCTGGCGGCCTCCGTCGCCACGGCGGCGGCCGCCCCGGCCAGAGCCGGACCGCATCTGGGCGGCCTCGCCCGCGGCCCTTCAACCCTGCTCTATCCCCATGAAAGCCCCACCCGCTCTGTCCGTGATCTCTCGGGATTGTGGCGCTTCCAGATGGACCCGACGGACCAGGGCGAGAGCCAGAAGTGGTTTGTCTCCGGCCTGCCCGAGCCTCGGCCGATCCCGGTGCCCTGCAGCTGGAACGACCTCTTCGATGACGCCCGGGACTATTTCGGGACCGCCTGGTACGAGACTGAGTTCCAGCTTGATCCGGGCTGGAGGGGCCGCCGCCTGCACCTGCGCTTCGGCTCCGCCGTCTATCACGCCAGGGTCTGGCTGAACGGCGAATATCTGGGCGAGCACGTGGGCGGCCACCTGCCATTCGCCTTCGACGTCACCGGACTGGCGCACGAGGGCCAGCCGAACCGGCTCAGCGTCAGCGTCGAGAACAAGCCCCTGCTGGACCGGGTGCCGTCGGTCCCCGACGTGCGATCGGCGCGCATGTACCAGGTGGACTTTCCGCAGACCGCCTACGATTTCTTCCCCTATTGCGGCCTGCATCGCCCAGTCGTGCTGTTCACGACCCCTGACGCCCACCTTCAGGACGTCACCGTCACAACCGGCCTGTCGGGCAGCGCGGGCCTGGTCGGCGTCGCCGTGACGGTCAGCGGGGGCTGGTCCGGCGCCGCGACCCTCACTCTTTCCGGCGGACCGAAGCCCGTCTCGGTCAGCATCAGCGTCAAGAATGGCGCCGGCTCGGGCCAGCTGAAACTGCCCGCCGCGCGCGCCTGGTCGCCAGAGGATCCCTTCCTCTATCGCCTCACCATCAAGCTGGGCGGCGAGGCAGGCGGGGACGAATACGTCCTGAAGATCGGGGTGCGGACGATCGAGGTGAAGGGCAGTGAGATCCGCCTGAACGGCAAGCCCATCTTCCTCACCGGCTTCGGCAAGCACGAGGACTTCCCGATCCATGGCAAGGGCTTGGACCTGCCGGTGTTGGTTCGCGACTACGAGCTCCTCAAATGGATCGGCGCCAACAGCTTCCGCACCTCGCACTATCCCTATTCGGAAGAGTCGCTGATGTTGGCCGATGAGTACGGCTTCCTGGTGATCGCCGAGACCCCCGGCGTCAGCCTCGTGTTCATGGACCCGCCGGAGATCATCGAGGCGCGCCTTCGTCAGCTATCCCAGGCCACGTCGGAGTTGGTCCATCGCGACAAGAACCATCCGTGCGTGATCATGTGGTCCCTGGCCAATGAGCCGATCCCCAAGCCCTTCCACACGGTCAACGACGTGCCGCCTGGCGCGGTCGAGGCGGGGACGAGATTTTTCGAGCGTCTGTTCGCCCACGCCCGAACCCTGGACAAGAGCCGCCCCATCGCCCTTGTGAGCGTCCAGAACGGCCCCGCCGACTGGGTGGGCCAGGGCGATGTGATCTGCACCAACTCCTACAACGGCTGGTACGCCGTTTCCGGCCAGATCGACGTAGCGACCACCACCCTCGAAAAGGAGATCGTGGCCCTTCGCGCCCGCCACGGGGACAAGCCGGTGATCTTCACCGAGTTCGGCGCCGACGCGGTGGCCGGCGTCCACGCCCAGCCCGCCGAGATGTGGAGCGAGGACTATCAGGCGCAGTTGATCGAGGCCTATTGGCAGACGCTGCGCAAGCACCCCTACATCGTCGGCGCCCACCCCTGGGCCTTCGCAGACTTCAAGACCGCCCAGGGAATCATGCGGGTGGGTTCGCTGAACCAAAAAGGCGTCTTCACCCGCGATCGCCGCCCCAAGCTCGCGGCGCACAAGCTCAGGGAACTCTGGGCGAAGGTCTAGTCCATCGGCGTTCCGCCGCCAACGTGGGAGGATTTCCATGCGAGACGTAGGAGCCGGCAGGCTCATCGCCGCGATGGCGGGCGTCGCGGCCAGCCTTGTCGGAGCGATCGGCGTCGCTCGTGCCGCCGGCGAATGGGTCAACGAGGTGAAGGCGATCCCAAGGCCCGCGGAGCCAGCCGGCATCGCCCTGCCCATTGCAGTGACCCAGCCGAATCCGGCGCACGAAGCCTGGGCGCAGCAAACCTTCGACCAGCGGATGGCTTACAATGTCGTCGAGCCCATGCTCATCCCGGTGGCGGGGCCCCGAGCGCCGGCGGTGGACGGGCCCGCGGTGATCCTCGTTCCCGGCGGCGGGTTCCTTTATCTGGCGATGGACAACGAAGGCTACGACGTCGCCCAGCGACTCAACGGGCTTGGTGTCCGGGTCTTCATCCTCAAATATCGCACCGCACCGGCGCCCGACAGCTTCGAGGGCTTCCACCGGCTGCTGGCGGATCGTTTCCAGAGGGGCGCGCCTCTCGAACGTGGAAACGACCCGCTCACCTTCGCCGTGGCCGACGCCCAGGCGGCGGTCCGCCTGGTTCGGGCGCACGCCAAGGACTGGCGCGTGGATCCAAAGCGGGTTGGTCTGCTGGGCTTCTCGGCCGGCGCCGCCGCGTCCTTGGCGACCGTGCAGGCGAATCTCGCCGACGCCCGACCGGATTTCGTCGGCCTGATCTACGGGCCGACCACCGGGAGCCCCCCGCCAAATCCGCCGCCGCTATTTTCCGTCATCGCGGCGGACGACCGATTCTTCAACAAGCAGGACCTGGATCTGATCACCGGGTGGCGAGCCTCGGGCAGCCCCGTAGAGTTTCATCTCTACAGCGCAGGGGGGCACGGCTTCGCATCCCATCCCACCGGCGCCACAAGCGACGCCTGGTTCGACCAACTCGCTCTGTGGCTGCGGGCGCAGGGAATCACAGGACGCTGATCCAAGCCCGAGTCACGCTAGGCCACCGACTTGATCTTCCCCCGAGTTAGTGGACGGGGTTAAGCCGCTCTGCGCTCGGCTTCGGAGGTCGCGCATGCGCGGTTCGAAAGGCTTAGGGAGATGCGCTACGGCGAAGACAATCAGGGCAAGGACCGCCTCCACCGTCACACTGACGGCCGCAACTTGTCTCCGAGATCAGCGGCGTGTCGATTTTCGACAAAATTTCGAGTCCTTGGTGGAAATGAAACCGTCGTTGACAGCGGGAGATCGGCCCCAAGCTGCGCGAAAGCCCCCGCGTTTCGGAAGGGCTTGAAGTGACGTGTGACGGTTTCGTTCCCTACCGAGGGCGAATGATCGGGACTTCCGGGGCTGACGGCGAACTCCGTACGGCGGAATCCTGTCCGCCAATTCGGTCGAAAAACATGGCGGGCTGGCACGTTTATCCAGGCGCGGCCGCAACCGGACGGCCCTGAAAAGGTCAGGCCCCGGCCTTCACAAAGTTCGCGGCGAAGTGATCGTTATAGGCGCTCAACAGAGCGCCCGGCATGGCGACCAGAATGATCGCATCTCCCTCCATCTGGTCAGGAAGGGTCAACTCCACCATGACCACGCCTTCCTCTCCCTCGGTGAGGGTCTTCTCTAGGTACGACATCGGCTTGCCGCGCCAGGTCAATTCATTGCGGCTGATGACGACCTCCATCGAAGGATCCTCTTCCGCGATCCAATGGCCCTGCATTTGAGCCGGGAATGGCGATCCCGGCTCCATCAGCTGAGGCTGTCCAATGCTCATTTCAAGATCTCCTCTTAGGAATGTCAGCCGCGCTATCTAGGCGCCTCCTGAAGCACCTTGAGCGGGGGATAGGGTGCAGTGACTCCTTTGAAAAACGGTACGGCGTCCGGCTCGGCGACGTACCATTCGACAGGCTTTCCGAGCGCGGCGTTGGCCTGCCTCCCGGCCTGACCCTCCAACCCTTTCAGGAGCGAGCCAAGGAACCAAGACCGGCCCGCACGCTGAATCAGACCTTCATAGCCCGGCCCCTTCGCCTCCAGAAGTTGATGCCTGGGGTCCCACACGGCGCAGCCATCGAACTTTACCGGCTTCGCCCCAGGGTTCCGGACCACATAGTCCAGACCCGGAGCCCGGCCAATCTGGGTCTCATAACGCCGGGTCCAAGGCGCATAGCTTCCAAATCCGGCGTCTCGCTCCCAACCGCCATTCGGATGACAGGTCGCGTCTTTCTCGCGCTGTCCTTTTTCAATCTGGGAGGCTTGAGGAATGACACCGTCCTTGAACCGATCCGCCGAACTCACCTGCGCGGCGGGCTCGGGCTCATCTTCGCCCCGCAGGCGCCGCTGCTGCTCCGCATAGATGCGTTCGACATCGTCCACGCCCCTGACAAGTTTGCCGTCCCCGAGCTCGAACCAGTTCCCAACTCTTGGCGTGACCGCGTTCAAAGGACTGGGAAGGTCGGAGATGTAGATCGGACCAAGCGCCGGGTTTGGAATAGGTCGGTGGGTATCGAAGAATCCACCGCGGGGCGCAGCATCCGGAGCCCCCGCTGCGGCAGGAGAGACCCCAATCCGCACACCACCGGGCGCTGCGACGGGCGGCGCCGGCAGAACCGCCACCCGCGCTTCGGTCCAACCCAACGACGATTCTGGCGCAGCCGAGTCCGAGGTGTTCGCCGCGGTGGATGGCTTTGGTCCAAGGTCATCCTGGTTGGCGAAGAACGCCTTGTACCGATTGGCTCGGCGGGCTGCCCGATCAGCCTCAATCTGGTCAACTGGTCGACGATACCAGCCAACCAGATCCTCACCGTCCAGCAGGCTGGGATCTGTGTGGCTCTGGCGCATAGGGGCCTCCATATTGGGGGCCGATCTTGCCACCCAGAGGCGATTAGGTCAAGAACAAAACCGGAACATAACTTCTGCGAGCCGCGCGAAGTCAGGGAACAGGCGGGCGTTGCGGGCGCCAGGCTGCACGAGTTCGGCGTCTCCATGCCGCCCGGCGAGGGTAGATCAGCAGCTCAACCCGTATTCCTGAGCCCCGCCGCCACGCCATTGATGGTCAGGTGAATTCCGTCGAGCACCGACGGGTCGTCATCGCCCGCGCGACGGCGGCGGATCAGCTCGATCTGCAGGTGGTTCAGCGGGTCGATATAGGGCAGGCGCGAGCGGATCACTGCGGCGAGGTCCGGGTTCTTCTCCAGCACCGAGGCCTGGCCGGTGATGGCCAGCAGGGCCTCGGTGGTCCGATCCCATTCGGCGCGGATCTGGCCGAACACCCGGTCGGCCAGGCCCCGATCCTCGACGAGCCCCGCATAGCGGCCGGCGATCGCCATGTCGCCCTTGGCCAGCACCATTTCCATATTGGCGAGCGCCGAGGAGAAGAACGGCCAGGCCTCGTACATCTCCTTGAGCTGGCTGAGCGGCGCGCCCGAGCGGGCCACTGCCGAGCCAAAGCCGTACCAGCCGGGCAGCAGCGCCCGCGACTGCGACCAGGAGAACACCCAAGGGATGGCGCGCAAACCCTCAATGGTGCGCTTGGCCTGGCGCGAGGTCGGACGGCTGCCGATGTTCAGGTCGGCGATTTCGCTGATCGGGGTGGCGGCGAAGAAGTAGTCCGCGAAGCCCGGCGTTTCATAGACCAGGGCCCGATAGGCGCCCATCGCCTCGCCCGCCAGGCTGTCCATCAGCGCACCATGCGGGGCCGCCATCTCCGGTCCGGCGGGCCGGCGCAGGGACGCCAGCACGACGCCCGAGGCGAGCGTCTCCAGGCTTTGCCGCGCCAGTTCCGGGTCGGCGTATTTGTTGGCCACCACCTCGCCCTGCTCGGTGATGCGGATGCGGCCGCCGATGGTGCCCTGGGGCTGGGCCAAGAGCGCGTCGAAGCTGGAGCCGCCGCCGCGCCCCACCGCCCCGCCCCGGCCGTGAAACAGCTGCAGCCGCAGCCCGGCCTCGCGCGTCACCTCGGCCAGGGCCAGCGACGCCTGATGCAGCTCCCAGGTCGAGGTCAGGTAGCTGCCATCCTTGTTGCTGTCCGAATAGCCGATCATCACCTCCTGGATGCCCACCGGCTCCACCAGCTGACGGATCAGCGGCAGGGCCAGATAGCGGCGCATGATGTCGGGCGCGGCGCGCAGGTCGGCGATGGTCTCGAACAACGGCTCGGCGAACACCTGGGTCCGCGCCGGATCGCCGGGCGTGAACAGGCCCACCTCCTTGAGCAGCAGATAGACCTCCAGCAGGTCCGACATGGAGGTGGTGTTGGAGACGATATGGGCGCGGATGGCGTCCCGGCCGTAGCGGTGCTTGATGTCGGCGGCGGCGTTCAGGATGTCATATTCGCGGCGGGTCTCCTCGCTGTAGTCCGCGAACGGCGTATGCAGCAGGCGACCATGGGAGAGTTCGCCGAGCAGCAATGCGCAGCGGGCCTCTTCGTCCAGGGCCTCGTAGTCGGCGCACACCCCTGCGCCCTTCAAGAGCTCAGCCACCACCCGGGCATGGACGGCGGAATTCTGCCGCAGGTCGAGGCGGGCCAAATGGAAGCCGAAGATCTCCACAGCGCGGATCAGGTCCGGCAACGGCCCCCGGGCGAAGGCCTGGCCGTGGCGCGCCAGCAGGCTGTCGAGCACGATCTGCAAGTCCGCGCGCAGAGCGTCAGGACCGTCATAGGGTTCGGCGGGACCGGCCGCCGGTCGGGCCGGGGGCTCGTCGGTCAAGGCGGGATAGGCCGCAGCAAGCCGCGCGTAGATGTTGGACAAGGCCCGGCGATAGGGCTCGTCGGCCCGCTGGCGTGACAGGTCCGGCGAGGCGTCGGCCAGGGCCTGCAACTGCGGCGTCACCCCGGCCAGGCCCGCCGAGATTGACAGCTCCGCGCCCAGGGCGTGGATTTGATCGAGATAGGTCCGCAGGGCCGCGCGCGACTGCCGCGCCATCGCCTGGCGCATCACCGCCTGGGTGACAAAGGGGTTGCCATCGCGGTCGCCGCCCACCCAGGACCCGACCCGCAGGAACGAGGGCAGCCGCGCGGGCTCGCCCAGGACATCCAACCAGTGGGCATAGAGCCTCGGAAGCTCCGGCAGGAAGCTGCGCTCGAAATAGGAGACGGCGTTCTCGATCTCGTCGCCGACCCCAAGCTTGACGTTCCGCAGCAGGCGGGTGCGCCAGAAGATCGACACCTGCCGCATCAACTCGCGTTCCAACCGGCTGCGGTCGGCGGGGTTCGCGTTCTCGAAGGCGTCGAGGTCGTCGGCGATGGCGCCCTGCCGGTCGAGCACGCTCTTGCGGCGCACCTCGCTGGGATGGGCGGTGATCACCGGCGCCACCAGCGCGCCCTCCAGCAAGGTCATGACCGCGTCAACCCCGACCCCCTCTGCCTCCAGGCTGCGCAGGGCGCCGGCCAGGGTGTCGGGCCGGTCATCGCCCCGGCCGCGACGACGCTGGATCTGGTCCTCGGCGATATTGGTGATCTGCAGGAAGCAGGCGAACGAATGGGCGAACCGCACGGTGTCGGGCAGGCTCAGGCCCTCCAGCCGGTCTGCGACCAGCGTGGCGGCGGCGGCGGTCCCCTCCCGGTGGAAACCGACGGAAGCCCGGCGGATGTCCTCGATCTGGTTGAAGACGGCCTCTCCGTCCTCAGCCCGGATCACGTCGCCCAGGACCCGACCCAGGAATCTGACGCTGGTGCGAAGTAGATCAGGCAGAGCTTGAACCATGTCGGACGACACATCCCCGAAGTGAACTTGGCCGTTGGCTACGGCGCCTTCGTCTGACCGGGATCGAATCCGAACCATGACGCAGCGTCATCGGCCCAAACCTAGCAGGGCGGAAACGCCGTCGCGATGCTGGATTGGCCAGACGGGGCGCAGACCTGTTGGCGCACGACCGCCTGCACCGCCAAGAGGCGAGCCGCCGCTCGAAATGCGCACTGAAGTTTAGCCGACGAAGGCGACGAACGCTCAGGATGCGGGCGGACCGTAGAGGGCTCGGAACGCCCGCAGGATCGCCGGATGATAGATGCCGCCGTGGGTTTCCCCAGGGCGCGTGACCATCCAGGTCAAGCCCGGGGGGTTGGCCTCGCGAAACGCGGCCTCCAGCCTGTCCTGCCGCGCCCGATCCCTTTGGGCCTCTTCGGCCGGCGGCGGGGGATCGTCGAAGGCGATCCAGGCGCGGGCGCCGGCGAATTTGGCGCGTTGCAGGTCGGCCTTCGCCTCCCCCGCCAAGCCGCCCTGGTTCCACCAGAGGCTTGGGCTGACGATGATGTAGTCGTCGAAGCTCAACGGCGCTCGCAGCAGGGTTTCCGCCACGAACAGACCGGCGAGAGATTCGCCCATGAGCGCGGAATGACCATTGGTTCGGTAGCGGGCCGCCACCCAGGGCTTCAGCTCGTCCTTGAGGAAGCGGCGATAGTCGTCCGCCCCTCCCGAGGTCGGCAGGCGCTTTCGATCCGCAGGGTTCGTGGCCGGCGAGGTCAGATCATGCTTGCGGTCCACGCCTTCGATCCCGACCACGATCAGTTCCTGGCCCTGCCCATAGGCCGCATTGATCTGGGCCAGGCCCGTGACGTGGTGGAAATCCTCGTGCTCGCCGCCATCGAGCAGGAAGAGCACCGGAAAGGTCCGGGTCGGGTCCGCATAATGATCCGGCAGATAGACATTGATGCGCCGCAGGTCACCCAGCACGGTCGAGGCCAGCGCGTAGGATTGGCCGATCACGATGGCGCGGCCTGCGTCCTCCCTCGCCGCGGGCTGCGCTGGCGCCGCTGAGGCGAGCGACAGGGCGAACATCGCCGCCAACACCGAGCGGACTGCGTATGGATGAGAAGTCATCGCTCTACGGAGCGCCATGACGCCGCGCCGTCAATGGACGTGTCCGTCCGCGCCCCCCTGGCTCAAGGACCTCAGGGCGGGGCCCGGACTATCGGCGCGACAATTCCAAGGGCAGGAATCGTCCATTTGTTGCACAAATTATGCCTATTATTTGAGCGTCAGCGCCGCGCGCCTACGCATATGGATCTGCGAATGCTCCTCCGCCGCGCCCGGCGGCTAGCAGTGGCGCCATGCGCGTCCTCGTCATTGATCCTGATCCGGCCCGCGCCGCCCTCGTCGCCGAGGGCCTGGCGGGGGATGACCAGCCTGAGGTGCGCCAGACGCCGCGCTATGACGCCGCCGAGGTCGCGGCCTTCGCCCCCGACGTCATCGTTGTGGCCTGCGACAGCGCCGACCGCGACACCCTGGAGAGCCTGCGCGAAGCCGGCGAGACCAACCCACGGCCGGTGGTGATGTTCGCCGACCGCTCCGAGCCCGGCCTGGCCGAACAGGCGATCCGCGCCGGCGTGGCGGCCTATGTGGTCGACGGCCTGGCGCCGGGCCGGGTGCGGCCGGTGCTGGAAGTGGCCATGACCCGCTTCGCCCTGATGCAGCAGCTGCGCGGCGACCTCGCCAAGGCCAAGGCCAATCTGGAATCCCGCAAGGTGGTCGACCGCGCCAAGGGCTTGTTGATGAAGGAACGGGGCCTGGACGAGGACGCCGCCTACAAGCTGCTGCGCAAGCTCGCCATGGACAAGGGGCGGCCGATCGGCGCCGTCGCGGCCGATCTCCTGGCCTTCGCCGGGGTGTTGAGGGGGGACGCCTCGTGAGCGCTCTGACTTTGGGCTTCATCCCCCTGACCGACTGCGCGCCCCTGGTAGTCGCCCAGGCCAAGGGGTTCTTCGCCGCCGAGGGGCTGGACGTCACCCTCAGCCGCGAGGCCTCCTGGGCGACCATTCGCGACAAGGTGGCGGTCGGTGCGCTGGACGCCGCCCACATGCTGGCGCCGATGGCCCTGGCCGCGACCCTGGGCGCCGGGGGCGAACCCACCGCCTTGATCGCGCCCCTGGCGCTGAACCGCAACGGCAGCGGCGTCACCGTGTCGATCGCCCTGGCCCAGGCCCTGCGGGCGGCGGATCCGCAGGCGATGGCCGAGACCCCGGTCACCGCCCGGGCTCTGGCGAAGCTGATCGCCCAACGGCGCGCCGCGAGCGCCCCGCCCCTGACCTTCGCCGTGGTCTTCCCCTATTCGATCCACAACTACGCCCTGCGCTATTGGATGAGCCAGGCGGGCGTCGACCCGGACCGGGACGTACGGATCGTGGTGACTCCACCTCCGCGCATGGTCGAACAGCTGGCGGCCGGCGTGATCGACGGCTTCTGCGTCGGCGCGCCCTGGAACGCCGTGGCCCGGGCCGAGGGGGTCGGCGAGGTGCTGCTCCGCGCCTCGGACTTCTGGCGCAATGGCCCCGACAAGGTGTTCGGCATGACCCGCACCTGGGCGGAGGCCCATCCCGAAACCCTGCAATCGGCCCTCCGCGCCCTGATCTCGGCCGCCGCCTGGGCCGATGATCCGGCTCATCGCCCGGAGCTGGTCGCCCTGCTGGCTCAGCCTGAGCATGTGGGCGCCGATCCGCAGGCCATCGCCTGGGCGCTCCAGGGCGAGATCGTCTTCCATGCCGGCGACGCGGGCTTTCCGTGGCTCAGTCACGCCGCCTGGTTCCTGTCCCAGATGGCGCGCTGGGGACAGATCCCCCCGGGCCTGGACCTGACGGCGACCGCCGCGGCGGTCTATCGACCCGACCTCTATCGCCAGGCCGCCGGGTCGCTGGGCCTGGCGACCCCCGCCGCTGACACCCGGATCGAGGGGCCCCAGGCCTTCTTTGACGGCCTGGTGTTCGACCCGGCCTCGGCCCAGGCCTATGCCCGGGACTTCCCGATCGGTCGCTTGAGCGGCTGAAAACGCGCGAAATCCGGGCGCCGCCCCGGATCAGCCTGCTTTGCCGCTGTGCAACATGCGCGTGCGGCGCAGGGTCCGCCCCGATAACGGCGGTTTCTGATTGCCGACCGGCCGGCCCCACATCCTCCTAAGGACGACACGCGGGGCAACGAAGTTCCGCGCCGGCCCGAACGGGCCCGGTGGCGATGCAGCCGCCGATGCAATGGACAACGACGTCCGGTGAGGCCCCCAGGGCCTCCCCGGGCGTTTTTTTTTGGCCTTAGGGGATTGAGGCATGACCAAGACCGGATGGGCGGCCAGCGCCGCCGCCATCGCCCTGGCCTGGGGCGGCGCAGCCGCCGCACAGACCACACCACCCGCGCCGACGCCAGACGCCCCGGCCGCAGATGCGCCCGCCGCCGAGGCGGAGCCTGCGCCCGAGCCACCGCCGCCGCCCGCCCCGCCGCCGACCATCAGCGACCAGCTCGCCGCCGGAAAGCTGCTGCTGGAAGTGCGCACGCGGTTCGAGGACGTGGACCAGACCCGCACCGCCACCCTGAAGGATGCAGGCCAGGCCTTCACGGTCCGCACCCGCCTCGGCTGGGAGAGCGCCGACTGGAACGGCCTCAAGGCCCTGGTCGAGTTCGAGGATGTCCGCCACCTGGGGGCCGAGCGCTTCGCGGTGAATGTGCCCGGCGTCGCCACCGCGCCGCTGAATGGGGCCGCCAAGTCCAAGTACCCGATCATCAATGACCCGGACGTCACCGAGCTGAACCGCGCCCAGCTGACCTGGGTCACCAGCCCGGCCCTGACGCTCACCGCCGGCCGCCAGCGCATCCTGCTCGACGACCAGCGCTTCGTCGGCAATGTCGGCTGGCGCCAGGACGAACAGACCTTCGACGGGGTGCGCGCCGACATGGCGCTCGGCCGGTTCAAGGCGACCTATGCCTATGTCACCCGCATCAACCGGATCCTGGGCGAGGAGAAGGACTGGCATTCCGACAGCCATATCTTCAACGCCACCTGGTCGCCGGCCGAGGCCCTGCGCCTGCAGGGCTTCGTCTATGCGCTGGATTTCGACAACTCGCTGGCCAACGCCTCGCTGACCAAGGGGATCAAGGCCTCGGGCAAGACCTGGGTCGGGCTCTATCAGCTCGCCTATGACGCCACCTGGGCCAACCAGAGCGACTATCACCACCGCACGGCGGCCTTCGACCTGGATTATCTGGAGGCCAGCGTCGCCGGGACCTTCGACATCTACACGGTCAAGCTCGGCTATGAGCAGCTGGATGGGAATGGCAAGCGCGGCTTCACCACCCCGCTCGCCACCACCCACGCCTTCCAGGGCTGGGCTGACGCCTGGGTCTCGCCCGGCGGCAACAAGAGCTTCGTCGACGGGATCAAGGACACCAACCTGACCTTCAACGCCAAGCCCCGGTTCCGGCGGACCTATTTCTTCAACACCGACCTGATCGCCCGCTACCACGACTTCAACGACCAGCGGACGGGCGCCGACCTGGGCCATGAGTGGGACCTGCAGGCCACCGCAGCGATCACGCCGAAGTTCACCGTCCAGCTGAAGTACGCCGACTTCCAACGCGAGGCGACCGTGCCGCTCGGCACAGCGGCGCCGCCGGCCTCGCGGACCAAGGTCTGGCTCACCCTCGAATACAAGCTCTGATCCCGGAACCCCAGATCATGACCCAATCATCGAATCCCGCCGGCATCTCTCGCCGCCAGGCCCTGACGGCCGCCGCCGCGACCCTCGTCGCCGCCAAGGCCGCCTTCCCGGCCGGCGCCTTCGCCGCCGGCTCCGGCCCAGAGGTCGCCAAGGCCCGCCTGGGCTTCATCGCGCTGACCGATTCCTCGCCGCTGATCATCGCCAAGGAGCGCGGCCTCTTCGCCAAGCATGGCCTGCCGGACCTGGAGGTGGTGAAGCAGGCTTCCTGGGCCGCCACCCGCGACAACCTCGTGCTGGGTTCGGGCGGCGGCGGCATCGACGGGGCGCACATCCTGTCGCCCATGCCGTTGCAGTTCACCCTCGGCGTCCAGACCGGCGGCCGGCCCCTGCCCATGTATGTGCTGGCCCGGCTGAACCTGAACGGCCAGGCGATCTCGGTGGGCAACGATCTGAAGTCGGTCCAGGTCGGACTGAACGCGGGCGGCGCCAAGGCCAAGTTCGCCCAGCTGAAGGCGGCCGGCAACATCGCCAAGGTCGCCATGACCTTCCGGGGCGGGACCCATGATCTGTGGGTTCGCTACTGGCTGGCGGCGGCCGGCATCAACCCCGAGACCGACCTCTCGACCATCGTCATCCCGCCGCCCCAGATGGTCGCCAACCTCAAGGCCGGCACCCAGGACGCCTTCTGCGTCGGCGAGCCCTGGAACGGCCAGACCGTCAACCAGCACATCGGCTACACCGCGACCACCACCTCCGAGATCTGGATGAATCACCCGGAGAAGGCGCTCGGCATGCGCGCCGACTGGGTCGACAAATATCCTCGCGCCGCAGAGGCGATCACGGCGGCGGTGCTCGAGGCCCAGATGTGGTGCGATAAGATGGCCAACCGCCCGGCCATGTGCTCGATCGTCTCCGGCCGCCAGTACGTGAACGTGCCGATCGGCGACATCCTGCCGAGGCTCCAGGGCACGATCGACTATGGCGACGGCCGCAAGGTCACGAACTCCCCTCACGTCATGAAGTTCTGGGCCGACAACGCCAGCTTCCCCTTCAAGTCCCACGACCTGTGGTTCGCCACCGAGAACGTGCGCTGGGGCCTGCTGCCGCAGAGGACCGACATCAAGGGCCTGGCCAACCGCGTGAACCGCGCGGACATCTGGCGGGCCGCGGCTAAGTCGATCGGCCAGGCGGGGCCGGCCGGGGACAGCCGTGGGCCGGAGAAGTTCTTCGACGGCAAGGTCTTCGACCCCGCCAATCCGGGCGCCTATCTGGCGTCGCAACCCATCAAGAAGCTGGTGTGAGGTCCTAGATGTCGGTTCCCAATCCCAGCTTCGCCACGGCCGAGCCCCTGGCCGGCGCCTTGGCTACGCCCCCGCCGCAGGAGACCCGCGCCAGCTTCGGCGCGGAGGTGGCCCGGCGCGCCGGGGCCATGGCCGCCGCCACCCTGCCGCCCGTCCTGACCCTGCTGGCCCTGCTGGGGATCTGGCAACTGGCGGCGTCCAGTCATCCCGGCGGGGTCCCGGCCCCGACGGTGATCTGGCAGGACAGCCGCGATCTGATCCTGCATCCGTTCTTCGATCATGGCGGCACCGACAAGGGGCTGTTCTGGCACGTGCTGACCAGCCTGAGGCGGGTGGCGATCGGGTTCTCGCTTTCGGCGGTCTGCGGCGTGTCGCTGGGCGTGCTGATCGGCGCCAACCGCTGGGCCCATCGCGGGCTTGATCCGGTGTTCCAGGTGCTGCGCACCGTGCCGCCCCTGGCCTGGCTGCCCATCTCGCTGGCCATGTTCCAACAGGCCCAGCCCTCGGCCCTGTTCGTGATCTTCGTGACCTCGATCTGGCCGATCATCATCAACACCGCCGTCGGCGTCCGCAACGTGCCGGTCGACTATGTGAACGTGGCCCGGGTCCTGCGGCTGTCGCCGGTCGAGTACTTCTTCAAGATCCTGCTGCCGGCCACCACGCCCTACATCTTCACCGGCCTGCGGATCGGCGTCGGCATGAGCTGGCTGGCCATCGTCGCCTCCGAGATGCTGCTCGGCGGGGTCGGCGTCGGCTTCTTCATCTGGGACCAGTACAACGCCTCCCGCATCTCCGACATTGTCGTGGCGCTCGCCTGGGTCGGCCTGACCGGCTTCGCCCTCGACCGCCTGGTGGCCCTCGCCGGCCGGCTGATCTCCCGCGGCGACGCGGCGAGCTGAAGGACGCAAACCCATGCCCAAAGCCTATCTCTCCATCGAAGGTCTCGGCGTCACCTTCTCCAAGGGCGCCCAGCGCTCCGAGGTGCTGCGCGACATCAATCTGCAGGTCGAGCGCGGCGAGTTCGTCTCGTTGATCGGCCATTCCGGCTGCGGCAAGTCCACGCTTCTCAACGTAGTCGCCGGCCTGATCCCGGCCACCACCGGCGGGGTGATCCTCGACGGCCAGGAGGTCGATCAGCCGGGACCGGACCGGGCGGTGGTGTTCCAGAACCACTCCCTGCTGCCCTGGCTGTCGGTGCGCGAGAACGTCGACCTCGCCGTCAACAAGGTGTTCGGCGCCGCCAAGTCGGCGGCTGAGCGCCGCGACTGGACAATGCACAATCTGGAGCTCGTCCAGATGACCCACGCCATGGGGAAGCGGCCCGCCGAGATCTCCGGCGGCATGAAGCAGCGGGTCGGCATCGCCCGGGCCTTGGCCATGCAGCCCAAGGTGCTGTTGCTGGACGAGCCGTTCGGCGCCCTGGACGCCCTGACCCGCGCCCGGCTGCAGGACACGGTGATGCAGATCCAGTCGGCCCTGAAGAACACCGTACTGATGATCACCCATGACGTGGACGAGGCGACCTTGCTCTCGGACCGGATCGTGATGATGACCAATGGCCCGCGCGCCTCGATCGGCCAGGTGCTGGACGTCGCCCTGGCCCGGCCCCGCGACCGCCTGGCGGTGGCGGAGAACCCCGCCTACATCCGCGGCCGCGCTTCGGTGATCGAGTTCCTCTACGCCCGTCAGGCCGCCTGACGGACGGCCCCTGGCAGTGGAGCGCCTATGTTTCGGGCGCCCCACTGCCTCTCCGCTGCACAATTGTGCGGCGCCACATAGAACCAACCTTCGCGCCCGGGCCTGGGCTGACTCCGGGTCGGGCCTGGCGCAACAAGGCTTCAGGCCCACGGACAACGAAGTTCGCGGCTGATCGAGACGACCGCTCGGATGCGGTCACCCCACCGGCGCTGACGCCGCTCTCGTTCATCCCGAGGTTTCCATGTTGAACCGTTCGTTCCTGAAGGCGGGCCACACCCCCACCCTCTTCGCGGCCTTCCTCTATTTCGACGTCAGCTTCATGGTCTGGGTGCTGCTCGGACCCTTGGGCGTGGCGATCGCCAAGGACTTCCATCTCAATCCCGCCCAGAAGGGCTTCATGGTCGCCGTGCCGGTGCTGGCCGGCGCCCTGCTGCGCCTCGTGGCCGGCGTCATGGTCGATCGGATCGGCCCCAAGCGCACCGGCCTGATCGGCCAGGCCATCGTGCTGACCGGCCTCGCCGCCGCCTGGTTCCTGGGGGTGCACAACTATAATCAGGTGCTGATCCTCGGCATGCTGCTGGGCGTGGCCGGGGCCTCCTTCGCCGTCGCCCTGCCGCTGGCCTCGCGCTGGTATCCGCAGGAGCACCAGGGCCTGGCGCTCGGCATCGCCGGGGCCGGCAATTCCGGCACGGCGCTCGCCGCCCTGTTCGCCCCCGTCCTGGCCAAGAGCTTCGGCTGGGGCAATGTCATCGGCCTGGCCATCATCCCCCTGGCCGTCGCCTTCGTCGTCTATCTGGCCCTGGCCAAGGACGCCCCGGAACAGCCCGCGCCCAAGCGCATGGGAGAGTATCTCGACGTGCTCAAGGTTCCGGACGCCTGGTGGCTGATGCTGCTCTATGGCGTGACCTTCGGCGGCTTCGTCGGCCTGTCCTCGTCGCTCACCATCTACTTCAACTCGGAATACAAGCTCGATCCCGTCGTCGCTGGCTTCTTCACCGCGGCCTGCGTCTTCGCCGGCTCCTTCATCCGGCCGATCGGCGGAGCGCTCGCCGACCGCTTCGGCGGAGTGCGGACCCTGATCGTGGTCTACGGCCTGGCGGCCGTCGGCCTCACCCTCGCCAGCGTCCAGATGCCCAGCCCCTACATGGCGCTCGCCGTCCTGCTGTTCAGCATGATGTCGCTGGGCGCCGGCAATGGCGCCGTGTTCCAGCTCGCCCCCCAGCGGTTCCGCAAGGAGATCGGGGTGATGACCGGCCTGATCGGCATGACCGGCGGAATCGGCGGCTTCTACCTGGCCTCCACCCTCGGCCTCGCCAAGCAGATGACCGGCACCTACCAGCTGGGCTTCCTGGGCTTCGCGGCCCTGGCGCTCTTCGCCCTCGTGGCCCTGGCCGGACTCAAAAACAAGTGGCGCGCGGTCTGGCCGACGCTGGCCAACAGCGACGGCGACGCCGTCCCCGTGCGCGTCTAAGGCGGAACCAGACCCATGACCGCTTCCCGCGAACGCCTTGTCGTCATCGGCAATGGCATGGCCGGCTGCCGCGCCGTCGAGGACATCCTCAAGCGCAGCCCCGACCGCTATGAGATCACCATCTTCGGGGCCGAGCCCCGGGTGAACTACAACCGCATCATGCTCTCGCCGGTCCTGGCCGGGGAGAAGAGCTTCGACGACATCGTCATCAATGATGCGGCCTGGTACGCCGACAACGCCATCACCCTGCACGCCGGCCGCGCCGTCACCGCGATCGACCGGGCCCGCAAGGTGGTGGAGGCCGAGGGCGACCTGACGGTCGCCTACGACAAGCTGATCCTGGCCACCGGCTCGGACCCTGTCCGCCTGCCCCTGCCTGGCGCCGACCTGAAGGGCGTGGTGACATTCCGCGACCTCGATGATGTCGACCAGATGGTCGCCGCCGCTGACGCGGGCGGCGCGGCCGTGGTGATCGGCGGCGGCCTGCTGGGCCTGGAGGCGGCCTATGGCCTCGCCCGGCGCGGCATGAAGGCCACCGTCGTCCACCTGATGGACGTGCTGATGGAGCGCCAGCTCGACAGCGCCGCCGGCTTCCTGCTGACCGAGGCCCTGGCCGAGCGTGGCGTGGAGACGGTCCTCTCAGCCCAGTCTGAGGCGATCCTCGGCGAGGATGGCAAGGTCACCGGCCTGAAGCTGCAGGACGGCCGGGTCCTGCCCTGCTCCATCCTGGTCATGGCCGTCGGCATCCGTCCCAGCACGGCGCTCGCCAGGGCCTGCAACCTGCCGGTCGGGCGCGGCGTCATGGTCGATGACCAGATGCGCACCGGCGACGCCGACATCTACGCGGTGGGCGAATGCGCCGAGCACCGGGGCATAGCCTACGGCCTGGTCGCGCCGATCTGGGACATGTGCAAGACGCTCGCGGCCTCTCTCACCGGCGACGAGGCCGCGACCTATGAAGGCTCCCTGCTGTCGACCCGGCTGAAGGTCTCCGGCGTCGACGTGTTCTCGGCAGGGGCCTTCGCCGGCGGCGAGGGCTGCGAGGACATCGTGTTCCGCGACGCCGGGCGCGGGGTCTACAAACGCGTGGTGCTGCAGGACGGCAAGGTCGCCGGCGCGGTGCTGTTCGGCGACGCCGCCGACGGCGGCTGGTACTTCGACCTGATGCGGCAGGGCGCCGATGTCCGCGGCATCCGCGAGACCCTGATCTTCGGCCAGGCGATCACGGAGGGTCTGTCGGGCCTGGACCCTAGCGCGGCCGTTGCGGCCATGTCCGACGACCAAGAGGTCTGCGGCTGCAACGGCGTGTGCAAGGGCCAGATCACCGGCGCCATCGCCGCCCAGGGGCTGACCACGCTCGACGCCGTGCGCGGGGTCACCAAGGCCTCGGCCTCCTGCGGCTCCTGCACGCCCCTGGTGGAAAAGCTTCTGAAGCTGACCCTGGGCGACGGCTTCCAGGCCCAGACCGGCCCGGCGCCGATGTGCAAGTGCACCCACCACACCCATGACCTGGTCCGCCAGGCCATCCTCGCCCAGGATCTCAAGTCCATTCCGGCGGTGATGCAGGCCATGGAATGGACTACGCCGGAGGGCTGCGCCTCCTGCCGCCCGGCGCTCAACTACTATCTCGTCTGCGCCTGGCCCGGCGAATATCAGGACGACAAGCAGTCCCGCTTCATCAATGAACGGGTCCACGCCAACATCCAGAAGGACGGCACCTATTCCGTCGTGCCCCGGATGTGGGGCGGCATGACCACACCTGACGAACTGCGGGCCATCGCCGACGTCGCCGACAAGTTCTCCATTCCGGCGGTCAAGGTCACCGGCGGCCAGCGCATCGACCTCCTGGGCGTCAAGAAGGACGACCTGCCCGCCGTCTGGGCCGACCTCAACGCCGCCGGCATGGTCTCCGGCCACGCCTACGCCAAGGGCCTGCGCACGGTGAAGACCTGCGTCGGGTCCGACTGGTGCCGGTTCGGAACCCAGGATTCCACCGGCCTCGGGATGCGGTTGGAGAAATTCATGTGGGGGTCCTGGACCCCGGCCAAGGTCAAGCTGGGGGTCTCGGGCTGTCCCAGGAACTGCGCCGAGGCGACCTGCAAGGATGTCGGCGTGATCTGCGTGGACTCGGGTTTCGAGATCCACATCGGCGGGGCGGCCGGCCTGCATATCCGCGGGACCGAGGTCCTGACCCGGGTGGCCAGCGAGGACGAGGCGGTCTGGACCATCTGCGCCCTGGTCCAGCTCTATCGCGAGCAGGGCTGGTACCTGGAGCGGATCTACAAGTGGATGGACCGCGTCGGGCTGGACGCCATCAAGGCCGTCATGGCCGACGAGACCGAGCGTCGCGCCCTCTATGACCGGTTCTCCTATTCCCAGCGCTTCGCCCGCATCGATCCGTGGGCTGAGCGGGTCGCCGGCCGCCACGCCGAGGAATTCAACCCGCTCAGCCGCCGTCTGGAGTTCGCCCCCGCATGAACGCGCTCGTGAAAGAACCCACTGTGACCTGGACCGATGTCGGCGCCGTCACCGACGTGCCCCGTCGCGGCGCCCGCCGGGTGCCCAGCCCGCGCGGCGATATCGCCGTCTTCCGCACCGGCGACGGCCAGGTCTTCGCCCTGATCGACGCCTGCCCGCACAAGGGCGGTCCGCTCAGCCAGGGCATCGTGCACGGGAGCACCGTGACCTGCCCGCTGCACGGGCGGGTGATCGATCTCGCCACGGGTGAGGCGACCGGCGTCGACCGGGGAACCGGCTGCGCGCCGGTGGTCCCGCTGGAGGTCCGTGACGGCCGCCTGTTCCTGGGCCTGGTCGGGGGCTGAGATGGCGGACGGCGCCCTCATCCCGTCGGTCGCCACGGCCTGTCCCTATTGCGGGGTGGGCTGCGGCGTCGCGGGTCGGGTGATCGAGGGCCGCACCCTGGCGGTGAGCGGCGATGTCGCCCATCCGGCCAACCAGGGCCGGCTCTGCTCCAAGGGCCTGGCCCTGGGCGCCACGGTCGGTCTGGAAGGCCGGCTGCTGGCCCCGATGATCGGCGACCGCGAGGTTCCCTGGCGCGAGGCCACCGCCCTGGTCGCCCGCCGTTTCGCCCAGACCATCGCGCGGCACGGTCCGGACTCCGTGGCCTTCTATGTCTCCGGCCAGCTGCTGACCGAGGACTATTACGTCGCCAACAAGCTGATGAAGGGCTTCATCGGCTCCGGCAATATCGACACCAATTCCAGGCTTTGCATGGCCTCGGCCGTGGCCGCCCACAAGCAGGCCTTCGGCGCCGATCTGGTGCCCGGCTGCTATGAGGATCTCGACCTCGCCGACCTGGTGGTGTTCTCCGGTCACAACGCCGCCTGGACCCACCCGGTGCTGTTCCGACGCATGGAGGCCGCCCGCGCGCGCGGCCAGCGGCACGTGGTCATCGACCCGCGCCGCACCGACACCGCCGAGGTCGCCGATCTGCACCTGGCGCTCGCGCCCCAGACCGATGTGCGGCTATGGAACGGCCTCCTGGCCGACCTGATCCGCCGCGGCGCCATCGACCGGGTCTATATCGCCGAGCATGTCGGCGGCTTCGCCGACGTCGAGGCCGCGCTGGCCGAAGCCGACCAGTCGCCCTCCGCCGTCGCCGCCGATTGCGACCTGCCCTTGGCCGACCTCACCCAATTCTACGACCTGTTCGCGGCGACCCCGAAGACGGTCAGCCTGTTCTCCATGGGCGCCAATCAGTCGGCCCAGGGCGTGGCCAAGGGCCTGGCGATCCTCAACACCCACCTGGCCACCGGCCGGATCGGCAAGCCCGGCGCCTGTCCCTTCTCGATCACCGGCCAGCCCAACGCCATGGGCGGGCGCGAGACCGGCGGCATGGCCAACACCCTGGCCGGCCACATGGACTTCGCACCGGCCGACCGCGACCGGGTGGCCCGGTTCTGGGGCGCGCCGGACACCGCCCGCGCGCCGGGGCTCAAAGCCGTGGACATGTTCGACGCCATCGGCGACGGGCGCATCAAGGCGGTCTGGATCATGGCCACCAATCCGGCCGTCAGCCTGCCGGACGCGGGCCTGGTGCGCGAGGCCCTGGCCGGCTGCCCCTTCGTGGTGGTCTCCGACTGCATGGCCGACACCGACACCATGGCCTTCGCCCATGTGAAGCTGCCGGCTCTGGCCTGGGGCGAGAAGGACGGCACGGTCACCAATTCGGAACGCCGGATCACCCGCCAGCGCGCCCTGTTCCCGGCGCCGGGCGAGGCGCGCGCCGACTGGAAGATCATCGCCGACGTCGCCTGCGCCATGGGCCATGCCGACGGCTTCTCCTGGCCCAGCCAGGACAGCGTGTTTCGCGAATGGGCCCGCCTGACCGCCTTTGACAATCCGGGGCCGGAGGCCGGCGGCCGCACGCTCAGCCTGGCGGGTCTCGTGGGGATCAATCGCGAGGCCTATGACGCGCTGCGTCCCATCCAATGGCCGGTCAAGGCCGACGGGACCGGCACATCGCGCCTGTTCGCCGACGGTCGCTTCCAGACCCCCGACGGCTGCGCGGCCATGGTTCCGGTTCGCCCGAAGGGCCCGGCCACACCCTGCGACGCCGCCTATCCGCTTTCGCTCAACACCGGCCGCATCCGCGACCAGTGGCACACCCTGACACGGACGGGCCTGGCGCCCGACCTGTGGCGCCATGCGCCGGAAGTGTTCGTCGAGATGCACCCGGAGGACGCCGCCGCTGCCGGGATCATCGAGGGCGCCCTCACCCGGGTGCAGACCGCCCAGGGCGAGGCCGTGGCCCTGGCCCGCCTCACCGACCGCCAGCGGCGCGGCGGGGTGTTCATGCCCATGCACTGGACCGACGCCTATGCCCCGTCCGGCCGCTCCAATCCGCTGATCGCCCGCAATGTCGACCCGACCTCCGGTCAGCCGGAGTTCAAGCACACCCCGGCCAGGGTCCGCGCCTATCGCGAAACCTGGAAGGGGTTCCTGATGTCGCGCGAACCGGTGGCGGCGCCGGCCGGGCTGGGCGTGATCTGGCGGCGCATCCCCCAGACCGCCTGCGCGCTCCACGAGTTCGCCGGCCGGGGCGATGGCGAAGAACGCGACGCGCTGCGGCGCGCCCTGGGCGAGGCCGAGGGCGAGGCGGTGACCTATGAGGACCCGGCCACCGGCGCGCGGCGTCAGGCCTGGATCCGCGACGGACGGCTGGAGCGGGTGCTGTTCATCACCACCGGCGAGAGCCTGCCACCCCGGTCCTGGCTGATCGAACTGTTCGAGACCGGGATCCTGCCGGCCGAGGCCCGCGCCACCCTGCTGTTCGGTCGCCCGTCGGGGCCCGTCATCGACAAGGGCCCCATGGTCTGCGCCTGCCTGAAGGTCGGAGCCCATGCCATCGACGCGGCCGCCGAGGCCGGAGCGGCCTCGGTCGAGGCCATAGGCGCAGCCACTGGCGCCGGGACCAATTGCGGGTCCTGCCGCCCGGAGATCGCCCGCCGTCTGCAAGCCCTCCAACCCGCCCGGGAGACCCGCGATGCCGCATGAGCCTTCGATCGGTCGCGTTCAGCTGGTGGGCGCCGGGCCCGGCCCCGCCGACCTGCTCACCGTCCGCGCCCTGCGCGCCGTCGAGGCCGCCCAGGCCCTGCTCTATGACGCCCTGGTCGGGGCGGAAATTCTCGACCTGGCGCCCGCCGGCTGCATCCGTATCCAGACCGGCAAGCGGGCGGGCCGGACCAGCATGAAGCAGGAGACCATCAACCGGCTGATGCTGCGGCTGGCGCGGCGCGGCCTGCGGGTCGTGCGGCTCAAGGGCGGCGATCCCTCGGTGTTCGGAAGGGTCGGTGAGGAGAGCGCCTTTCTGCAGGGCCACGGCGTGCCGGTGGAGATCGTGCCCGGCGTCACGGCGGCCTGCGCTGCAGCGGCCCAGTTCGACTTTCCCCTGACCCATCGCGGGCTTGCCCGGCGCGTGGTGTTCACCACCGCCACGGTGCAGGACGGGACCCTGGTCGCCGACTGGAGCGCTGCAGCCGATCGCGAGGCGACCCTGGCGATCTATATGGGCGGTGCGGCGGCGGGCGAGCTCAGCGCCCGGCTGACAGCCGCCGGGCGGCCGGCCTCGACCCCGGCGCTGGCGGTGGAGAGCGCCGGCGGGCCCAATGCGCGGCTACGGACCGGGACCCTGGCCAGCCTCGCCGATCTGGCGCGATCGCGGGATGGCGGGCCGGTGATGATCGTCGTGGGCGAGGTCGCGGCCCTGGCGGCGCACGACGGCCAGGCGTCGGATCGTCCGGCGCGGATGGCCGGCCGCGCATCCTGAGACTGAATTCGCCTGGACGATCCTGCGAGCGGACGGTCAGTCCACCGCCATGCAGATCGCCTTCAGCGAAAGATACTCGTCGAGCCCATGGCGCGATCCTTCGCGTCCGAGGCCGGACTCCTTGACCCCGCCGAACGGTGCGACCTCGGTGGAGATCAGGCCCGTATTGAGACCGACCATGCCCGACTGGATCGCCTCGCTGACCCGCCAGGCCCGCTTCAAGTCGGCGGTGTAGAGATAGGCCGCCAGGCCCGCGCGGGTGGAATTGGCAAGGCCTATGGCCTGGGCCTCGTCGGTGAAGACGGTGATCCCGGCCACGGGGCCGAAGGTTTCTTCCCGGGTCAGCAGCGCGTCGGGGGCGACATCGGCCAGCACGGTCGGGGCGAAGAAGGCGCCCAGGCCGTCCAGGGCCGCCCCGCCGGTCAATAGCCTGGCCCCGCCCGCCAGGGCGTCCTCGACATGCCGGCGCGCCTTGGCGATGGCGCGGCCGTCGATCAGCGGCCCCTGGTCGGTCTCGCCCGCCAGGCCGTCGCCGATGCGCAAGGCCGCCGCCCGGGCCGCCAGCTTCGCCGCGAAGGCCCCTGCGACGGAAGCCTCCACATAGAAGCGGTTGGCGCAGACGCAGGTTTGGCCGGCGTTGCGGAACTTCGACGCCATGGCGCCCTCGACCGCCGCATCCAGGTCGGCGTCGGCGAAGACGATGAAGGGGGCGTTGCCACCCAGCTCCAGCGACACCCGCTTGACCGTGTCCATGCACTTGGCCGCCAGCGCCTTGCCCACAGCCGTCGAGCCCGTGAAGGTGAACTTGGCGACGCGCGGATCGGCGGTCAGCACGTCGCCAATCGGCGCGGCCTCGCCCGTGACGATGTTGAACACCCCCTTGGGGACGCCGGCCTCTTCCCCCAGCACGGCCAGGGCCAGGGCCGAAAGCGGGGTCAGCTCCGACGGCTTCAGCACGACCGAACAGCCCGCCGCCAGGGCTGGCCCGACCTTGCGGGTGATCATGGCGGCCGGGAAGTTCCAGGGCGTGATGGCGGCCACGACTCCCACCGGCTGTTTCAGGGTGATGATCCGGCGGTCGGCCTGGTGGCCGGGGATCACCTCGCCATAGGCCCGCTTGGCCTCCTCCCCGAACCATTCGAGGAAGGCGGCGGCATAGGCGATCTCACCGCGCGATTCGCTGAGCGGCTTGCCCTGCTCTGCGGTCATCAGCCGGGCGAGGTCCTCCTGATGCGCCATCATCAGATCGAACCACTTGCGCAGCACCTGGGCCCGGGCCTTGGCCGAGCGCGCCGCCCATTCGGCCTGGGCCGCCGTGGCGGCCGTCACCGCCGCCAGGGTCGCCTCCGCTCCAAGGTTGGGGACATGGGCCAGCACCCGCCCGGTGGCCGGATTGGTCACCGCGATCCGCGCCTGCGCGGTCACCCACTCGCCACCGACATAGGCGGCCTCGCGCAGGAGGTCCGGCCGCTTCAGGGCCAGGCGGGTCTGTTCGGCGGCGGTGTCAGCGATCTCAGTCATCAGACGATCCTCAGCGCGTCTTCCAGCAGGTCAAGGCCTTCGTCCAGCAGAGGGTCCGAAATGGTCAGGGGGAACAGCAGGCGGACGGTCTCCCCATGGGTGCCGCAGGACAACAGGACCAGGCCCCGATCCAGCGCCTTGGCCGTCACCGCCTTGGCCGCTGCGCCATCCGGATCGCGGGACCCGCGCGAGGTGACGAGGTCGAAGGCCACCATGGCGCCGGGGCCTCGCACCCCGGCGATCGGACGCAGGTCGTTGCGCGCCTCGAAGGCGGTCAGGCGCGCGCGGGTGCGGGCCCCCAGGGTTTCGGCCCGGGCCAGCAGCCCCTCCTCCGCGATCACGTCGAGCACGGCCAGGGCGGCGGCGCAGGCCACCGGCGACCCCGCATAGGTGCCGCCCAGCCCCCCCGGCTCGGCGGCGTCCATGATCTCGGCGCGGCCGATCACGCCCGACAGGGGGAAGCCGCCGGCCAGGGACTTGGCGACTGTGATCAGGTCGGGCTTCACCCCGGTGTGCTCGATCCCGAACATCCGGCCCGTCCGGCCGAAGCCTGCCTGGACCTCATCGGCGATCAGCAGGATGCCCCAGCGGTCACAGAGGTCGCGCAGCGCCCGCATGAAGCCGGCCGTCGCGGCGTGGAAGCCGCCCTCTCCCTGCACGGGCTCCAGGATGATCGCCGCCACCCGCTCGGGCTCGACGTCGGCGCGGAAGATGAAGTCCAGCGCCCGCAGGCTGTCCTCCTCGCTGACCCCGTAGTGCGGGATCGGGAAGGGTGCGTGATGGATCTCGGCCGGCATGGGACCGAAGCGGTGCTTATAGGGCGCGGTCTTGCCGGTCAGGCCCATGGTCAGCAGGGTCCGGCCGTGGAATCCGCCGCTGAAGGCGATCACCGCCGAGCGGCCCGTGGCGGCCCGGGCGATCTTCACCGCGTTCTCGACCGCCTCGGCGCCGGTGGTGAACAGGATGGTCTTGGCCGGTCCCTCAATGGGAGCCAAGGCGTTGAGCCGCTCGGCCAGTTCCACATAGGGCTCATAGGCCGTCACCTGGAAGGCGGTGTGGGTATAGCGCTCCAGCTGGGCGGCGACGGCGGCCATGACTCTCGGATGGCGATGGCCGGTATTGAGCACGGCGATGCCGCCGCCGAAGTCGATATAGCGGCGGCCCTCGGCGTCCCAGAGCTCGCTGTTCTCGCCCCGGGTCGCGAAGATCGCGGTGGCGCTGGCCACGCCACGGGGCACGGCGGCCACGCGCCGGGCCTGGAGGGCTGCGTTTGCGGACATGTCGGAAACTCTCGTCAGGGGGTCAGGTGGAGCGATCAAGCGCCCGGGCGGGGACCAGGGCGAAGGCCGCAGACAGGCAAAGGCCGATGACCGCCAGGGTCACCAGGCGCGGGAAGTGGGTCTCCTGCAACAGCACGGCGCCCAAGGCCGGCCCCGAGGCCAGGCCCAGCTTGGAGAAGAACCCTGCCAGGGTGGCGATCCGGCCGCCGGGGTCGAAAGCGGCGCAAAGCCCCAGCAGATAGGGAATGACGAAGGCCCAGACGACCGAGGTGACGATATTGGCCAGGACATACATCCCCGCCAGGTCGCTGCGCAGGAAGGCCAGGGCGCCCAGCACGGTCAGGACGGCGCCAAAGGCGATCGGCTTGAGCCGACCAAAGCGCAGGCCGATCACCACCACCAGCACGGAGCCCAGGGCGCCGATCCAGTTGGCGGTCGCCAGGGTGGCGCTGATGAACGGCTGGGCCAGGCCATAGGCCCGCCCGAGATCAATGACGAAGGCCGACAGCGCCATGTTGGCGGCCTGGAACATGAACACCGCCACCAGGGCTGCGGCCAGGGGGACCCAGCGCACCAGGCCCCGGGCCGCCACCGCTTCGGCCGATCGGCTGCGCGGCGGATAGTCCGACAGGAAGGGCAGCATGGCCGCCGCCGTGGCGCTGAAGGCGGCCAGGGCCAGGAACAGTACGGGGGTCCCGAACCTGGGAACCAGGCCCGGCAGGAACAGCAGCCCCACCCCGCCCAGGCCGAACTGCACCACCAGCAGCATGCCGAAGGTGCGGTCCGGCGCCTTGGTGCGCGCAATGACCGCGAAGGCGATCCCGACCAGGAAGCCGCCGACCAGACCGTGGCCGAACCGCACCGCCATCAGCACGGGCGCCAAGGTGAGCTGGGTCGAGATCAGGTCGATGGCGATCAGGGCCGACAGCAGACCGAGCGCCACCGGCTTCCAGGAGATCCGGTCGACCACGAACACGGCGGCGAAGGCGCCGCCCGCCGCGCCATAGACGTTCAGGGCGGCGACCAGGCCGGCGTCCCTGGCGGTGAAGCCCAGGCCGTCCTGCAGCCCGCTGACCAGGGCCGGCATGATGTTCACGTAGAAGAGCCCGGCCGTGGCCATGAACGCCAGCAGCACGGCGGCGATCAGGCCATCGGGATCGGCCTTGGGCAGGCTCCGGCGAGGCGATGCGGAATCAGTCATGACACAGGGCCTTCACGGCGTTGGCGGCGCCGGCGGCCGGCCGCCAGTCGAAGCGCCCCTCGTCCCCGAAGGCGTAGAACACCACGCCGTTGGGGAACATCACGAGGGAGATGCCGCCATAGCCCGACAGGAACGGCGTCCAGACCGGTCGCGCGCAGCCGATCAGGTCGGAGATGTCCCGGGCCCAGACGC
>NZ_CANCLE010000019.1 GCF_947378715.1 Phenylobacterium aquaticum
GGCCTGGCCCGCGCCCTGCTGGGCAATCCGCGCTTCATCGTCCTGGATGAACCCAACGCCAGCCTCGACGCGGACGGCGAAGAGGCCTTGATGGCGGCTCTGGACACCCTGAAGGCCGGGGGCAGCACCATCGTGGTGGTGTCGCACAAGCCGTCGATCCTGCGCTCCGCCGACAAGATGCTGGTGCTGCGCGAGGGGCGGATCGAACTGTTTGGGCCCCGCGAGCAGGTGATGGCGCGAATCACGCCGCAGGCCGGGCCCCGCGCGGTGGAGGCGGGTTGATGCGCATGGAAATCGGACCGTTCAAGAACCTGGCGCCCAAGTCCCTGGTCCCCTCGATGTTCACCGAGGCCGCGCCCGCCGACGATCGCGACGCCGATCGTCGTCTGAAGGACACCATGACCAAGGGGGGCGCGATCGTCGGCGTCTTCCTGATCGGCTTCGTGATCTGGGCGGCCGTCTCGCCGATTGAGAGCGCCACGGTCGCCCAGGCCCTGGTGCGGGTGGAATCGAACCGCAAGGTGATCCGCCATCTGCAGCCGGGGACGGTGCGCGGCATCTTCGTCAAGGAAGGCCAGCGGGTCGCCGCCGGCCAGGTGTTGCTGACGCTCAGCGACCTGCAGCCGCGCATGACCAACGACGTGGTGCAGAATCAATACGACACCTTCATCGCCCAGGGCGCGCGCTACGAGGCCGAGGCCACCGGGCGCAAGTCGGTGAAATATCCGGAGGAACTGACCGCCCGGCTGAGCGACCCGCGCGTGGCCGGCCTGGTCCACGACCAGGACCTGCTGTTCACCACCCGCCTGCAGTTCTTCGACAGCCAGAATGATATTCTGAACCAGCGCGTCGAACAGATTCAGACCCAGGCCCAGGGGGTCCAGGCCCAGATCGACGCGCTCGATGACAGCGTGAAGCTGACCAACGAGGAGCTGGCGGGCTATCAGACCCTCTATGAGAAGGGCTACGCCCCCAAGACCCTGATCCTGCGCTACCAACGCAGCCTCGCCGATCTCGCGGGCCGTCGCGGCGGCCTGGTCTCGGACCTGAACCGGCTGCGCCAGCAGGTGGGCGAGACCCGCTATCAGCTCGCCGCCCAGAAGGATCAGCGCGTCAGCCAGGCCGCCGACGGCCTGCGCCAGATGCAATCGGGGGCGGCCGATTCCCGGCCACGCCTGATCGCGGCGCGCGAAATGCTGGACGACACCACCGTGCGCTCACCGGTTGACGGCTATGTGCTCAGCCTGTCCCAGCACACGGTGGGGGGCGCCGTCGGGGCCGGCGAAGTGCTGATGGAGATCGTGCCCGCCAACGCGCCGTTGGTCATCGAGGCTGAGATCAGGCCGCAGGATATTGACCATGTTCGGGTCGGCATGAAGGCCAAGGTGCGCCTGAGCGCCTTCAACGCCCGCAAGGTGCCGCCGGTCGAAGGCGTCGTGCGGACGGTCTCGGCCGACCTGCTGGAGAACGCCAAAACCGGACGCGCCTACTTCACGGCCGAGCTGACCATATCCCCCTCAGAACTGGCGAAGCTGCCGAAGGAAGCCCGACTCACCCCCGGCATGCCGGCCCAGGCGATGATCGTGACGGGCAGCAAGACGATCTTGTCCTATGTGATCAGCCCGCTCACCGACACCATTGGCGACGCCCTGCGTGAGCCCTGAAGATCAGCGGGTGTGAGGCCTCGATATTGCTGATGAAGCAGGCCTCGCCTCCGGTTTTTGCTGTTGCGCAAATTCCACGCTTCCGATACGTCTTCATCGGGCTCGTTTAACCTTCGCCGCAGCCATGCTATGGTGAAAGTAAGATGGATCGCTGGGACCACTCCTTCGGACAGGGGTCAAGCGTGCCAGGGTCCATGTGACACAGACTGGAGAGAACAATGGCGAACTACACATTCGAGAGCATGACGCAGACGGACGCAACCGCGTTCGCCGGCACGGACACGCTCTCTTTCTCAACAACGGGCGTGAGCGGTTCTTCCGCGATCGTCGTCTACAACGTCGCGACTGCGACCACCGTTGAATCGGTGACCATCACGCTGGGTTCGAAGTCCCTGACCTTCTCGGTCACGGCCATCAGCACCGCGCACTCGGTCGGCAGCGCTGCCGGCTCCTATGACTTCCTGGACGGCTCGCAGCTCTATGTGGGTTCGACCGGCGCCGACACCGCCTTCACCGGTTCCGCCGGTGGCGACGGCGCGTACGGCCTGGCCGGCGCCGACACCATGGCTGGCGGCTCGGGCAATGACTTCCTGCAGGGCAACCAAGGCAACGACACCCTCACGGGCGGCGCTGGTTCGGACACCATCTACGGCGGTCAAGGCGACGACACTGTCGACGCCGGCACGGGCAGCAACTTCGTCCAGGGCAACCTGGGTGACGACACCCTGGCCGTCACGGGCAGCACCGCCAGCAACACGATCTATGGCGGTCAAGGCACTGACAGCATCACCGGCGGCGCCGGCGCTGACCTGATCTTCGGCGATCTGGGCAACGACACCATCGCCGGCGGCGGCGGCAGCGACTCCATCTCCGGCGGTGAAGGCACTGACACCATCACCGACGCGCTGGCCGCTTCGACCGAACTCGCCACCATCTCCGGCGGCAACGGCGCTGACTCGGTCACTGTCACGGGCACCGGCTCCAGCACTGTCGCTGGCGACGCGGGCAATGACACCCTGACTGTCACCGGTAAGAACCTGAACGTTTCGGGCGGCACCGGCGACGACAGCATCTCGGCCACCGCCACGGGCAGCACGACCCTGGCCGGCGGCGACGGCGACGACAAGTTCACCCTCGCGGGTGGCGGCGCCGGCACCACGGGCGTTGTTCAAGGTAACGCGGGCGACGACGTCATCTCGGCGACGGACGCGGGCGTTCACTCCCTGTACGGCGGTCAAGGCGATGACACCATCGTCGCTTCGGGCGGCGGCGGCGACTACATCTCCGGCGACCTCGGCAACGACAACCTGACGGGCGGCGCCGGCAACGACACCCTCGTCGGCGGTGACGGCAACGACACCATCGTCGGCAGCGGCGGTAAGGACTCCATCGACGGCGGTAACGGCAACGACACCCTCACCGGTGGCGCTGGCACCGACACCATCTCCGGTGGCGCTGGCAACGACACGATCGTCGGCGGCGGCGGCAACGACACCCTCTCGGCTGGTGAAGGCAACAACTCCATCACGGGCGGCGCGGGCGTCGACACGGTTACGGCTGGCGCTGGCAACGACACCTTCACGGGCGCCGCTGGCGGCAATGACGTGATCGACCTGGGCGCTGGTAACAACACCGCCACGGACGCCACGGACGCTAGCAACCAAGTGATCTCGGTCACGACGGGCGCTGGCAACGACACCATCACGATCACTGGCACCGGCACCGGCGCCATCACGGTCTCGGCTGGTGACGGCGTCAACTCCGTGACCACCCTGGACGGCAACGACTCCATCACCACGGGCGCTGGTAACGACACCATCCTCGCGGGCAATGGTAACAACACCATCGTCGCCGGCGACGGCGTCAACTCCATCACCTCGGGTACGGGTAACGACACCATCACCTCGGGCGCTGGTAACGACACCATCGTCGCGGGCGCTGGCGCCAACACCATCAACTCCGGCGGTGGCGACGACACCATCACGACGCTTGGTGGCAACGACACCATCAACGGCGGCGCGGGCAATGACATCATCACCGGCGGCGCCGGTAAGGATATCATGACCGGCGGCGGCGGCGCCGACACCTTCGTGTTCGCCAGCGGCGACACGAGCACGGTGGCCGGTTCGCTCGACCAGATCACCGACTGGGGTTCGGACGACTTCCTCGACTTCGCCGTGGCCGGCACCTCGACCAACTACGTCGAGACCAGCGCTGCGGACTATGCGACGGCTCAAACCGTCGCTGCGGGCCTCATCAGCACGACGATCAAGACCGTCGCGATCCAGGTGGGTTCGGACGTCGTGGTGTTCACCGCTTCGACCGGCTCCACGCCGACCGACGCTGTGGTCCTCATCGGTAAGACGCTGGCGGACATCTCGTACACCAGCATCATCTAAGCTTCGGCTTGGACGAAAAAGTCTTGGGGCCGCCCTCTGGGCGGCCCCTTTTCTTTGCGCGGAAATCCAGTTGGACCGCTGTCGGCTGCGCGCTAAAACGCCGGCATGTCGAATGCCGCGTTCTACCTCCACCCCGACGGATACAATACCGCGACCGGCGAACTGATGGGGCGACACTCGGCTGGCGAAAGCTTCCTGCGCGGCTTCATCCGCAACGCCGACGTCGACCACTACCATTTCTACAACGTCACAAACCGGCCACCTGAGGAGATGCGGGCCTTCGTCAACGGCATCGAGCAGATCCCGAAGCCGCAGACCTGGATCGCCCGCCACGCCCGCCACGCCTTGGCCGAGCCCGGCGTTCTGAACATGCCAATCCCCGAAATCGGCCACGAAGCCTGGATGCGCTGGCCCACCGGCCGCACGGCCTATTCGATCTGTGGCATCACACACACCACCGCCACCGCCGCCGCCATGCGCGCGATCGGCGAACTGATCACCAGCCCCACCGAAGCCTGGGACGCGATGATCTGCACCTCGCGGGCCGTGCGGGCCAGTGTCGAGACCGAGCTCGAGGCCATTCGCGACTATCACACCTGGCAGTTCGGGCCCCGCCAGCATCCCGAAGCTCAGCGCGCCACCATCCCCCTGGGCGTCAACACCTCCGACTTCGCCGCCGATCCCGGCCATCGCAAAGCCTGGCGGGAAAAGCTCAACATCCCCGACGACGCGGTGGTCGCCCTCTATGTCGGTCGCTTTGACCCGCAGAGCAAAATGAACCCGGCCCTCATGGCCCTGGCCCTCGAACGCGCCTGCGCCAAGACGGGCAAGACCCTCTACTGGGTCGCTGCGGGCTGGGGGGCGGATGCGCTGATCAAGGGCGGATTCCACGACCAGATCCGCGCCCTATGTCCCTCGGTCGAGTACCGGGAGGTCGACGGTCGCCCCCCCGAGACCCGGTTCAGCATCTGGTCGGTCGCCGACTTCTTCCTCAGCCTCTCTGACAATATCCAGGAGACCTTTGGCCTGACCCCCATCGAGGCCATGTCGGCGGGGCTCCCCTGCGTGGTGACCGATTGGGACGGATATCGCGATACGGTCCGCCACGAGCGCGATGGCTTCCGCATCCCGACCTACGCGCCACGGGCAGGAACGGGGCAAGACCTCTCATTCGCCATGGCCAACCATTGGATCGACTACCGGACCTATGTCGCCGCCGCGGCCCAGTCGACCGCCATCGACCTGGACGCCGCAGCGACCGCGATCGCGCGCTTGGCGACCCATCCGGAGCTGCGGCGCAGCATGGGCGCAACGGCCCGGGCCCAGGCTGTCGCGGTCTTCGACTGGGCCCAGATCATCCCCCAGTACCAGGCCCTGTGGAGCGAGCTGCAGGCGCGCCGTCTCGCGGCGCCGCCGGCGGCCCCGATTCCCCCCAGCCTGTCCGAGAACCCCTGGCACATGGATCCCTTCCGCCTGTTCTCAGGCTATCCGACGGAGGTTCTCACGCCCTCGACGGAGATCCGCTGGACTCCGACCCTGACCGTCGCGGCCGCGGAGGCCGTGCTCGCCACGCCTCTGGCCCGTATTGGTCGGGTGAACTTCCCCACGGCCGAGGAGACCCACCAAACCCTGGTGACCCTTTCGGGCCGCTCGCCCATGACGGCGGGCGAACTCGCCAGCGGCTTTCCGCAGTCCAGGCGCCCATTTGTCGAGCGCGGCCTGCTCTGGCTGGCGAAGTTCGGTGTGATCGAGATTATCGGGCGGAAGATCGAACTGACCTGAGCCGCAGGCTCCCAGACGATGCTAAAGACCGGGCTGCAACCCGCAGAGATCACAGCCCGGCCAAAGCGACACAGCCCTGGAGAGCTAGGCTGACAACAGACTGTAACTCAATCCTTGGTCCCAGGAAAGAGATCAAGCCGCCGGAAGTCGCCCAAAATGCGAATTTGCCGAATGAACCCCCGGCCCAGCGGCTAGCCCAGTTCCAGCCCGGTCAGGGCCTTGAGCCTTAGCCTGTCCCGGGAATAGACCTTTCGCAGGTATTCGACATCCTCGGTCGTCAGCCCCTCGAACTCGCGGCCCACGTGAATTTCCCGGGGCTCCACCTTCACCGGCTCCGGGGCTCCCAGGAAACGCGCCAGGCGCCCCAGGGTCATGTCCGGGTCAGTCCTCAGCTGGTCAGCCTGCAGCAGCAGCACCTGCGCGGGGGGGAACAGGGCGAACAGCCGCTCGACCTGTTCGCCATAGAAGCCCCGCTCGACATAGGAGAACTCCCGGTGACAGCCCCAGGGCTGTTGATCGAACAGTCGCTGACGCCCCTGTCGGATACACCAGCCGAAGGGCTCGGTTTCGGCCCCCCGGCCAAATTCCATCCGCCAATGCGACCAGGCCCGCTCCACCGGATCGCGCAGCATCAGGACCAGCTTCATTCGCGGATTGTAGGTCTTGATCCGCTCAAGGGCGCCGGGCCAATAGGCGTAGATCGGTGTCGCCTCGCCGACCTGCCCCCCCGCCTCAGCCTCGAACTGGGCGTGGTAGGGCCCATAGTCCGGCGCCGTCCAGTCGACGGTCTCGTCGTCGAAGAAGTGGACCTCCTTGGTCCGCGACAGACTGATCCCGGGCATGTCGCCCATATAGTCGAACAGGGCCGTGGTCCCGGCCTTCTGGGCGCCTATGACGATGAAGTTCACCAGTGGCGTCACGGGCCCCCCTCTGTCCGGATCGATCACCGGTCCAGGATCGATACACCTTCATACGGCCGTCGATCCAAGGTAATAGCCAAGGACGTCTGGTGAACCGCGCGCCTCCGCGGCCGGTGTCATTCTGAGGGGTGGGACATGCAGTCTTCGGTCGAACACGCCACGCGCCGGCCTGGGCCCTGTTCCGCGCCATGAAGGCCGTCATTCTCGCGGGCGGCCTTGGCACCCGGATCTCCGAAGAGAGCCATCTGCGCCCCAAGCCGATGATCGAGATCGGCGGCCGGCCGATCCTTTGGCACATCATGAAGCTGTTCTCGCACCATGGTGTGGACGAGTTCATCATCTGCCTGGGTTACAAGGGCTATGTGATCAAGGAGTACTTCGCCAACTACGTGCTCCACAACGCCGACTTCACGGTCGACCTGGCGAAGGGCAGTATTGAGTACCACGCCACCCATCATGAGCCCTGGAAAGTCACCCTGATCGAGACCGGGCTGGAGACCATGACCGGCGGCCGGCTGAAGCGGGTGGCCAGCTATCTGACGCCGGGCGAGCCGTTCTTCATGACCTATGGCGACGGCATCGCCGATGTGGACATCAAGGCCCTGGGCGATTTCCACCGCTCCCATGGCCGCCAGGCCACGGTGACCGCCGTGTCCCCCCCGGGTCGCTATGGCGCGCTGGAGATCCAGGACGGCGCCGTGCAGCGCTTCGTCGAGAAGCCTCCGGGCGACGAAGGGGTGATCAATGGCGGCTTCTTTGTCCTGCAGCCCGAAGTGATCGCGCGCATTTCCGGCGACGAGATGCCTTGGGAACTGGACCCCCTGCAAAGCCTCGCCCGGGACGGCGAGCTGATGGCCTTCCATCACCACGGCTTCTGGACCGGCATGGATACGCTGCGCGACAAGAATCACCTGGAAGATCTCTGGGCGACGGGCAAGGCGCCGTGGCGGCTCTGGTCGTGAGCCAGCCCGACCCGGCCTTCTGGGCCGGCAAGCGCATCCTGCTGACCGGCCATACGGGGTTCAAGGGCTCGTGGGCGGCGGTGTGGCTCCAGGCCCTGGGCGCCCAGGTCACCGGCCTGGCCCTGGCCCCCGACCAGACCCCGGCGCTTTATGAACTGGCGGGGGTGGGCGACCTGGTCCGTTCGCGGATCGTCGACCTGCGCAGCCTCGACGCCCTGGCCGCCGCGCTGGAGGGTGAGACCTTCGATCTCGTTCTGCACATGGCCGCCCAGCCGATTGTCCGCGCTTCGATCGAGGATCCGATCGGCACCTTCGGCTCCAATGTGATGGGTACGGCGCATCTGCTGCAGGCGCTGCGGGCCCAGCCCGCCCTGCAGGCGGTGCTGGTGGTCACCTCCGACAAGGTCTACGCCAACGCCGAGACCGGCCGCGCCTTCGCCGAAGGCGACGCCCTGGGCGGCAAGGATCCCTATTCGGCCTCCAAGGCGGCGGCCGAGATCATCGTCCAAAGCTTCGCCCGCAGCTTCTATGACCGGGCCGGTGTGCCGCTCGCCACCGCCCGGGGCGGCAATGTCATCGGCGGCGGCGACTTCTCCCGCGACCGGCTGGTGGCCGACATCGTCCGGGCGGGCCGCGGTCAGGGCGAGACCGTCCTGCGCCACCCGCAAGCCACGCGACCCTGGCAGCATGTGCTCGACTGCGTCGCCGGCTATCTGGTCTATCTCCAGCGCCTGGCCCAGGACCGCGCCGCGCCGCGCGCCCTGAACTTCGGGCCCCGTCCTGGGGGCGCGGAGGTCACGGTCGGCCAGCTCGCCACCCGCGCGGTCGAGGCCCTGGGCGCCCGGCCCTGGCGCCACGAACCCGATCCCCAGTCGCTCGAAGCCCAGTCGCTCGGCATCGACGCCAGCCTAGCGCGCCAGGTGCTGGGCTTCGAAAGCCGGCTGGCGGCGCCTGACGCCGTGGACTGGACCATGGATTGGTATCGGCGCGAGGCGGATGGGGAGGCGGCGCTCGCCTTGTGTCGCGAGCAGATTGCGCGCTACGGAAACCTGACATGACCTCGCTTGCCTGTCGCTTCTGCCATGCCCCCCTGACCCAGCTGTTCCTGGACCTGGGCGACCAGCCCCTGGCCAACAGCTATCTGACCCCAGCCCAGCTGGCGGCGGGGACAGAGCGCGCCTATCCCCTGCGCACCTGGGTCTGCGGAACCTGCTTCCTGGTCCAGGCCGAGGACCCGGTGGCGGCGGACGACATCTTCGACGAGGGCTACGCCTATTTCTCCTCCTATTCGGAGAGCTGGGTCGCCCACGCCAAGCGCTATGCGGCCGCGATGACCGCTCGCTTCAGCCTGGGGCCAAAGTCCCTGGTCATCGAGGTGGCCAGCAATGACGGCTATCTGCTGCAGCACTTCGTAGCCGCAGGCGTGCCCGTGCTGGGCATCGAGCCCACCGCCAATACGGCGGAAGCCGCCGTGGCGCGGGGCGTACCCACCGAGGTGATGTTCTTCAACGCCGCGACCGCTGGCGCGCTGGCGGCCCGGGGCGTGGCCGCCGACCTGATGGCGGGCAACAATGTGCTGGCCCACGTGCCGGACATCGGCGACTTCGTGGCGGGCTTCCCCCTGGTGCTGAAGCCAGAGGGCGTGCTGACCTTCGAATTCCCGCACCTCCTGAACCTCATCGAGAAGGTGCAGTTCGACACCATCTATCACGAGCACTTCAGCTATCTGTCGCTGCTGGCGGTGGAGAAGGTGTTGCGCGCCAACGGCATGCGCCCCTTCGACATCGAGCTCCTGCCCACCCATGGCGGATCGCTGCGGGTGTTCTGCGCCCATCTGGCGTCAAGCCATGCCGAGACCCAGGCCCTGCGGGATCTGCGGGCCCGTGAGCACGCCGCCGGCCTGGACCGGCTGGAGACCTATGGCGGTTTCGCCCGGCAGGTCGAGGCCGTGCAACACGACTTCCTGGCCTTCCTCGCCAAGGCCAAGGCCGAGGGCAAGACGGTGGCGGCCTATGGCGCGGCGGCCAAGGGCAACACCTTCCTCAATTCCTGCGGTGTGACGGCGGCCGACATCGTGGCGGCCTTCGACGCCAATCCCCACAAGCAGGACCGCTTCCTGCCCGGCAGTCACATCCCGACCCTTGCCCCGGCCAAGGTGGCCGAGATCCGTCCCGACTATCTGGTGATCCTGCCCTGGAACCTGAAGGACGAGATCATGGGGCAGCTGGGTCTGATCAAGGACTGGGGCGGCCAGTTCGTGGTCGCCACCCCGCGAACCGAGGTGATCGGCTGATGCGCTTCGCCCCGACCGAGATCGCCGGGGTGGTGCTGGTCGACCTCGATCCGGCGGCGGATGACCGTGGCCATTTCGCCCGGCTGCACTGCGCCCGGGATTTCGCCGATGCCGGCCATCCCTTCACGCCCTTGCAGACCAGCCTGTCGCACAACACCGCCGCCCTGACCCTGCGCGGCATGCATTATCAGGATGCGCCGCACGAGGAGGCCAAGCTGGTGCGGGTCACCCGGGGACGGATCTTCGACGTGGCGGTTGACCTGCGGCCGGACAGCCCGACCTTTCGGCGCTGGACCGGCGCCGAGCTCTCCGCCGACAACGGCCGGGCGCTGCTGATCGGACCAGGTCTCGCCCACGGATTCCTGACCCTGGAGGACCAGACCGACGTCCTCTACCAGATCGACCGGCTGTTCGAGCCCGGCCATGGCCAGGGCTTGCGCTGGGACGATCCGGCCTTGGCCATCGCCTGGCCGGCGCGGCCCCGGGTGATCTCCGGGCGCGATGCGACCTATCCGGATCTCGTGGTCCAGGCCTAGGATAGGGCCATGCTGAAGATCGATCCCACCGCGCACGTGTCGCCCCTGGCGGACATCGAGGTCTCGGTGCGCGGCACCCTGATCCAGGTGGGGGCGCGGTCGATGATCGACGCCTTCGTCAAGATCAAGCCGGCGGGTGGGTCGGGCGACGTGGTGATCGGCGAGGACGTGGCGATCAATTCCGGCACGGTGATCTATACCGGCAACGGGGTGGTGATCGGCGACGCCTCCATGCTGGCGGCCAATTGCACGCTGGCCCCCACCAACCATGAGTTCAAGGACACCCGCCGCCGCATCCGCGACCAGGGCTTCCAGCCCAGCCGGGGCGGCATCGTCATCGGCCAGGACGTCTGGCTGGGCGCCAATGTGGTGGTGCTGGATGGCGCGGTGATCGGCGACGGCTGCGTGGTGGCCGCCGGCTCCGTGGTGCGCGGCGAGCTTGAGCCCTATTCGATCTATGCGGGATCGCCGGCCCGCCGGCTGGGGCCGCGCGGCGGATGAGCCTGACCACGGTCATCGGCGCCCAGGGTTTCGTCGGCGCGCGGGTGGTCGCCAGGCTGGCCGCCGAGGGCGCCGACGTGTTCGCCCCGGCCAAGGGCGACCCGGCCCTGTTCGAGCGCGACCTGGGCCAGGTGATCTATTGCGCCGGCCTCACCGCCGACTACATCCAGCGGCCCTTCGACACGGTGTCGGCCCATGTCGAGCTGGTCAGCCGCATGGCGCGCCAGGCCCGCTTCGAGCGCTTCGTCTATCTCTCCTCGATCCGGCTCTATGACAGCGCCGGCGACGATGTCGGCCGCGAGACCGCGCCTCTGTCCCTGGCCGTCGACAATCCGCGCAGCCTCTATGACCTCTCCAAGGCGCTGGGCGAGAACCTCACCCTGACCCAGATGGGCGGGCGCGGGACGGTGGCGCGGCTGGCCAATGTCTATGACGCGGGCCCCGCCGACCCCGGCTTTCTGTCGGAATGGCTGGCCCGGGCCGCCACGACGCGGGACATTGAACTCGACTCCAGCCCGGCCGTGACCCGCGACTATGTGCATGCGGACGATGTGGCCGAGGCCCTGATCCGGATGGCCAAGGATGGCGAGGGCGTGATCAATGTCGCCAGTGGCCAGCTGGTCAGCAACGCTGATCTGGCGGCCTGCTTCGAGGCCGGGGGCTGGCGAATCCGCTTCCGTCGGCAGGACCAACTGAGCCCGCCGCCCCGGATTGATATCGACCGGCTGCGGGCCCTTGGCCTCGCGCCTCGCGGGGTGAAGGATCACGTGGCCGCCTATCTTCGCGAGCTGTCGAACCGATGAAACTGATCGATCACACGCCGGCCAGCCTGGCCGACTACACCGCCGCCCAGACCGCGGGCGTCGTCCCCGACGGCAGCCGTGACGCCATGGCCGCCGTGATCGGCCGGCACGTGGACGAGGCCCTGGCGAGGGTCGGCCACTGCATTGACAACGTGGCCATGTGGCGGCCGGGCGAGTTCAATTATCTGCACTCGTCGCAATATTGTATCTATTTGTATTATCTAGCGAATACGATCTGGAAGCGGGAGGCCGACGGCCCCGCCGCCACCCGCCTGTTCCTGTTGAACAAGGCGCTGAACGCCATCGATCTGTTCTATGAGATCGAGATGCCGAAGGTGTTTTTCATCGGCCACAGCGTCGGCATCGTACTGGCCAAGGCGAGCTATGGCGAACATCTGGTGCTCTACCAGAACTCGACGGTCGGGCGTCACCGGGCGGATATTCCGGTCGTCGGCGAGGGGGTGATCATCTATCCGAACAGCGCCGTCATCGGCCGCTCAAGGGTGGGCGACGGCGCGGTCCTGTCGCAAGGCGCGCGGGTGGTGAACGCCGAGGTGCCGGCCCGCTCCATGGCGTTCCCCGGCGAGAATGGCGGCCTGACCTTCCGCCCCGCCCCCAGCGATCTGCTGTCGGACTATTTCAGAATCTAGGTCAGGGCCGCCAGGTGCGTCTCAGGCGGTCGCGGTCTTCTTGCCGACCCGGGCCGCCTCCACGGTCTTGGCGATCAGGTTGTAGAAGTCCCGGGCGAAGGCCTCGGTCTGGCCGAGCGGGCCCTCGATCATGCGCTGACGGATGACCGGACGCAGGGCGCGGCGGCGTTCGGGATCGGCCGCCAGGGCGGCAGCGATATCGATAAACCCCTCGAGGCTGTCGGCGCACAGATCGCCCAGGTCGACATTGTTCAGGATCGAATAGCTCAGCCGTTCAAAGAACGCCTCCCCGACCAGGCTGACCACCGGAACCCCCATCCACAGGGCCTCGCAGGTGGTGGTGCCCCCGGTCAGGGGGAAGGTGTCCAGGCTGATGTCGATGTCGTTGTAGTAGGGCATGTGGCCGCCGCGCACCGCCTTGAAGACGATGCGATCCGGGGTGACGCCCTCGGCCTGCAGAACCCGGGTGATGTTGCCCCGGAAGATCGGCGAGGCGCATTCCGGTCGCACGAACATGATCCGGGAATCGGGCACGCGCATCAGCACCTGGCCCCAGGTGGAGAGCGCCTTGCGGGTGTATTTGTAGGGATTGTTGGCTGTGCCGAAGGTCAGGACCCCTTCGCGGTCCTGAGGGATGTCCGGCTTGTTCTCCATCGCTTCGCGGAAGATCTGGCGGCCCAGGGCGATCCAGGTCCGGGGCATGACCAGCGGGGTCTCGATCAACAGCTCGGGGCGGGGCGGGGCGTTGAACGGGTCGCAGATCAGATGGTCGATGGTCTCCAGCCCGGCGGAGTGCGGATAGCCCAGCCAGCTGGCCTGCAGGGGCGCCGCGCCATAGGCCATGGCCGACAGCTTGTTCATGTGGGTGCTGCCGCCGAGCTCGATCAGCATGTCCAGGCCGTCGTCGGCGATCAGCTGGGCGGCCTCGCGGGCCGACACATCCTTGGCCCAGCGGAAGGCGGTGACCTTGGAGGTGATGAAGTCCTGGATCTCGTCGCTGGCGCCTTCGGAGAAGGAATAGCAGAACACCTCGAAGCGCTCGCTATCCAGGTGTTCGAACAGGGGCAGGGCGAAATAGGCCACAGGGTGGCGGCGCAGGTCCGAGGACATGAAGCCCAGGCGGTACTTGCCCGAGGCCGGCGGACCCTTTGGCCGGCGGATCGGGGCCTTCCTGGCGCCGGCCACGGCCATGGCGCCCCACTGGCGGTGCTGTTCGAGCAGCTCCAGGCGGTCGGCGTCGTCCGCCCCCCGGGCCAGCTGGGCCAGCAGGGCGGTGTGCTTGCCGCCCTTCACGAAGCGCCGGCCGACCTCGGCGAAGGAGCCGAGCGAGTCGACATCATCAAAGGCGCAGAGCCGGGCATAGACCTCGTTGGCGACCTTCAGCTCGCCGGATTTCATCCTGTCCGGGGTCACCGAGTTGCGGATCAGGTGATAGGCTTCCTCCAGATGCCGGGCCTCCTTGGGCCCGCGGGCGCGGTCCAGGCTCTCGGCCAGGGCGAAGACGTAGTCGGAGTTCTTCGGCGCCAGCTCCACGGCGCGGCGCAGATGCACCAATCCGCGTTCACGGTCGTAGTCCGAGATCACCGAGCCCAGGCTGTGATGGACCCAGGCCTCGCCGTCATGGGCCGGCAGCAGGCTTTCCAGCAGGGTCTCGGCCACCCGCAGCTGATGCATCTGGCGCAGCAGCTTCACCTTGGCTTCCAGAGCCTTCATGTTCCCCGGATTGGCGGCGATGCCGCTGTCGATCGCCTCGAGCGCCTCGGCGGTCTTGCCCTGTTCCGACAGACAGCCGGCCAGGTCGCACCAGGCGTCGACATTGGCCTTGTCGATCGCCAGGGCCTGGCGGAACTTGGTGATCGCCTGATCGCCGCGATCCTGATGCCGCAGGGCGACGCCCAGCAGCCGGACATATTCGGCGTTGCGCGGGAATCTGCGCGTCAGCTGCAGGAAGATCTTGGCCGCCGCGGCGCCATTGAGCATGTCGTTGTGAACATTGGCCAGATTGGCCAGGATGTTCTCGTTGTTCGGCGACCGCTTCGCGAGCTCGATGAACACCGCCAGCGCCTCTTCAAGGCGCTTGGCGCGGCGCAGCATCACGCCCTTCAGGTTCAGGATCTCCAGGTCGCCAGGATATGCAAGCAGGCCCTTGTCGGCCCAGTCGGCGCCGTCGGCGTGACGACCCAGGCGATAATGCTGCAGCAGAATGTTGCGGTAGACCGTGACGGGCTGGCCGGGCGCCTCGGTCAGCAGAGCCCCGAGCAGATCAATCGCCTCGGCCCGCTGACCCGCCTCGATCAGGGCCTGAGCCCGCTGCAGTCGACTGTCCATGCGATCCTTCCCCGGGGGAGAGCGCCTTGCGGGCCCGTTCCGACGCATAGGGCGAGGCCATGGCGGGATCAAGGTCGCCCCGGGCCGCGCCGTTCGCGGAGAACCGCAGCTTCAGGACCAGGATGGCGCCGGACAGCATCAGGCAGACCCCATTGGACGCCGCGACCGGCCAGCTGGAGGTCATCAGCCCATAGGCGATCCACAGGCTGAACCCGGCGACCATCACCACATAGGTGCGAAGTGACACTGCGCTGGCGTCGCGCTCGGCCAGGATCTTGGCGATCTGCGGGGCGAAGCTGGCCATGGAGCACAGCGCCGCGAGCGTTCCGATGAGGTTGGCGGCGGACACCCGGCGGAAACGGGCCCGCGCCCGCAAGGTTGCGATCCGGGCGCATGGAGAAAGGGCGCGGGAGGAGCCCCCCCGCGCCCTGGCCGCGTCGCGTGGGAAGGAACCGTCAGCGCGGCTTGTAGATCTGGTCGAACACGCCGCCGTCGTCGAAGTGGGTGGCCTGGGCCTTCTTCCAGCCGCCGAAGGTGTCATCGATGGTCGACATCGGGATCTTCGGGAAGTTGGCGGCGTATTTGGCGGCGGCCTGCGGGTTGCGCGGCCGGTAGAAATTCTTGCCGATGATGTCCTGGGCCAGCGGGCTGTAGAGGAAATTCAGATAGCCCTCGGCGATCACCCGGGTCTTCCTGCGGTCGACGACCTTGTCGACCAGGGCCACCGGCGGCTCGGCCAGGATCGAGCTCGACGGATAGACGATGTCGAACTTGTCGCCGAACTCGTCGCCGGCCAGGTGCGCCTCGTTCTCCCAGGACAGCAGCACGTCGCCCAGGCCCCGCTGGGCGAAGGTCACGGTGGAGCCCCGCGCCCCGGTGTCGAGCACCGGCACATTGCGATAGATGGATTCGACGAAGGCCCTGGCCTTGGCCGGATTGCCGCCGGGTCCCTTCAAGGCCGCCGCCCAGGCCGCCAGATAGGCCCAGCGGGCGCCGCCAGAGGTCTTGGGGTTGGGGGTGATGACGTCGACGCCGGGCTTGATCAGATCCGGCCAGTCCCGGATCTTCCAGGGATTGCCCTTCCGGACCAGGAACACGATGGTCGAATAATAGGGCGTGGAGTTGTTGGGCAGGCGCGACTGCCAGTTGGCGGGCAGCAGATGGGCCCGGGCGGCGATCTCGTCGATGTCGGCGGCCAGCGCCAGGGTGACCACGTCGGCCTGCAGGCCGTCGATCACCGAGCGGGCCTGCTTGCCCGACCCGCCATGGCTCTGATTGATGACGATGTCCTGGCCAGTCTTGTCCTTCCAGTACTTCGCATAGGCCGCGTCGATCTGCTTGTAGAGCTCGCGGGTCGGGTCGTAGCTGACGTTCAGCAGGGTCACCGGCTTGGGCGCGGCGAAGGCCAGGCTGGGCGCGGCGGCGGCCGCCGAGGCAGCCGCCAGCAATCCCCGCCGCGAGGGCGCAAGGAGATCTTTGGTCATGGGACAGGTCCTAGATTCAGGGCCCCGGCCACCGGGGCCCTGGTGGGTTGGAATTAGAAGGCCAGCTGAGATCTCAGATTGATCGACTGGTAGTCCTGGCCGATCTGGGCGCCCGCCGCGTTCAGGCGGTCGACGCTGACGGCGTAGTAGTCGAGCATGAACTTGACGTCCGGGTTGGGGTACCAGTTCACGCCCAGGGTCCAGATGTCCTGCTCGCCGCCCCGCACGCGGTTGGCGGCGACCAGGGCGCGTTCGGCGTAGTTCAGGTCCACCGTCGAATAGCGCGCGGTCAGCTCCCAGGCGCCCCAGGCGCCCTTTTGCGGATTGAACACCTTGTCGACCGGCGGGGCGTCGAAGGCCGCGGTGGTCAGGTTGTACTTGCGCCGCTCGCCGGTCAGCATCCAGCCACCTTCGACGTACCAGCCGCTGAACTTCGGATCGGTGGCGCCGACGGCCGGATTTCGGCGGTCGAGGCGGATATCGAAATACTCGCCCTCGACGGTCAGGGCCTGCTTCTGGAAGGCCAGCTCAAGGCCGAGCGCCCGGGCGCCCTTGGAATCGATCTGACCGGTGTCGACCAGCCGGGTCCCGTCGACCCGCAGTTCGGGCCGCTCGCGCAGCTGCAGGGCGTAGCGGGTGGCGGCCGAGGCGCCGAGGTCGGTGGGCTGGGCGACCACGGAGGCGTTGGCGCCCACATGGACCAGCCAGTCATAGCCGAACCAGGGGGTCGCGGCGGCGCGCAGGGCGAAGCTCTGCTGCTCGTCGAAGATCGGGGCGTTGAACGCCGTGGCGCCGGAGTTCAGGCTCTGGACGAGAGGGCCGGTGGCGATGGCCGAGACGAACCAGTGGTCGCCATTGCCGATCACCCCGCCGCCGACCCGGGTGTCGCCGCCGGCCAGGCCGCGGGCGATATCGGCCGCTGCGGCGCGTTCCGGGAACAGGGCGCCATTGGTCGAAGCCGCGTCCTCAAGTCCGAGCGGCGGGGCGAAGGCGCCGACCCGGAAGCGCCAGGGCTTCAGGCCGGAATACTGCACCCACAACTCCTGCACGCGGCCGGCGTCTTCCGCTCCGCCGCCGCCGAAGTCGAAGAGGATATTGTAGTCGAAATTGCCGAACACCTTGCCGTCGATCCCGATCCGGGCGCGGCGGAAATTGGCCCCGCCGCTCAGGTCGCGGGCGGTGACGGCCGTGGGCAGGTGGTCGTCCTGGAAGTACTTGGCGGTGTCGAGCTGCATCACCCCGTGGAAGGTGGCCGAGAACTTGCCGTCGGCGCTGGCGATGGTCGGCTTGCCATTGGCGATGGAGACCGTGGTCGAGAGCGCGTCGGAGCGCAGGGCCGCGACGCTGGAGGCCGTGGAGGTCTTCAGGTCGGCGACCTGGGCGCGGAGCGCGTCCACGTCGTCCTGGCTGGCGACCGGGACCGCCGGGGGCGCCTCATGCGGCGCGCTGGCGGCCTTCAGGGCCTCGACGGCGGCCTTCAGGTCGGCGACCTGGGCCTCGAGCGCCTTGATGCGGGCGTCCTCGGCGGTGCGGGCCGAGGCCAGGCCCGGCGTGGCGAACGCGATGATGGCGGCGCTCGCCAGAAGTGTGGATTTGAAAGCCATGTGACGCTTAGCCCCTCGATCTTGGAGTCCCTTGGAACTCGCTGATGTTGTGACCCGATAAATCCTATCGGACCAATAGAGAATATGTCCGCCCCATCGCAGAAAAGCTGAAGGCCGCGCGCCGGGCCTGGGCCTTTGTCATCCAACTGACATAAGCTTCGGGCCTCCTGGCAAATCCCAGTTGGAGATTCGCATTGGCGCAGCCGCAGAGCGGTTCGATCAGTCCCCTGACGTCCGCCCTCGTCGCGGCCGGCGCCGGCGCGGCGGTGATCGGCGCCCTCGCGGCCAGCGGCCGGCTCGAGACCGGGACGGCGGTGGGCGGGGCGCTGCTGGTCATCGGGCTGGGGTGGCTGGTCGGCCAGCGGGCCGAGGCCGCCAAGGCCGCGCCCGCGCAGGCCCTGGCGGCGGAGCCGGGCCGCAGTGAGCCGCCGCCCTATGCGAGCCTGGTGAACGCCCTTCCGGACCCGGTGCTGGTGATCGCGGCGCATGAGCCTGATGACCTCGCCGGCCGGCGTTTCGTCCTGGTTAATGACGCGGCCCGAGAATTCCTGCGGATACAAAATGACGCAGGCCTGCTGGTCACCGTGATCCGCGATCCCGAAGTGCTGGAGGCGGTTGATATCGCCCTGTTCGGCGGGCGCAGCGCCGAGGCGGTCTATGCGGCCGGCGGCGCCCAGGACCGGGTCTGGCGGGCCTCGGCCAAGCCGCTGGACGAGGCGCCGAACGGCGACCGTCGCGCCCTGCTGGTGCTGCGCGACGAGACCGACATCCGCCGCGCCGAGCGCACCCGCGCCGACTTCCTGGCCAATGCCAGCCACGAATTGCGGACTCCTCTGGCCTCGCTCAGCGGTTTCATCGAGACCCTGCGCGGCCACGCCCGGACCGACGAGAAGGCGCGCGACAAATTCCTGACCATCATGCAGGCCCAGGCCGAGCGGATGTCGCGGTTGATCGATGACCTGCTGTCGCTCAGCCGCATCGAACTGAACGAGCATATTGCGCCACAGGGTGAGGTCGACCTGGCCCTGGCGGTGATGGATGTGGTCGATTCCCTGGGGCCGCTGGCGGCCGACAAGTCTGTGCGGCTCGAGACTGACCTGCCTGGACCTGGCGCAGCCATTGGGGTCGGCGACCGCGACCAGATCGTCCAGGTCATCCAGAACCTGATCGACAACGCCCTGAAATATTCCCCGACCGGCGGCGCCGTAGCCATCTCCCTCGAGACCGGCCTGACGGCCGAGGCGGCGGTGGCGGCGCGCCTCCCCCAGGCCTCGCGCCTGGCGCTGCTGACGCCCGACCATGTCCACGGGGTCTATGGCGTGCTGCGGGTCAGTGACGCCGGGCCCGGGCTGGCGCGCGAACACCTGCCGCGACTCACCGAGCGCTTCTATCGGGTCGAGGGCCAGAAGAGCGGTGACCGATCCGGAACCGGCCTCGGCCTGGCGATCGTCAAGCACATCATGAACCGCCACCGGGGCGGCATGGCGATCGAGAGCCAGGAGGGGTCCGGAGCGACCTTCACGGTCTATTTCCCGCTGATCGCGGCCATCAAGGGCCAGGGAACGCGCCACGCGCCGATCGTTGTAACAAAAGTGTCGTGAAACTGTCGTAGGGCCAAAGCATTCGAAGGGCAGGGTCCGCGCGGCTTCCGGGCGGCCTGATCGCCGGGTCGCCACGCTCCAAATCGCAGGAACCACGAGACCACATGCTTACCTGGGTGGCCCTTCTGGCGCTCGTCCTGTTTTCCGGGACGACCTATGTCGCCGCGCGTCGCAAGGTCAGCGTCGCGGCCGGCGGTCTGCCGCGCAACATGCATTCCCTGCCGGGCTATTACGGGGCCTATGTGGCGCTTTGGACCGGCGCGCCCGCCGCGTTCCTGGTGCTGATGGCCGCGCTGTTCGGCGGGCGTCTGGAAGACGCCCTGCTGAAGGTCCAGCCGCCCGCCGCAGTGGCCCAGCTGACCCATGCCGAGCAGCAGGTGTTCTTCGACGACGTCCGCGCCAAGGCCCACGACCTGCAGGCCAGCGAGACGGTCTATGAAGGCCCGCTCGGTGTGGCGCTCGCGGCCAAGACGGCCCAGGCCCGGCAGCTTGAGCTGCTGATCAACTATGGCGCGGTCGCCGCCGCTGCAGTCCTGGCCCTGTCGGGGGTGTTCCTGGCGCTGCGCCGCATCCGTCCCGACTTCCGAGCGCGCAACAAGGTGGAGAGCTGGGTCGCCGGCCTGTTCATCATCTGCTCGATCACCGCCATCCTGACGACTGTCGGCATCGTGGCCTCCCTGGTCTGGGAAAGCATCCGCTTCTTCCAGGCCGTGCCGATCCAGGACTTCCTGCTGGGCCGCGAGTGGGATCCGCAGATCGCCATGCGCTCCGATCAGTACGCCTCCAAGGGCGCGTTCGGAGCCGTGCCGCTGTTCGCGGGCACCTTCCTGATCATGATCATCGCCATGATCGTCGCCGCGCCGATCGGGCTGTTCTCGGCGATCTATCTGTCGGAATACGCCGGCGGCTTCTCGCGGGCGGTGGTCAAGCCGCTGCTGGAGATCCTGGCCGGGGTGCCGACCGTGGTCTACGGCTTCTTCGCCGCCCTGACGGTCGGTCCGATCTTCCGAACGGGCTTCCACGCCCTGGGCGAGACGATGGTGGGCGGGCCGCTGAACGGCGTCGGCCTCTATCTGATGGCGGTCCAGAACCAGATGGCCCTGGTGGCCGGGGCGGTGATGGGCATCATGCTGATCCCCTTCGTCTCCTCGCTCTCCGACGACATCATCAATTCGGTGCCGCAGTCGCTGCGCGACGGCAGCCTGGCCATGGGCGCCACCCGGTCGGAGACCGTGAAGAAGGTGGTGCTGCCGGCCGCCCTGCCGGGGATCATGGCCGCCATGCTGCTGGCCGTCTCCCGCGCCGTCGGCGAGACCATGATCGTGACCATGGCCGCCGGTCTCCAGGCCAAGATGACCATCAATCCCCTCGACACCGTGACCACCGTCACGGTGCAGATCGTCACCCTGCTCACAGGCGATCAGGAGTTCGACAGCCCCAAGACCCTGGCCGCCTTCGGCCTTGGCCTCACCCTGTTCGGGGTGACCTTCCTGTTGAACGTCATCGCCCTGCGCATCGTCCAGAAGTACCGGGAACAGTATGACTGACGCCGCCCTTCCGACGGCTCAGCCGTCCCTGCGCAAGATCGTCGAGGCGCGCCTCAAGCAGCGTCATGCCGAGGAACAACGGTTCCGGCTCTATGGCCGCGCCGCCATCATCACCGCCCTGCTGTTCCTGGCCGTGCTGGTCGGACGGATCGCGGCCCAGGGCTACACGACCTTCGTCGACTACCAGCTGACCCTGCCGGTCTATGTCGATCCGGCCCGGGTGCAGGCCGATGACCTGTCGGGCGCCAACTACGACCTCCTGATCGCCGACCAGACCCTGGCGCGCCTAGGCGAGAAGGACGACGAGCTCGGCACGAAGTCCGGCAAGCTGATGGAGCTGATCTCCACCGACCTCGGCTTCCAGGTGCTGATGAAGGTGAAGGCCGACCCCAGCCTGATCGGCAAGACCCTCCAGATCACCGGTCCGGTCCGCGCCGACGGCCAGCTCTACTACAAGGGCGAGATGAAGCGCGCGACCGACGAGACGGAGCGCAAACTCGACAACGAACAGCTCGGCTGGCTGGACAAGCTCAAGGCCAGGCATCTGGTGAAGAGCGGCTTCAATATCAGCTTCCTGACCAAGTCCGACTCCACCGAGCCGGAACAGGCCGGCGTGCTGGGCGCCATCGTCGGCTCGGCCATGATGCTGCTGGTCACCGCCTCCCTGGCCATTCCGGTCGGCGTGTTGGCGGCGACCTATCTGGAGGAGTTCGCGCCCAAGGGGCGTTGGAGCGACCTGATCGAGGTCAATATCAACAACCTCGCCGCCGTGCCCTCGATCGTCTACGGCTTGCTGGGCCTGGCGGTGTTCATCAACTGGCTGGGCGTGCCCAGATCCTCACCGCTGGTCGGCGGCCTGGTCATGGCGCTGATGGCCCTGCCCACGGTGATCATCGCCACCCGCTCAGCGCTCAAGGCCGTGCCGCCCTCGATCCGGGAAGCGGCCCTGGGGGTCGGCGCCTCGCGCACCCAGACGGTGTTCCACCACGTCCTGCCCCTGGCCATGCCGGGTGTCATGACCGGCGCCATCCTGTCCCTGGCCCACGCGCTCGGCGAGACGGCCCCCCTGCTGATGATCGGCATGATCTCCTTCGTCCCCGGCGTGCCCCAGGGCTTCACCGGCGCGGCGACGGTCCTGCCGGTCCAGGTCTTCATCTGGGAAAACGCCTCCGAGCGCGCGTTCGAAGAACGCACGGCGGCGGCGATCCTCGTCCTCCTCACCTTCATGATCATCATGAACATGGCCGCGATCCTGCTTCGCCGCCGCTTCGAACGTCGGTGGTAATTCGATGAACCAGCGCCAATTCCCGCTTCCGCCCCGCCATCGCGACGATGATGGCCACGCCGCCCCGACGATGCACATCGCCGTCGCCCGCACTCCGGACACGGCTCAAGGCGCCGGGATCAAGATCCGCGCCCGCGACGTCAATGTGTTCTACGGCGACAAGCAGGCCCTGTTCGACGTCGGTCTCGACGTGCCGGAAAAGGCGGTCACCGCCCTGATCGGACCGTCCGGCTGCGGCAAGTCCACCTTCCTGCGCAGCATCAACCGGATGAACGACACCATCCCGGGCTGCACGGTGCGCGGTCGCATCGAGCTGGACGGCGAGGACGTCAACGACAAGTCGATCGACCCCGTGGTGCTGCGCGCCCGGGTCGGCATGGTGTTCCAGAAGCCGAACCCGTTCCCCAAGACCATCTTCGAGAACGTGGCCTATGGCCCGCGCATCCATGGCATCGCCACCGGCAAGGCCGAGCTGGAGGCCATCGTCGAGTCGTCGTTGAAGCGGGCCGGCCTGTGGAACGAGGTCGCCGACCGGCTGCACCAGCCCGGCACCGGCCTCTCCGGCGGTCAGCAGCAGCGCCTGGTCATCGCCCGGGCCATCGCGGTCAGCCCCGAGGTGATCCTGATGGACGAGCCCTGCTCGGCCCTCGACCCGATCGCCACGGCCAAGATCGAGGAATTGATCGACGAGCTGCGCAACCAGTACTGCATCGTCATCGTCACCCACTCCATGGCCCAGGCCGCGCGGGTGTCGCAGAAGACCGCCTTCTTCCATCTGGGCAAGCTGGTGGAGGCCGGGTCGACCGGCGAGATCTTCACCAACCCGCGCGATTCCCGCACCCAGGACTACATCACCGGCCGCTTCGGCTGAGGACCCCGCCATGAACGAGCACATCGTCAAGTCCTACGAGGACGAACTGAACACCCTGACCGCCGAATGCGCGCGGATGGGCGGCCTGACCGAGGCCGCCGTGGCCGACAGCCTGGACGCGGTGATCAAGCGCGACCGGGCGCTGGCCGACGCCATTGTCGAGCGCGATGAGCGCCTTGACGTCCTGCAGGCCGATATCGAGCGCAAGGCGATCCGGCTGATCGCGCTGCGCCAGCCCATGGCCAACGACCTGCGCCGCACCGTGGCGGCGATGAAGATCGCCACCAATCTGGAGCGTTGCGGCGACCTGGCCAAGAACATCGCCAAGCGCACCCTGATCCTGGCCGACGCCGAGCCCATGGCCCCCCTGACCCGTTCGATCGAGCGCATGGGGCGACTGGTCTGCGGCCGGCTGAAGGACGTGCTGGACGCCTACACCTCCTCGGACGTCGATCGCGCCATCCTGGTCTGGACCCGCGATGACGAGGTGGACGAGCACTATAACAGCCTGTTCCGCGAGCTGCTGACCTACATGATGGGCGATCCGCGCACGATCACTGCCTGCGCGCATCTGTTGTTCGTGGCCAAGAACCTGGAACGGATCGGCGACCACGCCACCAACATCGCCGAGATCATCCACTACGAGATCACCGGCGACGAGATGATCTCGGCCGACCGACCCAAGACCGACGCTCTGCGCGCCTAGGAGCAGCTGACGTGATCCCGTTCATCCTGGTGGTCGAGGACGAGGACGCCCTCTCCACCCTGCTGCAGTACAACCTCGACAAGGAGGGCTACGACGTCGTCGTGGCCGCCGACGGCGAGGAGGCGCTGACGCTGGCCAGCGAGCGCCTGCCCGACCTGATCGTGCTCGACTGGATGCTGCCCAAGGTCTCCGGCATCGAGGTCTGCCGCCGGCTGCGCCAGCGCACTGAGAGCCGCAACGTGCCGATCATCATGCTCACCGCCCGCAGCGAGGAGAGCGACCGGATCCGCGGCCTCGACACCGGGGCCGACGACTATGTGGTCAAGCCCTTCGCCATGAGCGAACTGTCGGCTCGCATCCGCGCCGTGCTGCGCCGCATCCGGCCGGGCCTGGCCGAGGACCGGGTGTCGATCGGCGACCTGATCATGGATCGGGTGGCTCACCGGGTGAAGCGCCAGGGCAAGGAGATCCATCTGGGGCCGACCGAGTTCCGGCTGCTGGACTATCTGATGCAACATCCGGGGCGGGTGTTCTCCCGCGAGCAGCTGCTGGACGCGGTCTGGGGCTCGGACGTCTATGTCGAGGCCCGCACCGTCGACGTCCATATCGGCCGTCTGCGCAAGGCGCTGAACCGTGACGACGTGATGAGCGACCCGATCCGCACCGTGCGATCGGCCGGCTACTCCCTGGACATGGACGCCTAGTCCAGACCGGCTTGACCCGGGGCGCGCCGCGCGCGAAAGCCCCGGGCCATGAACATCCTTCTCGTGGGTTCGGGCGGGCGTGAACACGCCCTGGCCTGGAAGATCGCCGCCTCGCCGCTCACCGCCCGCCTGGTGATTGCGCCGGGCAATCCCGGCATGGCGGCCCTGGGCGACCTGCGCGCGGTCTCGGCGACCGACGTGCCCGGGCTGGTGGCCCTGGCGCTCGAGATGGCCGCCGACCTGGTGGTGATCGGACCGGAGGTCTCGGTGGAGGCCGGCCTCGCCGACGCCCTGGAGAAGGCCGAGATCTCCTGCTTCGGCCCGGTGGCCGCCGCCGGCCAGTTGGAAAGCTCCAAGGCCTTCACCAAGGCCTTCACCGACCGCCACGGCCTGCCCACGGCCGGCTACAAGGTGTTCGAGGACGCCGGCCTGGCCAAGGCCGGCCTCGCTGGCTTCAAGCCACCCTATGTGATCAAGGCCGACGGCCTGGCGGCCGGCAAGGGCGTGGTGATCGCGCAAGACCTGGCCGAAGCCGAGGCGGCGATCGACGACGTGCTCGGCGGCCGGTTCGGCGGGGCGGGCGCCCGGGTGGTGGTCGAGGAGTTCCTGGTGGGCGAGATCGGCTCGCTGTTCGCGCTTTGCGACGGCAAGACCTCGATCCTGTTCGGCCACGCCCAGGACCACAAGGCCGCCTTCGACGGCGAGCAAGGCCCCAATACCGGCGGCATGGGCACCTATTCTCCGGCGCCGGTCTTCACCCCGGAACTGACCGAACAGGTCCGCACGCGCCTGGCCGAGCCGGCCTTCGCCGGCATCGCCGCCGAGGGCGCGCCCTATCGCGGGGCGCTGTTCGTGGAACTGATGGCCACGGCTGACGGCCCCAAGCTGGTCGAGTTCAATGTGCGATTCGGCGATCCGGAGTGCCAGGTCCTGATGCTGCGGCTGGAGAGCGACCTGGTCCCCTATCTGCTGGCCTGCGCCACCGGGCAGCTGGATATCATGCCCGCGCCGGTCTGGCGCGACGAGGCGGCGGTCTGCGTGGTGCTGGCGGCCAAGGGCTATCCCGACGCGCCGGAGACCGGGAGCGAGATCAAGGGCGCCGAGGCCGACTTCGGTCCCGATGTGGTGGTGTTCCACGCCGGAACCCGCCGCGATCCCGACGGCACGCTCAGGGCCTCTGGCGGACGGGTGCTGAACGTCTGCGCCCGGGGACCGGACCTGAAGACCGCCCGCGACCGCGCCTATGCGGCGGTGGCCGCAATCGACTGGCCCGGCGGCTTCCACCGCACGGATATCGGCTGGCGCGTCCTGGGGCGCTGACGGCCTGCGAATTTTTCCCTGAGAATTTTTCGAAGACTCGGTCTGTTCCGTAGCGTCGTGCTTGCCCGGCCCCGGGGCGGATCGATAAGGTGCTTTCAAACAAGCGTAAGAGATGACGGGAAACGCCATGGCCGACGCCGCCGAGCAGCAGCGCGAACAGCTGAACACGGGCACCAAGGACGTGGCCGAGAGCCACCGCTTTGACGAAGCCGCCCTGGCCGCCTGGATGGCCGCCAATGTGGAGGGCTTTGAGGGGCCGCTGGAGGTCCGCCAGTTCAAGGGCGGCCAGTCCAACCCGACCTACCAGCTGGTCACGCCGAACAAGAAATACGTCATGCGGCGCAAGCCGCCCGGCAAGCTCCTGCCCTCGGCCCACGCCGTGGACCGCGAGTACAAGGTGATCACCGCCCTCTATCCCACCGGCTTCCCGGTGGCCCGCTCCTGGGGCCTGTGCACCGACGACGCGGTGATCGGCACCATGTTCTATGTGATGGACATGGTCGAAGGCCGGATCCTGTGGGACCAGTCCCTGCCGGCCTATGAGCCGGCCGAGCGCCACGCCATCTACATGGCCAAGCTCAAGACGCTGGCCGACCTGCACAACACCGATGTCGAGGCCGTCGGCCTCTCCGACTATGGCCGCCCCGGCAACTATATGGGTCGCCAGGTCGATCGCTGGACCAAGCAGTACCGCGCCTCGGAGACGGTGAAGATCGACGAGATCGAGCGGCTGATCGAATATCTGCCCGCCTCGGTCCCGGCCCAGGAACGCACCTCGGTGGTGCATGGCGACTACCGTCTCGACAACATGGTGCTGCACCCGACCGAGCCCAAGGTGATCGCCGTGCTGGACTGGGAGTTGTCGACCCTGGGCGAGCCGCTGGCCGACTTCACCTATCTGCTGATGAACTGGGTCAATGGCGGCGTCGCCCAGATCCCGGACCTCAAGGCTCACGGCATTCCGACCCTGGAGGAATATGTCGCCGAATATTGCCGGCTGACCGGCCGCGCAGGCCTGCCGGAGGTCAACTGGTTCTTCGCCTATAACAGCTTCCGCCTGGCCGGCATCCTGCAGGGGATCGTGGGTCGGGTGCGTGACGGCACCGCCAACAGCCCGCAGGCTGCGGCCATGGCCGAGCGGGTGCCATTGCTGGCCAAGGCCGGCTGGGCCTTCGCCCAGAAGGCCGGCGCCTAGAGCGCATCAGGGCCAGGTGGACACCGGTTAGCCCGTCCCGCGCGCTCTAAGGGATCAAGGGGGCGAGCAGGGCGTCCAGCGCCGCCTCGTCCTCAAACACGCAGCGGACCGGCCAGGCTGTGACCCGCGCCCGCCAGGCCGGCGGCAGCCGCACCCAGTCCTTCTCGGTGGTCACCAGGCCGGCGCCCAGGCGCCGGGCCTGGGCGGCCAGGGCCTTCAGGGTCGCCGGATCATAGGCCATGTGGTCGGGGAAGCTGGCGAAGTCCTTCAGGTCGCAGCCGGCGGCCTTCAGGGCGCGCTCAACCTTCCAGGGCTTGCCGATGCCGGCGAAGCCCAGCTGCGGCCCGGTGGGGGGCGGGGCGTCCGGGACCACATGGGCGATCAGCACCGGGGTCGTCCCGAACACCGCCAGCAGCTCCGGATCGGCCGTCGCCAGGTCGTCCGGCAGCATCAGGATCACCGCGTCCGCGCGGGCCAGGCCCACGGCCAGGGGTTCGCGCAAGGGGCCGGCGGGGAACACCGAACCGTCGCCCAGCGGCCATTCGCCATTGCGGGTCTCGCCGTCGACCACCACCAAGGACAGGGCCTTCTTCAGGCCGGGGTTCTGATGGCCGTCGTCCATGACCACGACCTGGGCGCCGGCCTGGCCGGCGGCGCGGGCCCCGGCCGCGCGGTCGCGGGCGATCCAGATGGGGGCGTCGGCGGCCAGCATCAGCGGCTCGTCCCCGACCTCGGCGGTGGTGTGCAGGGCCGGATCGACCTGCAAGGGCCCGGCGAGCGACCCGCCATAGCCCCGCGACAGCCCATGGGCCGCGACGCCCTGGAGGCTCAGCCGCCGCAACAGTTCGCGCACCACCGGGGTCTTGCCCACCCCGCCGGCGGTCAGGTTGCCGACGCAGATCACCGGAACCCCGGCGTCGACCGGATGGGCGCGGGCGATCCGGCGCGCCGTCACCGCCGCCCAGATCCAGGACAGGGGCTTCAGCAGGGCGCGCGCCACCGGGGCCGGGGCGCCCGATCGCACATACCACCAGCGGGGCGTGGGCAGCTTCATGGGCGCAGCAGGGGTTGGATCAGGGTCAGCGCCTGGTCGAGCGCCGCGCCCTGGCGCTCGGCATAGTCGAGGCCGGCCTCGCCGATCCTGCGCGCGATGGCCGGATAGTCGATCAGGCCGGCGATGTGGCGGACAAGCGCGGCTTCGTCGGCCGCCTCGAGGGCGGCGACCTCGGCGAACATCTCGTCATAGACAGCGCGGGCGTTGAAGGCGTGCGGGCCGGTGACCACGGCGACGCCGAGCCGGGCGGGCTCCAGCGGATTATGGCCGCCGACGCCGGGCAGGAAGCTGCCGCCCATGATCGCCGCCCGGGCCAGGCGGAAGAACAGCCCCATCTCCCCCAGGGTGTCGGCCAGATAGACGCCGGCGTCCGGGGTCGCGCCCTCGCTGCGGCGGGTGACGGTGAAGCCCTGGGCGGCCAGGGCGGCGGCGATCTCGCCGGCGCGCTCGGGGTGGCGCGGGGCGATGACCAGCAGGGCGTCGCGCTCCGTCGCCTGGACGGCGCGGGCGATGATCTCCTCCTCGCCGGGATGGGTGCTGGCGGCCAGGATCACGGGACGTTCGCCGATCATCCCGCGCAGCCGCGCGAGTTCGGCGGCGTCGCAGGGCAGGGGGCCGCCGGCCAGCTTGAGACTGAGGAACGGCCCGACGCGGGCGCCCAGCCGGGTCAGGCGCGCGGCGGTCTCGGCCTCCTGCGGCAGGACGAGGTCGAAGGCTGACAACAGGGTGCGGGCGGCGGCGGGCACCCGACCCCAGCCCCGGGCGCTGGCCTTGGTCATCCGGGCGGAGATCAGGGCCAGGCGAATCCGGCGCGCCTGGGCGGCGAGGACCATGTTGGGCCACAGTTCGCTCTCGACGAAGATGGCGAGGCGGGGGCGCCAGTGGTTGAGAAACCGGACCACCGCGCGCGGGCCGTCGATGGGCGCGTACTGGTGGATCACGCCGGGCGGCAGGCGCCTGGCCAGGAGCTCGGCTGAGGTGCGTGTGCCCGAGGTGACCAGCAGGCGGGTCTGCGGCGACCGTTCGCTCAAGGCTTCGATCAGGGGCAACAGGGACAGGCTCTCGCCGACGCTTACTCCGTGCAGCCAGACGAGAGGACCGTCGGGCACGGCGTGTGATGGCTTGCCCAGCCGCTCACCCAGTCGGGTGGGGTCTTCCTTGCCGGCGGCGGCGCGGCGGCGCAGCAGCAGCGGCGCCAGGGGCTCCAGCAGGCCGGTGGCCGCGCCGTAGAGCGCGAGGCTGGCGGGGCGCAAGGGCGGCCGCTCAGACCGTCTCGACGGGCGACAGCTTGCAACTCGCTGCGTCGCCCGTCTCGATCTGCAGGGTGCAGTGGCCGATGCCGAACTGGTGGGCCAGCCCCTCGCAGGTGGCGTGCAGGAAGCCGTCGGGTTCGGGATTGGCCGGCCGGGTCAGGTGGACGGTGAGCGCCGTCTCGGTGGTGCTCATGGCCCAGATATGCAGGTCATGGACGTCTGAAACGCCAGGCCGGGCATTGAGCCAGGCCTTGACCGCATTGACGTCTATGCCGCGCGGGGCGGCGTCCAGGGCCAGGTCCACCGAATCGCGCAGCAGGGACCAGGTGCCGATGACGATCACCACCCCGATGCCGAGGCTCAGCGCCGGGTCGAGCCAGGCCAGCCCACCGGTCACCGCCATCACCGCCGCGCCCGCGACCACGGCCAGGGACACCGCGGCGTCGCTGGCCATATGCAGGAACGCGCCGCGGGCGTTGAGGTCGTCATGGCCCTTCATGAACATCAGGGCCGTCGCGGTATTGATCACCACCCCGATCCCGGCGGTGATCATCACCGGCAGGGTGGCGATGGTCGCGGGCTCCAGCAGGCGGCGCACGGATTCCGAGGCGATGACGCCCACGGCGACCAGCAGCATCACCGCATTGGTCAGGGAGGCCAGTATGGTGGCCTTGCGCAGGCCATAGGTCCGCCGCGCGCTGGGCGCGCGCTTGGCCAGCACCGTGGCGCCCCAGGCCAGCAGCAGGCTGAGCACGTCGGACATGTTGTGGCCGGCGTCGGCCAGCAGGGCGAGGGAGTGTGAAAACAGCCCCGCGCCAACCTCGACCACCACGAAGCCGAAGTTCAGGGCGATCCCGATGGCGAAGGCGCGGCCAAAGTCCTTGGGCGCATGGCTGTGGCCGCCATGGCTGTGCCCGTGACTGTGCCCATGGTCATGGCCGTGCCCATGATCATGGCCATGGTCGTGGGAATGGGAGTGGCCGGAGTGATCGTGCGCCATGGCCCTGTGTCTCACCGTGAGGTCGTCGGATCAATCGGCGCGGCGCGCCACCAGCTTTTCCGCCCGGCGTGTAGCATCCGACAGCAGCGCCGACCATTCCGCGATCAGGGATTCAATCTGCGCGTCATCGGCATCCCTGGGCACGTGGAACGGGCCCTCCCAGACCGTCGCGCCGCGACCGAAGGGCCGCGCGAACATCACCTTGTCCCAGGTGTCGAGCTGGATCGACGGAGCGGCGGCCAGGCCCATGAGGAACACCGGCGCGCCGGTGCGCTTGGCGATCTGCAGCGAGCCCGAGGCGATCACCTCATTGGGGCCACGCGGGCCGTCCGGGGTCACGATCAGCACCCCGCCGTCGCCGACCCAGGTCATGGCCTCGCGGAAGGCGGCGACCACGGCGCGGGCCTTGGCGGAATCGCCCTTCTTGGCCGAGGAGGCGCGGATGGCCGGGAAGCGGGCGCGGGCCAGGGCCTGGGCGATGAACTCCCCGTCTGAGGACGGCGAGACCAGGCAGCGCAGCTTGGGCTTCTTCCACCAGACCTGGCCGATGCCGAGGCAGAGCGGAATGCGGCCATGCCAGAACAGGCCGATGGCCCCCTGGTCGGAGTTGAGCGTCGGTTCGACCTTCTCCAGCCCCACATGGGTCCAGCGGGTGGTGCGGCGGATCAGGATCAGATAGCCGGCCAGCATCAGGCCAAGGAAGGCCTGGACGGCGGGGCTGCGCAGGAACTTCTTCACGCGGCGTCCTCCGCCTCCAGGTCCTGGCGCTGGGCCAGGCGGGCATAGAGGCCGCGCTGGGCGATCAGGGCCGTGTGGTCGCCCTGTTCGACCACCTGGCCCTTGTCGATCACATAGATGCGGTCGGCGCCGCGCACGGTCGAGAGCCGGTGGGCGATGAGGATGGTGGTGCGGCCGTCCATCAGCCGGGCCAGCGCCGCCTGGACCAGGGCCTCGCTCTCGGTGTCGAGCGCGCTGGTGGCCTCGTCGAGCAGCAGGATCGGGGCGTTCTTCAGGAAGGCGCGGGCGATGGCGATCCGCTGGCGCTGGCCGCCGGAAAGGCGGGCGCCCGCCTCGCCGACCAGGGTGTCATAGCCCTTGGGCAGGGTGGTGATGAAGTCGTGGGCGGCCGCGTTCCGGGCGGCCTGCTCGATCTCGGCCTGGCTGGCGTCGGGCCGCGCATAGGCGATGTTGGCGCGGATGGTGTCGTCGAACAGGAAGGGCTCCTGGGTGACGAGCGCAATCTGGTCACGCAGCGAGCTCAGGGTCACCGCGCGGATGTCGGTCCCGTCGATGGTCACCCGGCCCTCGGTGGCGTCATAGAAGCGTGGGATCAGGTTCAGCAGGGTGGTCTTGCCGCCGCCGGAGGGTCCGACCAGGGCGACGGTCTGGCCGCGCGCGACGCTGAAGCTGATGTCGGTGAGGGTGGCTGGCCCGCCAGCATAGGCGAAGCCGACATGCTCGAAGCCGATCAGGCCCTCGCCCCGGGCCAGGACGGTCGCGCCGGGCGCGTCGCCGATCTCCGGCTCGACATCCAGGGCCACGAACAGCCGGCGCGCCGCCGACATCCCCTCGGCCATCACGGTCTGCAGATTGGCGATCTGGCGCAGGGACTGAGACGCCACGCCCAGGCCGCCGAGGAAGGCCACGAAGGCGCCGACCGACATGTGGCCCGACTGCGAGCGCCAGCCCGCATAGGCGATCACCCCGGCGGTGATGATGGTCATCAGGGTCTCGGTGGCCGGGGCGGCGCGGGCCCGGGCGTTGGCGCCCTTGACCAGGAAGTCCTGCCGGCGCTGCACCACCTCGGCGACGCGGGCCTCCTCATAGGCCTCGCGGTTCTCGATCTTGACCACGCGGACGCCGTCGAGGCTCTCCATGATGGCGGTCGACAGGGCCGAGGTCTCGACCATGGCCCCCTTGGCGGCCTTGGTGGTGCGCTTGGAGAAGCGGCGCATGATGCTGGTCGACAGCGGCGCGGCGACGATCAGGGTCAGGGACAGATAGGGGTCGGCGGCCACCATCACCCAGATGGCGCCGACCACGGTCAGGAAGTGCTGGGTGTAGTTGATCACGCCGGAGGTCGCGGCCTCGCGGATCAGGCCGGCGTCATAGAGCACGGATGAGACGTAAGCCCCGGAATGCTGGGTGCGCAGGTGGGCGAGGTCGGCGCGGACCAGCTTGCCGAACAGCTGCACCTGGACGTCGCCGACCACGGCGTTGCCGATGCGGTTGATCAGCGAGGCCTGGATGATCTGGGCCAGGCCCCGACCGATGGCCATGGCGGCGATGGCGGCGGGGATCGACAACAGGGCGGCGGCCTTGTGATTGACCATCAGGTCGTTCACGGCGGGCTTCAATATGCTGACCAAGGCCGAACTGAGGATCGCCACGCAGACGGCGGCCAGCATGGCCACGGTCAGGCCCTTCCAGCGGGGGGCCAGATAGGTCCTGGCGATCCGCCCGATCAGGGCGCGGGCCGGAAGCTCGGCGGCGTCGGGGCTGGGGGCGGTCATTCTCGTCTGGGTCGGCGGTCTGGGGCGGGAAGTCAAGATCGCCCTCTCCCACGAAGGACAACCTGCGCCATATAGGGCCTGGCGTCCCCGAAAGCTTCCGTTTCGCCCCGTCAGCCCCTAGTTAGGGGCGGTCATCCTCCGGAGCGCCCCGTGGCCGAATTCGATCTGACCTCGCCGCGCGGCCGGTTTTCGACCTATCTCGACTATCTGTGGAAGGACCACGCCTATCTGCGGGTGCGGTTCTCCAACGCCCACTGGATCAGCGACGAGCTGGTGCGGACCAACCAGCCCTGGCCGTTCCAGCTGGCCGAATGGAAGCGGCGCGGGATCAAGACCATCGTCAACCTGCGCGGCGGTTTCGACGCCAGCTTCTACGTCCTGGAGAAGGACGCCTGCGAACGGCTGGGCCTGAAGCTGGTCGACTTCACCATCACCTCGCGCGAGGTGCCCAGCCGCGCCCGGGTCCACGGGGCCAAGGCCCTGTTCGAGACGATCGAATATCCGGCCCTGATCCACTGCAAGTCCGGCGCGGACCGGGCCGGGATCATGAGCGTGTTCTACATGCACTTCCGAAAGGGCCTGCCGATCCGCGAGGCCCTGGAGCAGCTGTCCCTGAAGTACCTGCATGTGAAGCAGGGCAAGACCGGGGTGCTGGACTATACCTTCGAGCGCTATCTCGCCGAGGGCGAACCTGCGGGCCAGACCTTCCTCGAATGGGTCGACAGCCCGGCCTATGACGAGGCCGCCATCAAGGCCGATTTCCGCAGCCAGATGTGGGGACGGGTGCTGACGGATGGCCTGGTGAAGCGGGAGTAGCGCTTTCCCTCTCCCCCTTGGGCGAGAGGGTAGGGTGAGGGGCGCGTAGCGATAGCGGAGCGTCTTTCGGCCAGCGATTTGGGCGCGGCGCGTCAGAAAGGCCCCTCACCCAACCCTCTCCCCGCAAGCGGGGCGAGGGCTAAGGCCAGGGTTCCTCCCCCAGCGCAAAGCGCGATTTGGGGGAGGGGGACCGCGAAGCGGTGGAGGGGGCTGTCGTCGCAGACGGCGGTCGGGACCGAGGGGCTGTATCCGCCCCTTCGGGTCGGCCCCCTCAGGCCCTTTGGGCCAGCTCCCCCGGAGGGGGAGCAGCGCGACCTGTCATCAGTGCTCGTGGTCGTGGTCCGGATCCATGTCCGGGTCGAGCAGCTTGTGGGCGTGGATGATGAAGTAGCGCATCAGGGCGTTGTCGACGGTGGACTGGGCCTTGGCGCGCCAGGCGGCGAGCGCCTCGCCATAGCTGCCATAGGCGCCCACCAGGTCGACCTTCTTCAGGTCGCGGAAGGTGTTGTGTTCGAGGTCCGCCAGTTCGCCGCCGATGACGAGGTGCAGAAGCTGCTTGTCGGGCATGGGGTCCGTTTTCCGAAAGGAATCAATTCC
>NZ_CANCLE010000020.1 GCF_947378715.1 Phenylobacterium aquaticum
GGCGTCAAAAGTAGAAGTTTGTTCGAATTCTGTCGGCCAGATGAACAGCCACCACAGGTTTGGGTCAGAGCCGTTCAGTTAACGGTTTGTGTGACTGGGGGACGGTCAACTCAAACCAAGAAACGGGTCTGAAGCCCGCCTCCCGGCCAGCCGGCCGCTTTCCGCAATCGCGCGGGGGCGTCCCGGGGGGACGACGGGACATGACCGACATAGAATCCTTCAAGCGTCGCACAGGCGTGACGCTCGACTACCGGCAGTTCGACATCGACGCGCTCGCGCCGGCGCCGATCCTCCAGGCTCCGCCTGCCGAGGTTCCGGCCGTCGATCCCGCACCGCCGGCGCCGCCCGGCCCGGTCGCGGCGCCGCCACCGCCGGCTCCCGCCACCCCGCCCGCCTCGGGCTTCAGCCGCTACGCCTACACCCCGGCCCGTCCGACAGGGACCGGAACGCCCCTCGCTGATCTCTTCAGAAGGCTTGAACGCAAATGAGCGTCGCCACGTTCGCCGCCCGCAATCTGCGGCGCGCCACCCACACCCTGTCGCCGGCCCTGGCCGGGCCCGCCATCCTGGCCGGCGCCCTGCTGCTCACCGTCACCGCCGTGGTCACCCTGGACCTTCGCGGCCAGCTGATCTTCGGCGCAGCCGCCTTCCTGGCCTGCCTGGCCCTGGCCCGCAGTAAGGCGCCGCTGATCACCCTTATGCTGGCCTTCATCTCGGTCGCCATGGGGACCCGATACCTCTGGTGGCGGACCACCGAGACCCTGCACTTCCACGGGCCACTGTCGGCGGTGCTGGGGACCGGGCTCTATCTGGCCGAGGTCTATGCCTGGATCGTCATGATCTTCGGCTTTCTGCAATGCGTGCACCCGTTGGAGCGGCAGGTGCGCCCGCTGGTCGGCGCGCCCGAGACCTGGCCCACGGTCGACATCTATATCCCGACCTATAACGAGAGCCTCGACATCGTTCAGGACACGGTGCTGGCGGCGCTGACCATCGACTATCCGCCGGAGCGCCGGCGCATCCATCTGCTGGACGACGGGCGCCGCGCCGAGTTCCGCGCCTTCGCCGAGGCGGTCGGGGTGAACTACATCACCCGACCCGACAACCTGCACGCCAAGGCCGGCAATCTGAACAACGCCATGCGCCAGACCAATGGCGAGCTGATCTGCATCTTCGACGCCGATCACGTGGCGACGCGGGCCTTCCTGCAGATGACGCTGGGCTGGTTCCAGGCCGACCCGCGGCTCGCCCTCCTGCAGACCCCGCACTATTTCTACTCGCCCGACCCGATCCAGCGGAACGTGTTCGCGGTGAAGGACATCCCCGGCGAAGGCGACCTGTTCTACGGCGTCGTCCAGCCCGGCAACGACTTCTGGAACGCGGCCTTCTTCTGCGGTTCCTGCGCCGTGCTGCGCCGCTCGGCCATCGCCAGCGTCGGCGGCTTCGCCGGCGAGACGGTCACCGAGGACGCCCACACCGCGCTCAAGATGCAGAAGCGCGGCTGGAACACCGCCTATCTGAACCTGCGGCTCGCCGCCGGCCTGGCCACCGAGCGCCTGTCCATCCATGTGGGCCAGCGGGCCCGCTGGGCGCGCGGCATGACCCAGATCTTCCGGATCGACAATCCGCTGTTCGGCGGCCAACTGACCCTGTCGCAACGGCTCTGCTACCTGGCCGCCATGACCCACTTCCAGTTCGGCCTGCCCAGGATTGTGTTCCTGACCGCGCCTCTGGCCTACCTGCTGTTCAACCAGCAGATCGTCGCCGCCCCGGCCATCGTCATCGCCGCCTATGCCGCGCCGCACCTGCTGATCTCGGTGGTGGTCAATGAGCGCCTGCACGGCCGCGACCGCCGCGCCTTCTGGGGCGAGGTCTATGAAACCTTGCTGGCCTTCCACCTGGTCGCCCCGGCCCTGCTGCCGCTGATCGATCCCAAGCGCGGCAAGTTCAATGTGACCGACAAGGGCGGGCTGCTGCGCGAGGGCTTCTTCGACGTCCGCATCCTGACCCCGCTGCTGATCGCCGCCGCCCTGCTGATCGCCGGCATCGCGCACGGGCTGTTCAAGTCGATGTTCGGCCACGTGGCCGCCTCGGAGGTGCAGACCGCCGCGCTCAACATCGGCTGGTCGATCTTCAACCTCTTGATCGTGTTCACCGCCATCTCGGTGGGCCGCGAAAGCCGCCAGGTCCGCAATGCGGTCCGGGTGGAGGCCGACATGCAGGCCAAGCTGATCTATGAGGACGGCTCGGTGGCCCTGGGCGTCAGCCGCGACATCTCCATGGGCGGGGTGGCGATCGTCACCCGCGAGCCGGCCCGCGCCGGCGCCATCGAGGCGGTCGAGCTGCCCAGCGGCGCGCGTCGTGTCCGCTTCCCGGTCAAGTTGGCCGGCCGTGAGGGCCTGCGCACCCGGCTGCAGTTCCGCACCATGCACCTGGACCAGCGCCGCGAGCTGGTGCGGGTGGTGCTGGGCCGCGCCGACGCCTGGCCCCTGCCCGACTCCAAGCCGCACTGGACCGCGGCGCAGTCCTTCGTCGACCTCTGCCGCGCCAGCCTCTCGGTGCTGCTGTGGCGCAACGCCCGGCCGGCCGGCCGGCGCGACGGACGGTTCACCCGCAAGGGACGCCGCCCCGCCATGGCCCTGAGCCTGGTTGGCGCGACCCTGGCGCTCGGCGGCCTGGCGGCGATCGCTACCCCTGTCCGGGCCATCGCCGCCCCCGCCGCGAACCCGGCCCCGCCACCGGCCGCCCAGGCGCCCAGCGGCGTCTACAAGGTCAATCTGTCGCTGAAGGACCTCGGCTCGGACTATCCGCTCAGCCTGCGCGGCGTCGAGGGCGAGGCCGGCGTGCCCTTCGAGCTGCGCCCCGACGAGGTGGTGGTCGGCGCGACCCTGCACCTGCGCATGGCCTATTCGCCCCAGCTCTTGCAGGACCTCAGCCACATGGTGGTGGCCCTCAACAACGAGGTGATCGCCAACATCCAGCTGACGCCTGACCGCTCCGGCGGGGTCACCATCGACCTGCCGATCGATCCCGGCCTGTTCCACGCCACCAACCGGCTGAACCTGAGGTTCATCGGCCACTACACCCGCGACTGCGAGGATCCGCTGCACTCGACCCTGTGGGCCGATGTCAGCAATGTCCGCTCGAACCTCGAGCTGAACCTGCAGCGCGTGCCTGGCGCCCCGGACCTCAACCGCCTGCCGGCGCCCTTCCTGAACCTGACCGACCCGCGTCCGCCCCTGGTGCAGATGGTCTATGCCAGCACGCCGTCGAACCAGGAGCTGCAGGCCGGCGCCGCCATCGCCTCTTATTTCGGCGTCCAGGCCAATCTGCGGCCGCTGAAGTTCGCGGTGCGCGTGGGCCAGATTCCCGCCGGCGACCCCGTCGTCCTCGGCCGGGCCGGTGAGACGGTCGGCGGGGTGACCCTGCCTGACCTGGACGGACCGCGGATCACCCTGGCGCGCAATCCGTCCGACCCCTTCGGCGTGATGCTGCTGGTCTCCGGCCGCAACGACGCCGAGATCCTGACCGCCGCGCGCGGCCTGGCCCAATCGGCGCGGGCGATGAGCGGCGCCAGCACCCAGATCTCGCCACTGACCGGCGGCGCCCGCCCGGCCTATGACGCCCCCCGCTGGGCCCAGACCGGTCGGTCGGTGCGGCTGGGCGAGTTCGTGGACCCGCTGGCCCTGCAAGGGGTGGGCCTGCGCCCCGGCACCCTGTCGGCCAATCTGCGGGTGGCGCCGGACCTGTTCCTGTGGCCGGGCACCTCGGCCCGCCTGGACCTGGGCTATCGCTATCCCCGCGGCGAGTGGGTCGACTATCGGACCTCGCGGCTCGATGTCTCGCTGAACGACCGCTATCTGGGCTCTCTGCCCCTGCGTCCCTCGACCCTGGCCGACAAGGCCGAGCAGATCGTGGGCCCGGGCCTGGCGCTGCGGAAAGCCAAGGTCGACCTGCCGGCCTATGACCTCTTCGCTCGCAACCGGCTGGGCTTCTATTACGACCTGCGGGTGGACAAGCGCGGCGCCTGCGCCGGCGAAGTCCCCGGTGACGTCCACGCCAATATCGACCCGGACAGCCGTATCGACCTGACCGGCGGCTATCACTTCGCCCGGTTCCCGGAACTGGCCAGCTTCGCCAGCGCCGGCTTCCCCTTCAGCCGTCACTCTGACCTGTCGGAGACCTCGGTCATCCTGCCGGCCGACCCGACGACCTCGGAGATCGAGACCCTGTTCGCGGTCATGTCGCGGACCGGGGCCTCCACCGGCGCCCCGGTGACGGCGGTCAAGGTGATCCGGGCCGGTGAAGCCACCGACCTGGCCGGCCGCGACGTGCTGGTGATCGGCCCAGTTGGCCTGTCCCAGACCCTGCCCGACCTGTTCGCCGGCGCGCCGGTGACGGCCAATGGCGGCGACATCCGGGTCGTGACCTCGGCGCGGCTGCTGGATCGGGTCTTCACCCGCTTCGGACCGGCCGGACCCGGCGTGCGCTGGCTGACCAGCGGCGATGACCGCGCCAACCAGGCCAGAGACGCCCAGGCCGGCATGGTCAGCGCCAACGGCTTCACGGGTCTCGCCAGCTGGATATCCCCCATCGACCGCAAGCGGGTGGTGGTGGCGGTCCTGGCCAGCCAGCCCGGCGATCTGCCGCAGCTGATCTATGGACTGGATGACCCCCAGAGGGCCGCCCAGACCCATGGCGACCTGGCGATCGCCGGCCCCAACGGCGTCTCGGCCTATCAGGTCGGCGACACCGCCTGGATCGGCAAGCTGCCGGGTCCGGTGGCCGCCCTCTGGTGGCTGCACCTGCATCCCATGGCGCTCGCGGCCGGCGCCCTCGTCCTGGCCCTGCTCCTCGCCCTGCTGGTCTCGCGCGCCCTCAACGTCCGCGCCCGCCGCCGGCTGAACCCTGAATTCGGAGATCTGTGATGTCCGTGCGCACTGCCCTACCCGCGACAGCCGTCGCCGCCCTGGCGAGCGCCATCGCCGCCCAGGCCCAGGCCGAACCCGTTGTCCGCCTGCCGGACACCGGCAGCTCGACCGCCGACCTGCCGATCCGCACCGCGCCGCCGGAAGTGACCGCCGATGGTCACGCCCAGGCGGTCGTCTCCCCGGTCGAGGCCCTGATCCGTCAGGCCCAGGCCTGGCGGCGGCAGGGGCGGACCGACCAGGCCCAGGCCACGCTGCAACGGGCGCTTGCCCTGTCGCCGAACCATCCGGACGTGCTCTACGCTCTGGCCGATCTGGCCCGGGGCCGGGGCGACCAGATGTCGGCGGCGGTCTGGGCCGGGCGGCTGAGCGCCGCCCATCCCCACGATCCGCGCCTGGCCGGCCTGGCGAAACTGGATGCGCCAGCGCAGACCTCGCACGCCTTGGTCCCCGCTGCCGCCGCGCCCGCCGCCCCGGCGCGGACAGCCCAGGCGCCGGAGCTCAAGGGAGCTTCGACCCACAGGACCGCTGTGGCCGCCACCACCGACACCCCGCCGGTGGTCCGCGCCGCGCCCCCGGCGCCGGTCAAGGCCACGGACCGCAACGCCGAACTGCGCACAGCCGGCTTCAACGCCCTGCAGTCCGGCGATCTCAGCGAAGCCGAGGGCCTGTTCCAACAGGCCCTGAAGGCCGCCCCCGGCGACCGCGACGCGGCCGGCGGCCTGGGCGTCGTGCGACTGAAGCAGCAGCGGTTCGCCGCCGCCCGGGACCTCCTGACCCAGGCCTCGCAAGGCGCGGGAGCCGCCAGCTGGAAGGAGGCGCGCGACGCCGCCAACTTCTTCGCCGACCTGCAACAGGCCTCCATGGCCCGCGACGCCGGCAAGCTCGCCGAGGCGGAGGCCCGGGCTCGCAAGCTGACCAACCGGCCCCAGGCCTATCGGATCGAAGCCCAGCTGTTCCTGGGCGACATCCTGGCCAGCGCCCACCGCTCGGCGGAGGCCGAAGCGGCCTTCCGCGCAGCCCTGTCGCTGGCCCCCAACCGGGACGAGGCCCGCATGGGCCTGGCGCTGGCCCTGATCGACCAGAACAAGGCCGACCAGGCCGAGACCCTGATCCACGATATCCCCGACAGCGCCGCCGCCCGGTCCCTGACCGGCCGGATCGAACGGGCCCGGGCCACGCGCCTGACCCAGGCCGGGGACACCTTCGGGGCAGGGTCGGCCCTGGCCTCGGCCCTGAACGCCGATCCGTCCGACCCGTGGACACGCTACGACTACGCCAAGTTCCTGGCCGCCAATGGCGACCGGGGCCAGGCCGCCGCCGTGGTCGCCCCGCTGTCGGCGCCCGACGCCAATGTCGAGGCCCTGTCGGCCGGGGCGCTCTACGCCGCCTCGCAGAACCGGCTGACCGAGGCCGCCGCCCTGGTGCGGCGGATCCCGGAGAGCCGCCGGTCGAAGGACATCGTGGCGCTCAGCCGCCGGCTGTCGACCGACGGAACGATCCAGGAGGCCAAGCGGCTGGCCGACCAGGGGCTGTCGACCCGGGCGGTGATCCTGCTGCGCGGCCAGCTGGCCAATGGCGGGCTCGACTTCGGGGCCCAGTCGCGAGTGGCCCAGGCGCTCTATGACCTGGGCGACACCTATCAGGCCGGGGCGCTGGCGCTCCAGGCGGCCCAGTCGCCGCTGCCGGCCGGAGCCCATCCCGGCGACGCCGCCGGCTTCGTGGAGGTGCTGGGCGCGGCCGGCCAGGACGAGGCGGCCGAACAGCTGCTCTCCACCCTGCAGGCCCGGGCGGCCAGCGCCGACGACCAGACCGCCTTCACCGGCCTGATGACCGGCTATGCGATCCGCAAGGCCGACCGCCAGCGCACCGGCGGCGACTATGCCGGCGCCTTCGACACCCTGTCGGCGGCCTTCTCTGCGGCGCCCAACGATATCGGCCTGATGTCGGCCCTGGCGCGGCTGTGCCAGGCCGGCGGACTGCACGCCCAGGCGACCCAGGTCTATGACGCCCTGGTCGCACGCCAGCCGAATGACGTGGGCGTCCTGCTCGACGCCACCCGCGCGGCCATCGACGCCCAGGACTATCCCCGCGCCCAGGCCCGCCTGCAGCACGCCCTGCAGCTCGCGCCGCGCAAGGCCGAGCTCTATTTCGAGCTGGGCCGGATGGAGAAGGCCAGGGGCAATGACCGCGCCGCCGAGAAGGCGTTCCGCATCGCCGCCAGCCTGGCCAATGGTCCGGCGGCGGCGCCCGTGGGCCCGACCGGCGCCCCGGCGCTGTTCCGGGCGGGCGGGGGGCTCGGCCCCAATCCGTTCGGCGGCGCCCGGACCAGTGACAGCGTTGCCAGCTTTGGCCCTGGCCTGAGCCAGGGCTTTGGACCGGCCGGATTCTCGCAAACCGCGCCCACGCCCATGGGGCTGAACTTCGCCCCGGCGGCGCCGACCCAGGGCCAGGCCTTCTCCACCGCCTATGTTCCGCCCGGCGCGCCCACCCGAAGCGCTCCGTTCCAGGCGGCGCAGTTCCAGGGTGCTCAATTCCAGGGCGCTCAATTCCAAGGCCTGACGCCCCAACCCGCCGCCACGCCCCCGCGCGGCGTGTTCTCTGCGGCGATCGCCGCCCTGACCCCCAGCTTCCTGGCCCCGGCCTCGACCGGGTTTGGCGGGGCGCCCATGGCCCTGCCGGCCAACACCCCGCTGAACCAGCAGATCAACCAGGAGCTCTCGGCCCTGGAAGAGGACCACGCCATCGCCGTGCAAGGCGAAATCGAGGTCCGGGCCCGCAGCGGCGACGCCGGCTCCAGCCGGATGACCGAGGTGACGACCGGGGCCACGATCTCAGGGCCCGCCTTCGGCGGACGGCTCTCGGCCTCGATCACCCCCACCGCGCTGCGGGCCGGGACCTCCGCCGGCCTGGTGTCGGCAGAGGTCGGCACCGGCTCATTGGCGGTCGCCGCCGGCAAGATCCTGTCGCCGCCGGTGCAGATCACGGCCAAGTCGGTGCAGCCCGCCGCCTCCGGCGTCGGCTTCGATGTCGGCTACAAGTCCGAGCACTTCGCCGGCGATGTCGGCGTGACCCCGGTGGGCTTCGGCCAGACCAAGGTCATTGGCGGGGTGCAGTGGACCCCCAGCCTGGGCGCCACCACCCTGAAGTTCGGATTGGAGCGGCGGTCGGTCACCGACAGCGTCTTGTCCTATGCCGGCATGAAGGACGCCTATACCGGCCAGACCTGGGGCGGGGTGACCCGTGACCAGGTGACGGTGGGCGCCAGCTATGATCGCGGCCACGGGGTCGGGGCCTATGCCGAGGGTTCGATGAAGCGGCTGACCGGCCACGGGGTCGCCGACAACTCGGCCTATGAGATCAATCTGGGCGGCTATGTCACCGCCTATCAGAGCGAGCACAGCAATCTGCGGCTGGGGGTCAACGTCAACACCCAGGCCTATGACAAGAACCTGCGCCACTTCAGCCTGGGCCAGGGCGGCTATTTCAGCCCGCAGCAATATGTCAGCCTGAGCTTCCCGGTCAGCTACGCCCTGTCGGGAGACAAGTGGAAGTGGGACGTGAAGATCGCGCCCGGCTTCCAGTCCTATAGCGAGGATCCGTCGCTGGTCTTCCCGACCAACCCGGCCCTGCAGGGCAAGCTGGCCGCCGCCACCATCTATTCCACCGAGGTCCAGGCCTTCCACCAGGGCAACAGCCGCTCAGGCTTTGGCATCTCCGGCGAGGCCAAGGCGGAATACCAGATCAGTCCTTCGGCTTCGATCGGGGGCAAGGCCTCGCTCGACACCTTCGGCCAGTACAATGAATTCAAACTCGGGGTCTTCCTGCGCAAGACCTTTGGAGGACCGCAATGACCCAGTCGAACGACACCGTGATCTCCTATTACGCCGACCGCCAGGTCTCCGCCCAATGGCGCGGAACCCTGGCGGCCATCGCCGCCGAGCTGTTCGAGAATGTCGGCGTCGAGCCGGCCCGGGGTTTCCTGCGCCAGACCGGCCTGAGGCTGGCGGCGAGCTCGCCGCTGGGAACCACCGAGACCCTCGAGGGATTCCAGGTCGCCGCCAACCAGGCGCTCGCCGCCATGGACTGGGGCCTGGTCGCGCTGAGCGACGCCGGCGAGGCGGTGATGATCCGCCACGAGGCAGGCCCCTGGCGGATCAGCGAGGATGCGTCCGGCGCCTGGCCCGCCGCCTTCGCCGCCCTGCTGGAGGGACTCTATACCGGCTGGCTGCGAGCCCAGGGGGCGGGCGAGGTCCTGGCCGCCCGGATCGACCTGGAGGCCTCGGAACAGGCGGTGGTGCTGCGGTTCGCCAAGGCGGCCTGAGGGAAGCCGGAACGAACTGTCACGCTCATTAAGGTCCGGGATACCGATTCAGCGCCAACTCCCGTTTCCACCCACCCGGTTGATTCGAGATATGCGGCGTTCCACTCCCAAGGCCTTCGACCATGGCGCCGCCCTGCGCGTGCCCGGGCCCGAGGACTCGCGCAGCTGGCGGGCCCTGCAAACCTGGCTGGGCGAGTGCGGAGCGATGATCGATCCGAGCGGCCTGGTGCAGGTGGCGACGCCTCTGGGCCAGGAGGTGGCGCGGCCCGGCGACTGGATCGTGCTGTCGGTCAGCGGTGACTTCCACGTCGCCCGGACGCGTGGCCAGGCCTACGACGCCTAGGATTCGCGCAACCGAGCGTGAAGTCCGCGCGATCACGGCGCCATCGAGGATAGGGGTTTGACAGGGCCCGAGAGCGCGCTCAAGCCTCACCGTGCTGACACGGGAGAGCCTGGCGAAAGCCAGCGCCGAAGGAGCAACCGCCCCGGAATCTCTCAGGCAAACGGACCGTTCAGCTACGGACTTCTGGAAAGAGGCGCAGCCGCGCCCGCCGACGGGATAACGATCTCAGGCAAGACAGACAGAAGGGGCGCAACCGGCTGATCGTTCAGCCCAGAGGTTCGCGCGTGCCTTCGATGTCGTCGAAGGCCGAAACATCGGAGAGAGCAGATGTCGGAGTTCTTTGACCGCCGCCTGGAGGGCGACGTCGTCATCGCCCAGGCGCTCGCCGCCGAACTGGCCCGACAGCAGGGCGGGATCGAGCTGATCGCGTCGGAGAACATAGTCTCGCCCGCGGTGATGGCCGCGCAAGGGTCGGTCCTGACCAACAAGTACGCGGAGGGCTATCCCGGCAAGCGCTACTATGGCGGCTGCGAGCAGGCCGATGTGGTGGAGGCCCAGGCCATCACCCGGGCTATGGCCCTGTTCGGGTGCGGCTTCGCCAATGTCCAACCGCACTCCGGCGCCCAGGCCAATGGGGCGGTGATGATGGCGCTCCTGAAGCCCGGCGACACGATCCTGGGCATGTCGCTCGACGCCGGCGGCCACCTGACTCACGGCGCCAAGCCGACCCTGTCCGGGAAATGGTTCAAGGCTGTACAATATGGCGTAAAGCCCGAAGACGGGTTGATCGACTATGAGGCCGTCGGGGTGCTGGCCCGGGAGCATCGGCCCAAGCTGATCATCGCCGGCGGCTCGGCCATTCCGCGCCAGATCGACTTCGCCAGGTTCCGCGCCATCGCCGACGAGGTCGGCGCCCGGCTGATGGTCGACATGGCCCATATCGCCGGCCTGGTGGCGGGCGGCGCCCATCCGAGCCCCTTCCCCCACGCCCACGTGGTGACCTCGACCACCCACAAGACCCTGCGGGGCCCGCGCGGCGGCCTGATCCTGACCGATGACGAGGGGCTGGCGAAGAAGCTGAATTCGGCGGTGTTCCCCGGCCTGCAGGGCGGCCCCCTGATGCATGTGATCGCCGCCAAGGCCGTGGCCTTTGGCGAGGCCCTGCGCCCGGACTTCAAGGCCTATGCGGCCCAGGTGGTCGCCAACGCCCAGGCCCTGGGCGAGGCCCTGATGGATCGGGGCTTCAGCCTGGTCACCGGCGGCACCGACACCCACCTGATCCTCCTGGACCTGCGCGGCCGGGGCCTGACCGGCCGCGACGCCGAGGACGCGCTCGGCCGGGTGGGCCTGACCTGCAACAAGAACGGCGTACCCTTCGACCCCCTGCCCCCGGCCCTGACCAGCGGTGTCCGGTTCGGCAGCCCGGCCGGAACCACGCGCGGCTTCAGCGCGGTGGAATTCCACCAGATCGGCGAACTGATCGCCGATGTGCTGGACGGCTTCATCGCCAACCCGGCCGACAACAGCGCGGCCGAGGGTCTGGCGCGGGCGGAGGTGGCCAGGCTGGCGGCGGCCTTCCCGATCTATGCGGGGCTGGCGAGGCTGGCGCAGGAGGTGTAGGGGCGACCCACGTGGCGAACAGGAGGCTGTCCGTACGGTTCGATCCCGCGCAATGCGAAGCCTATGTCCTTCGCGAAGGGCTGGGCTGATTGCATACCTCAGGCCTGGATGTCAGTCTGAGAACAACGCAACGCTGCATTTGAAGACGCACGACACAACGGCTCGGCAGGTTCTCATGACGGACGTCAATCAGCGCAGGAAGAACAAAAGGCCTGTAAATCAGCGTTACAAGCCCGAAGAATACAATAACGGGTTCGTTCCGGAGACCGGGAAGCAGCGACCTATTGGCAGGATCGGGAAGACGGATTTTCTTGATAAGTCGATGCACTCATGGAGCGGCGTCGCACCGATAAGTGGCCTGCGGTTCCAGGCGGGGATTCGGAACGATTTCACCAACGGACATCGGGGCATGGCGCGCTCGGTTAAGGGCGCCAAGAAATTCGTCCGCACCCGCGTCCGCTTTCACGAGAACGCGGAAACGAAACGCCTAGCAGAGCAGGCCCAGATCTTCTCGGACGGCGAACCACACGACGATTGAGACAGCGTCGACTTACCAGACGGTGTGACCTGCAGATCGGCGGATAGTCAGCAGCCGGCTTGATGGCCCTGCCAAACGGAAGCCGATCGCAGGAGAGATCCTAGCAGACTTGGGGGTTCCGTGGCGCTTCGGTCCACCTAAGAGCTGAACGGGTTCGGCCCCGGACGCGCAAACGTCCGAGGCCGAGGTCTTCCTGCCGGGAGCTTCGGGCGGGAAATCTAGAGGTCGTCCATCCAGTCGGTCTCGGCGCCGATCGGCATGCCGGGCGGGACGGCGGGCGCGCGGGGCGTCTTGGCCAGTTCCTTCTCCAGCAGGGCGTCGTCGGTGAGGATGTGGGCGAGGCTGCGGCTCCAGGCGCCATCAGGTCCGGGCCCGCCCTTGGCGAACTGGTCGGCCAGGGTGGTCAGGCGCGCATTGATCGCGGCGGCGACGTCGGGCGATGCATCCGGATCACGGGCGGCCTCGGCCAGCGCCATCACCGCGCGATAGGCGATGCGGCGGCTGAGATCGGTCTTGCGGGTCTCCACCGTCGCCGTCAGCACCTTGTCCACCAGTTCATCAAGGCCCAGGGCCCCTGGGTCGCGGCGATGCTGCTCGAAGACCCGGGTCAGACGTGGGGGCGCCAGGAGTGTGTCGAGCGTCACCTGGGCCCCCACGTCGGCCGCTGCCAGCGGATCGAAGGCTGCGGCGCCGGCATTGGCGAAGACTTCGATATCGGACTGTCGGTCCGAGGCGCCGTTGATCCCCGCCGACAGCAGGCCGACGAGGCCATCGGGAACCTCAAGCTGATCGGCGGACAGGGTCCCCAACAGGGCGTCGAGAGCGGCGCGCTGGGTCGCCGGCGCAACGGGCTTGGCCGGTGGAGTTCCATCGCCCTGCACCGCGTAGACATAGTCCACCCCGCCGACCATCTTGGCCGTCGCGTCGACCTGGTAGCGGTGCAGCAGCCAGATCGGCACGAAGCGGCGGCGCAGATCGGCCACCGGCTCATGCGGCAACAAGACGTTCTGGCCGAAGCGGGCGATGGCGGCCTTGCGCACCGCCATCAGCCGGGTGAGCTCGGCGGCCGGGTCTGGGCCATTGTCCCACATGCTGCCCCAGGGATTGGGGGTGTCGGGCGCGCGGCCGTCGATGTCGGTGATGAAGCGCACGCCGGCGGCGACCGAGGCCTCGGCCTTCTCGCGCGCCGCTGCATCCGGATCGACGCCGGGAGCGGCCTGGCCATAGAGCCAGTCGACGGTGAACTTGTCCCAACTGCCGATGTCGCGGGCATAGGCGTCGGTGAGATCCGGCGCGCCATTGACCAGGCCGATCTTCGGGCCCGGATAGTCCATGACCGAGGCGCGGCCCTGGGTGCTGGCGGCGAAGTTGTGGACGAAGCCCAGGGAATGGCCGACCTCGTGGGCGCCGAGTTGGCGCAGCCGGGCCAGGGTCACCTCGACCGGGTCATTGGGGCCGCCCTTGCCGAGCTTGTCGGTCCCGACCAGGCCCTCGAAGATGATCATGTCCTGGCGGGAGCGCAGCGAGCCCAGCACCACATTGCCCTTGATGATCTCGCCGGTGCGGGGATCGGTGATCACCTGGCCATAGGACCAGCCCCGCGTGGCGCGGTTACTCCAGTTGACGAAATTGTAGCGGACATCCAGCGGGTCGACGCCGGGCGGCAGCACCTTGGCCTGGAACCCGTCGATGAACCCGGCCGCGTCGAAGGCCTGGGCCCACCAGCCGACCCCCTCCACCAGGGCCGAGCGGATCGGCTCGGGCGCGGCGGGATCGATGTAGAAGATGATCGGCTTCTTGACCTTGGAGCGCGGGGCGCTGGGGTCGACCTTCTCGAGCCGGAAACGGTTGGCGAGCTGGTAGACGACGTTCTGGGTGAGAGGTGTGCCGAAGTCGACGATCTGGTTGGCGAAGCCGCCGGCCCGGGGGTCGAAGCGGCGGGCCACATAGCCGGGCTCCGGCAGGCGGACCAGGGAGTGGTGGACCACGAAGCTGATCTGGCGCGGATCGGGCGCCAGGCTGTTCACCTCGCCGGCCGGGGTGTCCGACTGGTAGGTCTGCAGGGCCTCCATCTCGATATTGTCGGGGAAGACCTTCACGGCGCCGAGATCGGCGGCGCTGAGATTGTCGGCGACCTTGAAGCCCTTGGCGCCGCCCTGGGCCAGTTCCTGGCCGATGCCGATCACGTCGCGGGTCAGGAAGGGAGCGATGTCGATGGTCACCCGCCCGTCCGCCTCGGCCTGGACGATGTCGCCCATCCAGACCGTGGTGATCGGGAAGCTGTCGCGGGCCGAGGCCTGCTCGGCCGGGGTTCCGCCGGTGGCGCGGAACCGGGGGTTCTCGAACTGGATGGCGATCTTCTTGCCGTAGCGGCGGAAGACCAGCAGGCGGCTGGGCCCCAGCATGCCGCGATCGAGCCGCATGTTGGGCGAGCCGATGCCCGTGCGCAGGCTGGTGGAATAGATGAACCGCCCGGAGACGCCGTCCGCCCCCGGCGCCGGCAAGGTCACCAGGATCCTGCCCGTGGCGATATCGGCGCGAACCGGCAAGAGGCCGGTCATCAAGGGCGCGGTGGAGGCTGGGGCGGGGGGCGGCGGCGGAGCCTCAGCCAGGGCCGGCGCGGCGATCAGGGCCGTCGAGGCCAGCAGGGCGCGCAGCGCAGCGCTCAATCCACGTGTCATCGAATCTCCCCCGGGGACGCTTATTTTCGAACCTAGATACAACCGCCCCGGCGTTTTCACACCGGGGCGGGCCGTCACGCTCCTCGGGGCCTAGAATTCCATCCGCACGCCGACCCGGAACACGCGTCCGAGCACGTCGTAGAGGCTGCGGTTGGTCTGCAGATAACCCACGGTGTTTTCCGCCCCGAGGTTGTTCGGGTTGGAGGTCAGCACCGGGTCCTTGTTGAAGATGTTCTTGATCGAGATATAGGCCTCGCCGCTCACGTCCTTGATGTCGAAGGCGTAGGAGGCGGAGACGTCGAAATAGGTCGCGCCGTCGATGTGATTGTTATTGATGGTGTAATAGGGCGCGACGCTGGCCGGGCAGCTGGTCGTGCACTCGGTGTAGGCATTGCTGACCACGCCCGAGCTGACGCCGCGCGCCGTGACGTTGAGGGTCCACGGATCGAGCTTGTAGAGGGCCGACAGGCGGTAGATCCAGTCCGGCGTGCTGCCTGCGTTGGAGCCCGCCAGGTCGATGTGTGTCACCCCATCGTCGGTGACGTTCTCCATATAGTGGGTGCCCTGGGCGCGCAGGCTCAGGTCGCCTTTCAGCGGCTCATAGAGGTCCTCGAGGTGCACGCGGTAGGAGGCCTCGACGTCCAGGCCCCGGGCGATCAGCTTGTTGAGGTTGGCGTAGTAGAGGTTGATCGTGCTGAGGGTGGAGCCCGTATAGACCAGCTGGCTGCAGTAGCTGGTGACCTTGTTGATGTAGCAATAGTCGGCCACCTGCTGGGCGGTGACGAAGCTGATCACCCCGGCGACCTGGATGTCGTAATAGTCGACCGAGGCCTGGAAGCCGGGCAGGAAGCGCGGCTTGACCACCACGCCCACGCCGTAGCCATCGGCCACTTCCGGCTGGGCGTTGGGATTGCCCTGCAGGTTCTGGACGAAGGCGGTCGAGACGCCGTTGATGCTGACCGAGTTCGAGCGCGCGGTGCCGGTGTCGTAGAGCTCGCTCATATTGGCGGCGCGGATGTCACGCGACTTGGAGGCGCGGAAGGTGATGTCGTCGATCGGCGTATAGGTGACGCCGGCCTTCCAGGTGGTGACCCCGCCGGAGGTCGAATAGTCGGTGTAGCGGGCGGCGCCGTTGAAATCCAAGCCCTTGAGGATCGGGACCAGGACTTCGACATAGGCTTCCTTGACGTCGTACTCGCCCTTGGTGACCTTGAAGTTGCCGTACTTCCAGCCGCTGGCCTGGTACTGGGTCGGCACGAAGCCGCCCATCTGTTCCTTGCGATACTCGGCGCCGACCGCCAGCGAGATCGGACCAGCCCAGCCCTGGAGGCTGTTGGTGCGGAAGTTGATCGCGGTGACGTCCTGCTTGAAGTCCTGGTCGCGATAGGGGGTGCCCAGCACATAGGCGAGCGCCGCCGCGCTGGCGACGCCCGTGCCGAACCGGTTCAGGGGCACGCAGCCATTGGTCGGGTTGGTCAGGGTGGAGCGGCAGACGATCGCCCCGGTGGCGGGATTGACCACCGCGTCGGTGGCCAGGGCCAGGCGCGCCGTGTTCCAGGTGGCGGTCAGCGACTCGTGGGTCTGGGTCTCGCCGTGCTGGTAGTAGCCGTCCCAGTCGACGGCCAGGCCGAAGGCGTCGAAGTCGCCCTTGGCGCCGACCACATAGCGCTGGGTCTCACGCTCCATGGCGCTGCCCGAGGCCGGCATGTCGGCGTTGCTGGTCCCCATGGTGAAGGACTTCAGGCCCAGCGTGGTCATCTGGGTCTTGATCGAGGTCGGCAGATAGGCGTTGTCGGCCTGGATGACGATGCCGGTCTGGGTCGGGTTGATGTAGTAGCTGAGGCCCTTGTACTTGGCGTAGGAGCCTTGGGCGAACACCTCGACATGGTCGGTCAGATCGTAGCTGACGCGGCCGAAGACGCTGTCGCGATCCTCATCCGGCGCCAGGCTGTTGGTGCCGTTCATGCCCGAGGACGAATATTTCCAGTCGCCGCCGATCATCCACTGGCCGGAGACCTGGCCATAGGCCAGCTGGTTCACCGCGCCATTGACGCCGAAATAGGTCCCCTTCAGCGCGCCGGCGGTGATCAGGCCGCCGGGCGTATAGGACGAGATCCCGACATTGTGGGAGACCACGTAATAGGGCAGGCCCGCCGTCGTGGTGTCGGGGTTGCGGATGGCGAAATAGCCGGACTTGTTCCAGTCGCGGCTGTAATAGTGGATGCCTTCCTGGCGGACCCGTTCAGCGCTGAACAACACGTGGCCGCGCTTGTCGGCGAAGCCGCCGCCCGCGGTGATGTTGAACTTCGAGTTCGGGTTGTCGCCATAGGTGGTCTCGCCGTATTCGGCGGTGGCTTTGACCCCGGTATAGGCCTTGTCGAGGATGAAGTTGACCACCCCGCCCACGGCGTCGGAGCCATAGGCCGAGGAGGCGCCCCCGGTCACCACTTCAACGCGGCTGATCAGGGCCTGAGGGAAAGTGTTGGTGTCCACCTGGCCGGTGGAGGCAGAGACCACCGAGCGCTGGCCATCGAACAGCACCAGGGTGCGGCCAGTGCCGAGCGAGCGCAGGTTGAGGGCGCTGATCCCCGCCGCGCCATTGCTGAGGCTGCCGGAAGAATTGGACGCCGTCGTGCTGCCCGCCACGGATGGCAGGGTGTTCACGAAGTCGGCGATGTTGGCCGGCGCGGCGGCCTTGATTTCCTCCGTGCCCAGCACGTTGACCGGGGTCGGGGCGTCATAGCCATCTCGCACCACGCGCGAACCGGTGACCAACACCTCCTCGACCACAGCCTCGCCCTTGCCAGCCGCCGCATCCGCGGCTTCGGCGGCGGTGGCTGCGTGGGTGGAGGCCAGCAGCGCCGCAAGGCTCGCCGTCGCGAGAGCGTAGCGCCGGACGCTGGTTGTCCGCCTCAGGTTTGTTGACTGTCGCATGATTTTCCCCGGCTGCTTGTTCGTCAGTAAAGGCGGATTTCAGCCGCCCGTTTCGCGTCGCCCCGTCCCCGCAAGAAAGACAAAGCGACCCCTCGCGCGCCGGAAGACCGACACGCTGCGTGTTGAATTCAATCTCGATGTTTCGCCTGTCTGCTCCGTACTCGGACGGATCAGTCGACGTCCCCGCCACGGCGCACCCGCATCTGCTGCGTCTACAGCCCGGCGTCGCGCCCCTGTTTGTCTCCACCCCCGTGGACCGCCCGGACAGAGCGGCGTAGACCTGTGCGCACGATGTGCGCTTGCGGGGCAGAGGGCGTCTTTTTGTAGAACGCCGCCCAATTCCTGCCCGCCACAAACCCACCTTAATCGGGCGTAGAAATTCGACTTGCGGAAAGCGGGTTTTCAGCGCCGGAAATGCATTTCTGCCGCCGATTTATGCACGGAGTTGGAAGTTCAATGTCGAAATCCGAACAGCTCGACCTGGATGACGTGGATTATCGGATCCTGAAGGAGCTCTGTGCGGATGGGCGAGCGTCAGACGTCTGGCTGGGGGAGAAAATCAACCTCTCCTCGACCGCGGTGGCCCGCAGACGCAAGAGCCTGGAGGAGCGCCAGGCGGTGCTCAGCTATTCGGCGAATCTCAATCTGCCGATGCTCGGCTACAGCGTGGTCGTGTTCGTCGCCATCGAGCTGAGCTCTCAGGCGGAGAAGGCGTTGAACGAGTTTGAGCGCGAGGTGGTGAAGTGCCCCTCGGTCTCCTATTGCGGCTTTGTCTCAGGCGACACCGACTTCCTGATCATGCTGAACGTCGAGTCCTTCGAGGACTATGACCGGGTCTATCGGCGCGAGTTGTCCACCCTGCCCCACGTGGCCAAGATCAGGTCCAGCTTCGTGATGCGCGAGGTGGCGCGACGCTCGACCCCGCCCGTCGTGTTCCAGGACAAGACCACGCCCGGCTGAGGCGTCGCCCAGAATCAGTTCGGGGAGACGCTCGCACGCCTCCCCGAACCCAGTCCGCGCCCAAGGGGATGGAAACGCGGAAGCTTTTCGCGCCCCCTACTTCACGTTCCCGTTGGGATACTGGATGCCGAGCTGCTCCAGATAGGTCCCGTATTTCTTGGGGTTGTAGTAGAAGGGCTCCATCTTCGGGCGCATCTTGGCCATGATATCGGTGTTCAGCCAGATGGCGGGCTTATCGTCTTTGGTCAGCACCGGATCGTACTTGGTGTCCTTCAGCTGTACGTTCTGGAAGTAGTCCTTGGCGTCGGCGACCAGCTTCGGCGTGGTCATGACATCGAGGACGGTCAGGGCCACGGCCTTGGCGCCCACCACCACACCTTTGTGAGCGATCGGGGTGGCCATCGCCATGGCCGAGGTCACGTTGTGGCCGATGGCGCCGGGGATGTTCGAGGGATAGCGGATGGTGATGGTCGGCACGGTCCACATCACATCGCCGATGTCGTCAGAGCCACCGCCCATGGAGGGGCCGCGGCCATCGGGCGTTGAGAGCGGAGAGACCTCAGTGGCCAGGGGTTCAGGCTTGAAATGCTGGGCGGTCTGGACCCGCTTGGCGAAGGTCTTGTCGTCCTCGCTCCACTGCGGCATGCCGATCGCCTTGATATTGGCGTAGGCGGCCTCGGCCAGGGGCTTGTTCGAATAGTTCGGGGCCGCATAGCCCAGGACGTGGTGCTCGACCGTGGTGTCCGTCGCCATGGCGGCGGCTTCCGAGATCTTGTTGCCAAGCTGGTAGAGGTCGCGGATCGACTGGAAGTTCTGTTCACGGAAATAGTACCAGACCGAGGCGATCCCCGGCACGACATTGGGCTGGCCGCCGCCATTGGTGATCACATAGTGCGAGCGCTGGGTCAGCGGCAGATGTTCGCGGCGGAAGTTCCAGGCGGTGTCCATGATCTCGACCGCGTCGAGCGCGCTGCGGCCGTCCCAGGGGTCGCCGGCCGCGTGGGCGGTCTTGCCGTGGAAGGTGTATTCAACCGACACCATGCCGTTGTTGCCGCCCGGGCCCCAGCCCGTCGAGAAGTCCTTGGACACGTGGGCGAAGATCGAGGCGTCGACGCCGTTGAACACGCCGTCACGGGCATAGAAGGCCTTGGTCGCCAGGAGTTCCTCGGCGACGCCCGGCCACAGCATGATGCGGCCCGGGATGTGGTTCTTCTCCATCACGTCCTTAGCCGCCAGCGCCGCGACGATCATCATCGGCATGCCGGAATTGTGGCCCTCACCGTGCCCCGGCGCGCCATCGACCATCGGCTTGATGTCCGGAATGCCGGGATATTGCGACAGGCCCAAGAGGTCGTCGATGTCGCTGCCCAGGGCGACCAGCGGGCCCCCCGTCCCCCAGGTGGCGGTCCAGGCGGTGGGGATGCCGGCCACGCCACGAGTGATCTTGAAGCCGTTCTTCTCCAGCACGCCGGTCAGATATTCCGAGGTGCGGAACTCCTGGAAGCCGGGCTCGGAATAGGAGAACACCTGGTCCACCATCTCCTGGACCATCTTGGTGTGGGAATCGACATTGGCGATGGCCGCAGCCTTCATGGCCGGGCTGGTCTCGGCCTGGGCCGACACCGCCGGCAGCGCCAGGGCCGAGGCCAGCAGCAGGGCCGTCAGCGACCGGGTCTTAGCTTTGCTTCTCATTCGATTCCCCACGGGTGTTGAAATGCGCCGGCGCGCCATTCCCCGACCGACGCCCAATGCAGTCAAATCAGATGGCGATTTGATAACGCCGGTTTTCGTCTTGAAATCGGATATCCACGATGAAAACCACTCGTCTTTGGCGAAGTCATCATGACAATCCGCGCGTGTAAACGGCATCGCACATAAAATCGTCGGATGGCCGGAATTGACCGATCTCCAAGCGATTCCGCGACGGAAGCTGCTTCTTTGCTGGTCGCACCGGCGCGCGGAAGACGAGGGTTGCGCCCGGGCGGAGGGGCCCCTAACCCATCGCCCAAGCATGCCGCCGCGCGCGGCGGCTGGGCGCAGGGAGGCGCGAACATGGAACTCAAGGACAAGGTCGTCGTGGTCACCGGCGGGGCCGATGGCATAGGCGCGGCGCTCGCCCGACGTTTCGCCCGCGAAGGCGCCCGTCACGTCGCCGTGGTTGATCGCAATATCGAAGGCGCCCGCAAGGTCGCGGCCGAGTTTGGCGGAACCGCCTATCAGACCGACGTCTCGGACGGCGCTGCGGTGGCCGCCATGGTTGCGGCGGTCGAGGCCGACCAGGGCCATATCGACTTGTTCTGCTCCAATGCCGGGGTCGGAGACGGGGATCCGGATCGCAACAACGCGGTGTCCTCCCCCGATCCGGTCTGGGCCAGGGCCTGGGGCGTCAATGTCATGGCCCACGTCCATGCCGCCCGCGCGGTGTTGCCGGGCATGGTCGCGCGTGGCGAGGGCTATCTGCTCAACACCGTCTCGGCGGCCGGCCTGCTGTCGCAGATCGGCGGGGCGGTCTATTCGACCACCAAGCACGCGGCCATCGGCCTGGCCGAGAGCCTGGCCATCACCCATGGCGACCAGGGCATCAAGGTCTCGGTGCTGTGCCCGCAAGGGGTCGACACCGCCATGCTGCGGGCCGGCGGATCTGGCTCGCCCCAGAGCCTGGACGGGGTGCTGACCCCCGACGAAGCCGCCGAGCATGTGGTCCAGGGCCTGGCGGCGGAAAAGTTCCTGATCCTGCCCCACCCCGAGGTCCTGACCTACATGCAGCGCAAGACCGCCGACTATGACCGGTGGCTGGGCGGCATGCGCCGGCTGCGCGCCAAGGTGATGGGCGGCTGACCGGCGGCGGCTGAACGGGCCGGCGCCCGCCATGTCCGAGACCTTTGACGTCATCATCGTGGGCGCCGGGTCGGCCGGCTGCGTGCTGGCCAATCGGCTGTCGGCCGATCCATCGCGCCGCGTGCTGGTGCTGGAGGCCGGCGGGCAGGACGACTGGATCTGGTTCCATATCCCCGTCGGCTACCTGTTCTCGATCGGCGATCCGCGCGCCGACTGGATGTTCAAGACCGAGCCGACGGCGGGCCTGGCCGGGCGCAGCCTGGCCTATCCGCGCGGCAAGGTGATCGGCGGCTCCTCGGCGATCAACGCCATGATCTATATGCGCGGTCAGGCGGCGGACTATGACAGCTGGCGCCAGCGCGGCCTCGCCGGCTGGGGGTGGGACGATGTCCTGCCGCTGTTCCTGGCCCAGGAAGACCACATCGCCCCGCCCGGCCCGCTGCATCGCTCCGGCGGCGAATGGCGGGTGGAGCATCCGCGCATGCGCTGGGAGGTGCTGGACGCCTTCGCCCAGGCTGCGGCCCTCGAGGGCATTCCCCAGGTTCCCGACTTCAATGGCGGCGACAATTTCGGCTGTGGCTATTTCCAGGTGAACCAGAAGGCCGGACGACGCTGGAGCGCGGCGGCGGGCTTCCTGAAGCCGGTCCTGAAGCGGCCCAATCTGAAGCTGGAGACCCACGCCCGGGTCAGCCGGGTGATCCTCGAGAACGGCCGGGCGGTAGGGGTCACCTGGACCCGCGGCGGCCAGAGCTTCGAGGCGCGGACCACCGGCGAGGTGGTGCTGGCGGCCGGCGCGGTGGCGACGCCGCAGCTGCTGGAACTGTCCGGCATCGGCGACGGCGCGCGGCTGCAGGCTCTGGGGATCGAGACCCAGCGCCACCTGCCGGGCGTCGGCGAAAATCTACAGGATCACCTGCAGATCCGGCCCTATTTCGGGGTGACCGGCGTCCCGACCATGAACGAGCTCTATGCCTCCTGGTGGCGCAGGCCGCTGATGGCCCTGGAATACGCGGCCTTCCGGCGCGGACCCATGTCCATGGCCCCCTCGCAGATGGGCGCCTTCGCGCGCTCCTCGCCCGACCATGCGACGCCCAATGTGCAGTTCCACGTCCAGCCCCTGTCGCTGGACCGGTTCGGCGAGCCGCTGCATGCCTTCCCCGCCGTGACCATCAGCGTCTGCAATCTGCGGCCGACCAGCCGGGGATCGATCCATGCGACGAGCCCGGATCACCAGGCCGCGCCGATGATCCAGCCCGACTATCTGTCGACACCCGAGGATGAACGGGTGGCCATCGAGTCCATGCGCCTGGTCCGACGCATCGTGGCCCAGCCGCCGCTGCAGAGGTTCGCGCCCCAGGAACGGCGGCCCGGCGATCAGGCCCAGTCCGACGCCGAGCTGCTGAACGCCGCCCGCGCGCTCGGGACCACCATCTTCCACCCGGTCGGCACGGCCAGGATGGGCCTGGCCTCCGACCCCCAGGCCGTGGTCGACGCGCGGCTACGGGTGCATGGGATCGCGGGCCTGAGGATCGCAGACGCCTCGATCATGCCGGCCATCACCTCGGGCAACACCAATTCACCGACCATGATGATCGCCGAGAAGGCCGCGCGGATGATGATCGCCGACCGCTGATCGCACACAGCCATTGCCCCGCGCCTTGCGCCGGGCTTCTGTGCCGCCCAACTCAACACAACAACTTTCGAGGAGACGCCACATGGACAATCAGGGCACGGGCCTGCAGCTGCGCTCGCTGGTCAAATCAAGCGGAGAGCTTGAGCTTTCCCTGGCGCGGGTTCCGATCCCCGAGCCGGGCCCCGACGACGTGCTGGTGCGCATCGAGGGCTCGCCGATCAACCCGTCCGACCTCGGCCTGCTGCTGGGTCCGGCGGACCTGTCCACCGTGAAGGTCTCTGGAACCGCAGAGAGCCCGGTGGTCACCGCCGCCATTCCGCCCGCCTTCATGCGGGCCATGGGCGCGCGGGTCGACGAGTCCATGCCGGTCGGCAATGAAGGCGCGGGCGTGGTGATCGCCGCCGGCGCCTCCCCGGCCGCCCAGGCCCTGCTGGGCAAGACCGTCGCCCTGCTGGGCGGCGCCATGTACGCCCAGTTCCGGGTCGTGAAGGCCGCCGACGTCCTGCTGTTGCCGGAGGGCGCAACCGCCCGCGACGGGGCCTCCTGCTTCGTCAATCCGCTGACCGCGCTGGGCATGGTCGAGACCATGCGCCGGGAGGGCCACACCGCGCTCGTTCATACCGCCGCAGCCTCCAACCTCGGCCAGATGCTGAACAAGATCTGCCTGATGGACGGGGTGGCCCTGGTCAATGTGGTCCGCAGCCCGGAACAGGCCGCCCTGCTGGCCGGCATCGGCGCCAAGCACGTGGTCGATTCCACTTCCGCCAACTTCATGGAGGAGCTGACCGACGCCCTGGTCGAGACCGGCGCGACCCTGGCCTTCGACGCCATCGGCGGCGGTAAGCTGGCCGGCCAGATTCTGACCGCCATGGAGATCGCGGCCAACCGCAAGATGACCGAGTACAGCCGCTATGGCTCGACGACCTACAAGCAGGTCTACATCTATGGCGGGCTGGACACCCGGATCACCGAGCTGTCGCGCGGCTTCGGCATGTCCTGGGGCCTGGGCGGCTGGCTGCTCACCCCGTTCCTGATGAAGATCGGGGCGGCCGAGGCCGGCAAGCTGCGCCAGCGGGTGGCCGACGAGTTGAAGACCACCTTCGCCAGTCACTATTCGCACGAGATCTCCCTGGCCGAGGCCCTGAACCCGGAGATCATCGCCGGCTATAACCGCCGCGCCACGGGCGAGAAGTACCTGATCAACCCGGCCAAGGGCCTGGCCTAGATCCTTGGCGCCAGCTGATCCTCTCCGTCTTGGCGTCGTGATCCTCACCGGCGGGGCCTCCCGCCGGATGGGGACCGACAAGGCCGCCCAGCTCTGGGGCGGTCGTCGGGCGGTGGATCGGCTGGCGGATCTCTCCCGGACCCTGGGCGCGATCTCCATCGTCAGCGCCGGCGACGGGGACTATGGCCTGCCCCGCGCACCCGATCCCGCGCCTCAGAGCGGGCCGGTTGCGGGCGTGCTGGCGGGGGCTGCGGCCCTGGGCCCGGACATCGACCGGGTGCTGGTGCTGGCGGTCGACGCACCTACCCTGCGGGCTTCCGACCTCGGCCCGCTGCTGGCGGCGGCGGGGCCTGGGGCGAACTATGAGGGCCTGCCCCTGCCGATGGTCCTCGCCCCGGCCGCCCTCCCCGCTGAGGCGGAGAACGACTGGCCCCTGCGCCGACTGGTCGAGCGCGCCGGGCTGAGCCAAATCCCGGTCGGCCCCGAGGCCCAGGCGCGGATCCGCGGCGCCAACACGCCGGAGGAGCGTGATCACCTGCTGAGGGACGATCCGGCCTAGGTCCCCAGCACACGAGCGCAGAGGGCGACGACTCCGCCCATAGGCCAGACCAGGGTGGCCCCGCCAATGGCGATCATCACCCCGCCGATAGCGCGACGGGTCCAGGGCGCCTGGGAGATTTTCGGCAACCAGGACACGCCCAGGGCCACGGCGACCACCGAGGGCGTGACGCCCAGGCCGAACCCCAGCATGACCAGACCGCCGCTCAGCGCTGTTCCAGACAGCATGGCGTAGAGCAGGGCCGAATAGACCATGCCGCAGGGCAGCAGCCCCCAGACCAGTCCGGCCACGCCGGCGGCCAGGCGACGTCCGCCCCGCCGTGCGGTCCAGGCCCAGCGGCGCAAGGGCGCGAAGGCGCGGTCGAACACCGAGGGCGGCGGGGCCAGGCCCAGCATCGACAGCCCCACCCAGGCCAGGCCCGCAGCCCCGACCCTTTGCAGGATGAAGAAGCCGCCCTGGCGATCCAGCAGGCCATAGACCCCCGCGCCCAGGGCGCCCAGCAGGGCGCCAGCGGTCACATAGGCAAGCGTCTTGCCGGCCTGGGCCGCCGCCAGGGCCTCCGCCCTGTCGCGCGCGCCACCGGAGCCGGCGAAGGTCAGGGTGAGGGACGAGGCGATGGCGCCACACATGCCGGCGCAGTGCAGCGAGCTGGCCAGGCCCAGCAGCAGTCCGCCCAGGAAGGTGATCGGGTTCATGGCGCGTCCTTCGCCTCCCCCTCTAGTGATCGCGCCGTCGCCTGCCGACCATGACCTGGGTCAAGGCGTCGGGCAGCGCAGCCCCCCGTGGTCCAGGCACAGGGCTTCGCCGCCGGCCGGGACATGGCCGGTCTTGTCCAGCACGCCCTCCAGCTTGAGATTGGCGATGTCGGGCCCGTGGTCGGTCATGGTGATCCACATGATGTGGTCCATGGCGCCCTGGGACCCGTCGAAGGCCCGCTCACCGCCGGTGGTGCCCAGCATGATGTAGTCGGCGCCGTTCCGCTGGGCGTAGCCATAGCGGTGCAAGTGACCGTTGAGGATGGTGTAGGGCCGGCCCTTCAGCGCCGCCTCGATGCGGCCCAGGCCCTTGTCGCCCGGCCGCGCATAGACCGGCTTGTGCATCAGGGCGATGGTCCAGCGCACCTTGGGGTGAGCCGCGATCAGCTTCTCGAAATAGGCGCTCTGCTCAGGCCCGATCTCGCCGGTCCTGGCCTCTTGCAGGGAGGCATAGGGCAGCTTGGCGGCGGCGGCCGGATCAGTCTTCCGCAGGCTGAGGAAGTCGGCGCGGGCGTGGTAGATTTCCTGCATCCGCGCGGCCGGATAGTCCTCGGTGTCCAGCACCATGAACAGCACGTCGCGATAGACGAAGCCGTAATAGCGGGCGCCATAGCGCGCCTCCCAGACCTTGCGCTGGGTCAGGTTGGTCATGTCGTGATTGCCGGCCACGTGGAAGAACGGGGCCGGGGCCTTGGCGGCCAGGGCGTCGAAGGCGTCCCACTCGCGGTTCAACAGGGCCGCGTCTTCCGAACCTCCCTCGATCATGTCGCCGACGGTCATGATGAAGGCCGGGTGCAGCAGGGCGAGGTCTGCCACGGCGACATCGAAGACACCGGGGCGATAGCCGGACTCCAGGTCGGAGACGACGGCGAAGCTGAAGGTCTGGGGCGCGTCGTCGAAGCGCTCATGGGTCCAGGGCTTGGGCCCGGCCGGCAGGGTGGCCTTGAATGGCGGCGCGGCCAGGCTGGGCCCCGCCGCCAGGCCCAGTCCGATCACCGCCAGGATCGCCGCCGCATACCGCCTGAACCCAGCCATGGCTCTCTCCCTGTCCGGGCTGCATCCTGAGCCAAGATCGGCGTCAGGACAGCCCATTTTCCGCAAGGCCTTCCGCGCGGCTGTGAAATGTTAGATGCAGATGAGCTTTGGCGGGCCGGGAGATCGCGATGGGCGTGTGCGTGCTGGGCGGGATCAATCTGGACCACGTGGCGACCGTGGAGCATCTGCCCGCGCCGGGTGAGACGGTGACCAGCATCGGCCTGTCGCGGTTTCCAGGCGGCAAGGCGGCCAATCAGGCGGTGGCCGCCGCGCGTTCCGGCGCGTCCACGCAGCTGCTGGGCGCGGTCGGCGCGGATGAACCCGGCCTGTTCATGCGGACCTTCCTGACGCAGGCCGGAGTCGGGATCGGGGGCGTCATCGAGGTGGCCGACGCCCCGACCGGCCAGGCCTTCATCACCCTCGACGCGGCGGGCCGCAACAGCATCGTGGTCGCCCCCGGCGCCAACGCCCGGTTCGACGCCGCGCAGATCGCCCGCGCCGACCTGAGCGGCGCCCAGGTGTTCCTGACCCAGTTCGAGGCGACCCTGGCGGCCGTCGAGGCCCTGTTCCGTAGCGCCCAAGCCCAGACCGGGATCAGGATCCTCAACGCCGCCCCGGCCCTGATGGAGGGCGCGCACCTCCTCGCGCTCGCCGACATCCTGGTGGTCAATGAGACCGAGCTGGCGCGGTTCGCCGGCCTGGAGGCGGCGCCCACCAACGCCGAGGACGCCGCCTCGGCGGCCCGGGGTCTCGCCGCGCCGGGCCAGGCGGTGATCGCCACGCTAGGCGGAGACGGCGCGGTGATTGTGCGCGACGGCCAGGTCACCCGGATTCCCGGCCGCAAGGCCCAGGTCATCGACACCACCGGGGCCGGGGACTGCTTCTGCGGCGCGCTCGCCGCTCGCCTGGCGCAGGGGTCCGATCTGGAGGCGGCGGTGATCTACGCCAATGCGGCGGCGGCCATCTCTGTCACCCGCGCCGGAGCGGCGACCTCCTCACCGACCCGCGCGGAGGTCGAGGCCCTGCTGGCCGGCTAGGCCGCGCCACCCACATTGGCCCGGCGGTATTCGCGGGGCGAGGCGCCGTACTGGTTGCGGAAGGCGCGGCTGAAATGGGCCGAGCCATTGAAGCCCCAGCGGAAACAGATCTCAGAGATCGACAGCTGGCCGCGCGCCGGGCTGGCGAGATCGGCGCGGCAACGTTCCAGGCGCCTGGCCCGCACATAGCCGGTGAAGCTCTGGCCGTGGGCGGCGAACAGCTTCTGCAGATAGCGCGGCGAAACCCCATCCTCGTCGGCGACCCTTCGCAGGGTCAGCTCCGGCTCGGCCAGCATCATCTCGATGACCTGGCAGACGCGGTGCAGTTGCACCGCCCGCGCCCCGGCCGCCCCGCCCTGCACGGCCGGCCCGCCCTCCAGCGCCAGGCTCGCCACCAGGAACTCGGTGAGCGCCAGTTCGACGGGCCGCAGCTGGTCGGAGGTCAGGTCGTCCAGGGCCTCGGCGGTGGCCTTCAACAAGCCTGAGAACACGTGATTGATCCCGCCCGCCGCCGGCAGATGGCCGATCTTCAGGGACACCGGCGCCAGCAACCTGTGGTCCAACGCGACGCGCGGCGCAGTGATGAACAACAGGCGGAAACGGGTGTCGAAGCGCAGGGCGGCGGCCAGGCCCGTGGGGCCGAAGATGATGTCGCCCGGCTTGACCGTGACCGCCTCCTCCCCGTCCATCAGGGTCGCGTCGCCCTCCAGCAACAGGGCCAACCAGACCGCCGCCGGTTGCTCGGCGTTGCGGCCGGCGATCTCCTGGGCGGTCGAGGAAACCTTCGAGAACTCCACCCCCATGGGCGAGGTCAGGCTGGAGACCTGGGCATGGAATGGATCGGCCTGGGGCAGGTCGCCGATCGGCAGGCGCAACCGGGCCATGGCGTCACGCCAGGCTGATCGGCGCTCGGCCTTGGGATAGGCGTCGGTGGTGAACTGCCAGGCCTTCAAGACGTCACCCGGGATCGATCACGGCGCCCTTGCGGGGGAAGATGGTCCGGGGGATGCGCACATGCACCCCCTGGCGACCGTCGACCACCTGGGTGACCGCGAAGTCGGCGGCGACGCTCATCAGCGAATAGGCGTCGTTGCGCGACAGGCCCTGGTGCTCCGACAGCAGGGTCAGCATGTCGAGCGAGGCGTTCTTCATGGCCTGGTCGAGATCCTCGTCGAAGCCATGGACGATCCAGAAGTTCGGAGTCTCGAGTAGCGGGCTCGGGAAGGTGAAGTCCTTGCGCAGCACCACCTGGAACAGGACGTTCAGCGAGGCCTCGATGGCGGTGCCGGAAATCTCGCCGTCGCCCTGGCTGACATGGGGGTCGCCGATCGAGAACAGGGCGCCGTCGACCTGGACCGGATAGTACATCACCGCCCCGGCCCCGATCCGCCAATTGTCGATATTGCCGCCGTGCAGGCCCGGTGGGATGGTCGAGACCCGACCGCTGGCGTCGGGGGCGACGCCGGCCGTCCCAAGGTGCGGACGGACGGGCACCCGGACCCCGTTCAGGGCCGGCTGGCGGTCGCAGACCGGGCAATTGGTGATGGTCCCCGGTACGAGATACTTGCCAGGGAAGTCATAGGCGTAGAGCGCGCTGGCCTGGTTCGAATTGGGGTCGAGCTCATAGATCGTCACCCGCTCCTTCTCATCGAACTCCTTGTACAGATGACCCCAGTTGGCCGCGAGGTTGGAGCCGAAGTTGCAGCGCGGGGTCATGCGCAGATAGCGCACCTCGAGGATGTCGCCGGGCTTGGCGTCCTCGATGTAGATCGGTCCGGTCATGATGTGGACGCCGGGGTTGCGATCGGCCTCCGGGGTCTCGCGGAAGATCTTCCAGACCGCCTCGTCCATCAAGAGGTCGGGGGCGTCGCCGGCGTGGTGGGTGATGGCCTCGGCCTGGATCAGGTCGCCGCTCCTGACCTTCATGACCGGCGCCTTGGCCGGATCGAAATAGCCCCAGTGGATGGTCTGGGGCGTGGCGCGCAGGGTGTGCAGGGCGCCCGGCAGGGTGTCGGGCCGCGTGTCGCCGGCTTCGCAGATGAAGGCCATGGTTCCCTCAGGCGGCCGCTTCGGCCGGGGTTGGACGGCTGTCGAGCAGGACGCTGGTCATGCTGAGGGAGCCGTGTTCGATATGGTCAGGGGCGAAGGCTGCGCGGTCGCCAGGCCGGCGCGCGCCCAGGACATAGAGCAGCGGCCAGTAGTGGTCCGGCGTCGGCACGGACTTGGCGGCGGGCTCGCCGAAGGCTTCGAAGTTCACCGCCCGCTCCGGCGCGTCCTCGGCGATGGCGGTCTTGATGAAGTCGTTGAAGGCCTGGGCCCAGTCATAGGCCGGGCGGACCCGCGCGCCCCAGTCCATGGCCGGCAGGTTGTGGACGATATTGCCGCTGCCGATGATCAGCACGCCCTCGTCGCGCAGCGGGGCGAGCTTGCGGCCCATCTCGTAGTGCCAGGCGGGCGGCTGGCTGGCGTCCATGCTGAGCTGGACCACCGGCACATCGGCGTCGGGCCAGGCCTTGGACAGCACTGACCAGGTTCCGTGATCGAGCCCCCAGCCCTGATCCTGGACCACCGGCACGGGGCCCAGCAGCGTGGCGACCCGGGCCGCGAGCTCCGGACTGCCGGGCGCCGGATACTGGATCTCGAACAGCGCCTTGGGAAACGAGGCGCCGAAGTCGTGGATGGTGCGCGGGGTGGGCATGGCGGTGACGCCGACGCCCCGGGTCAGCCAGTGGGCCGAGATGCAGAGGATGGCCTTGGGCTTGCCGATCGACGCGGCGATCTTCGCCCAGGTCTGGGTGGTGTCATTGGATTCAAGGGCGATCATCGGGCTGCCATGCCCGAAGAACACCACCGGCAGGGGCCCGTCGCTCATGCCGGGACCCTCTGTTCGGCGATCGCGGACCAGGTCCGCTGATAGCGCGGGGTGAGCCAGCGGTTGAAGGCGATCTGGGCGCCCTCCTGCCAGGAATAGCGGCCCCGGATGGCGAAGCGCGAGCGCAGCCCCACCTGGACCAGGCCGTCGACATGCATGTCCTGGGCGATGATCGACATGGCGGCGGTCATATTGGCCTCCAGCTTGTGGCTGAAGGCGGGATCGGCCATGGCGCCCGGTGCGAACAGCAGGCCGGTGTCCATCTCGTGGGTCTCGGGCCCGGTGGCGCGGACGATCAGATAGATGACCATGTCGGCGGTCACCACCAGGGACAGGGTCGGCGGGATATTGGCGAACACCATCCGGTTGCGGTCGACCTCCGTCAGGCCCGGAAACACCGGCAGCAGCGCCTTCTGGGTGACGTTGAAACTCGCGTCGGCATGGGTGGTGCCGTTGAAACGCAGATAGCCGGCGGCCTCATCCGGCATGGCCGGGAACACCGACTGGGCCGAGGGCACGAAGTCGTGCAGCGGTCCCTGGTGCAGGCGACTGGCGTGGTAGCCGTCATTGTTGTTCTCGAACATCACCTTCCAGTTCCAGGGAAGCTGGGCGCCGGGATCGGGACGCGGGCCTTCGGCCCCGGCCAGATCGTAGCCCGCCAGCGCCGTCTCGATCTGGGTGAGGCGGGGCGCGAGCGGTGCGGCCTCAAGGTCGAAATTGACGAAGATGAACCCCAGCCAGACCTCGACCTTGAACCTGGGCAGGGCGATGTCGCCCTTGTCGAAACCGCAGGTCTGCTCCATGGCCGGCGCGTTCACCAGGGCCCCGTCCAGGCCATAGGTCCAGTGGTGATAGGGGCAGACAAAGCCGCGCGTATTGCCGTGGCCCTCAGCCACCAGCATGGCCCGGTGCTGACAGACCGAGGACATGGCGACCAGCTCACCCTTGCGGGTCCGCGACACCAGGATCGGTTCACCGATGATGGCGGTGGTGAAATAGTCGCCCGGCTCCATGACCCAGGCCTCGCGGCCGACACAGAGCCACTCGTGATTGAACACCGCCTCCTGCTCGAAGGCGTAGAAATCCCCGTCCACATAGCAGGCCGGCGGCAGGGTCTGGGCGGTCTCGAACCCCTCGGTGGAGGTCGAGAGACCGGCGAAGAACGCGTCGTTGAGAAGGTCGGCTGGCATGGCGCTCCACCGGGCAGGGGCCTCGATCAGGACCCCCAGCCTAGGCTCGCGCCTCGTCACAGGTCTTGCACGTGCGCGCACGACAACTTGGCCGGCTCGAGGTAGGAGAGGCCCGTTCGCCGCCTTTCCAGGCGGTTCTGATCAGGGTCTGGGCAGGTTCAGGCGCGCCGGCCCGTGACTGAACAAAGGATCGGGCGCGCCCGTGCAAGACCGGCGGGGCGCGGGCCTCCTACTATGATGGCGCACCTGCGGAGGAGGCTTCTCATGACCACGGACGTTCAGCTCAAGACCCGCCCGCTCAAGCCCGGATTCGGCGTCGAGCTCCTGGATGTCGATCTGAGCCGCGCGGACGGCGAGACGGTGGCCGGCGTGGTCGACGCCTTCCACAAGCACGGCGCCATCCTGCTGCGCGGCCAGAGCCTGGATCCAACCCAGCTGGTCGACTTCATCGCGGCCTTCGGCGAGCCCGAGGACCACACCCAGACCAAGTTCACCCTGCCCGGCCATCCCAAGGTGTTCATCCTGTCGAACCGGGAGGTCGAGGGTCAGCCGATCGGCGCCCACAATGACGGGGTCGGCTGGCACACGGACTATTCCTACAAGGCCGAGCCGGTGATGTGCACCATGCTCTATGCGGTTGAGGTGCCGGACGAGGGCTCCGACACCCTCTTGGCCGACCAGTGCGCGGCCTGGAACGAACTCAGCCCCGAACGGCAGGCTGAGCTCGACGGCCTGATGCTGCACCACTCCTACCAGTACTTCATGTCGACCCGGGAGTTCGGCCGCCAGGAGCTGTCCGAGGAGCTGAAGGCCGCCAATCCGGACGTCATCCATCCCTTGATCCGCACCCACCCGGCCGACGGCCGCAAGGCTCTGTGGGTCTCGACCGGCACGGTCAAGGAGGTGGTCGGCATGCCCAATCCTGAGGGCCTGCAGCTGATCGACGAGCTGGTCGAATGGGTGACCCAGGATCGCTTCGTGTTCCGCCACAAGTGGCAGGTCGGCGACATCCTGATGTGGGACAACCGCTGCACCCTGCACACCGGCACCCTCTATGACGACACCAAGTATTTCCGGATCATGCACCGACTGTGGGTGAAGGGCGACAAGCCGTTCTGATGACGAAAACCTGGTTCATCACTGGCGTCTCCAGCGGCCTGGGCCGGGCCCTGGCCGAGGCCGCCCTGGCGGCGGGAGACCGCGTAGCCGGGACGGCGCGCCGCGAGGCCGAGGTCACGGCCTTTTCCGCCCTGGCCCCGGGCCGGTCGCTCGGCGTCCAGCTGGATGTCACCGACGAAGCCGCCGTGACGCGCGGCGTGGCCGAAGCCGCGGCGGCGTACGGCGCCATCGACGTACTGGTCAACAATGCCGGCTATGGCCTGATCGGCGCGGTCGAGGAGGTCAGCCTGGCCGAGGCGCGGGCCCAGTTCGAGGCCAATGTCTTCGGGCCGCTCGCCCTGATCCGCGCCGTCCTGCCGGCCATGCGGGCGCGGGGCGCGGGCCACATCATCAACATCACCTCGGTCTCCGGCCTGGCGGCCTGGTCCGGCACCGGGATCTATTGCGCCAGCAAGTTCGCGCTCGAAGCGCTGGGCGAGACCCTGGCCCAGGAGGTCGGGCCGCTGGGGATCAAGGTGACCAATGTCGCGCCGGGCGGCCTGCGCACCGACTATGCCGGCCGCTCCATGATCCGCGCTGAAGGGCTGATCGGCGACTATGCCGGCACCGCCCACGAGGCCCCGCGCCTGCTCGGCGAATATGCGGGCCAGGAATCCGGCGATCCGGCCAAGGCCGCCCAGGCGATCCTGAAGCTGGTCGCCATGGAGGTACCGCCCCTGCACCTGTTGCTGGGCGCCGACGCCATCCACTATG
>NZ_CANCLE010000021.1 GCF_947378715.1 Phenylobacterium aquaticum
TAGGACAGGGTTCGAACCCACCGCCTGAGGCGCCCTGGCCATGACCGTCACCTGTTGCATCCGCTACCAGATCGACCCCTTCCAGCGCGACGCCTTCGAGGCCTATGCCCGCAACTGGCTCAGCATCATTCCGGCCTGCGGCGGCGACCTCCTGGGCTATTGGCTGCCGCATGAGGGGACCAATGACGTGGCCCTGGCCCTGATCAATTTCGAAAGCCTGGCGGCCTATGAAGCCTATCGCGCCCGCCTGAAGTCCGATCCGGCCGGCGCCGCCAACTTCGCCCTGGCCCAGGAGAAGCGGTTCATCCTCAGCGAACGGCGGACCTTCCTGACCCCGGTGACGGCGTGATCGCGGTAATCTTCGAGGTCGAGCCCGCGGAGGGCCGACGCGGCGCCTATCTCGACCTGGCCGCCGCCCTGCGGCCCCAGCTCGAGGCGATCGACGGCTTTGTCTCCATCGAGCGCTTCGAGAGCCTCACCACACCGGGCAAGCTGCTCTCCCTATCCTTTTTCCGCGACGAGGCGGCGGTCGTCGCCTGGCGCGAGGTCGAGGCGCACCGCACCGCCCAGGACGCAGGGCGTTCGGGCGTGTTCACCGGCTATCGCCTGCGGGTGGCGGCGGTCATGCGTGACTATGGGCTGGAGGATCGCGCGCAGGCGCCGCGCCCCTAGGCCATCAGACCACGGACGACGCCGTCTTCCGTCGCTCGGTGGAGGCGCGAAGCTCCGCCCAGATGGCTTCATTGAGGGCGGCGGCGTCCGGCCGCGCCTCCACGATGATCTGCAGCGCGATCAGCGCCGCGCGCAGCCGTGCGTTCTCCGCGCCGAGCGCCGACAAACGCAGGTCGTCCTCGACCGGCGGGGTGGGCGGGGTTGTGAAGGCCTGGCCCCGGACCAGCAGGGCGTGGACCGCGCGGTTCTCCTGCACCAGGTGATGCGCCGCCCCGTCCCAGGCCTCGGCTGCGAGACCCAGCAGCAGGGCGGTCAGGCCCAGCGCCCCGGCCCGGTCGGCGGGGTGGACGGACGGGTCGGCGTTACGCATCAGGAGCTGGGCCATTTCGCCCAGCACGGCGGGAACCTCGGGCTTCATAGGCGTCCCATCACTTTCAGGATCGCGCGATCCTGGGCGTTCTGCAGCATCCAGGGCGGCGCCACCATGATCGGCTCGGTGTTGCCGCCATCGATGAAGGCCCGCGCCGACGAAATCCAGATGGCCTGGCCCTTCACGCAGTTGAACAGGGTCCACCAGTGCAGGGCTGCAGGGTCGGCCGCGAGACCGCTGGCCTGGCGCCAGAGGGCGGCGGCCCGGTCATGGGGCAGCAGGCCCCCGGCTTCCGGGCGACCAAACGACCAGACCGGATTGAAGCTCCAGCCCAGGTCCTCCAGCGGATCGCCCAGATGGGCCATCTCCCAGTCCAGCACGCCGTGGATGACGCCATGCTCATCGAACAGGAAATTGCCGGTGCGGTAGTCGCCATGCACCACGCTCAGCTTCTGGGCCGGCGGCGGCGGATTGGCCCGCAGCCAGCGGATCGCCGCCCGGGTGATCGGCAGGGGCTCGGCCTCATCTTCGTCGAGCACCCCTTCCCAGTAGCTGAGCTCCTTATCCCAGCAGGCGTCCAGCGCCACGGGCGTCATGATCCCGGTCAGGCCGAGCGCGGCCGGATCGGCCTTGGCGATCTCGCCCAGGATCGTCCACTTGTGGGCGCCCAGCTTGTCCAGCGTCCCCAGATAGGGCTCGGTCCAGAGCAGGGCCGGGGCGGCCTGGAAGCCGGCGATCTCCTCGGCGATGAAGAACGGATGGTCGAGGGCCTCGGAGCCCTCCTCCAGCCACAGCATCTCCGGCACCGGCACCGCCGAGCCGCGAAAGGCGCGATAGGCCTCGAACTCGATCCGCCGTTCGGTGTCAATGAGGCTGGCCGGTGGGTCGCGGCGCAGGATCATCTTGCGTTCACGCCGCTGGCCACCCTCGGTCCAGCCCAGGGTGAAGCGATAGGTCTCCCGGCTGGCGCCGCCGGAAATGCGGGTCAGGCCGGTGGCCGAGACCTCCCCGGCCTCGACCATGCGCCCGGCCACATAGGCGGCGATCCGGGATTCCAGCGGCGCAGTCACGGGGGCTCAGACCATCTCGAAGCGGATCGGCAGGGTCTTGGGGCCGTTGACGAACACCGCGTGGCTCATGGCGGGCACGCCGGCCAGTTCCACGCTCTTCAGCCGCGGCAGCAGCTCTTCCCACAGTATGCGCATCTCCATCTTGGCCAGGTGCTGGCCCAGGCAAAGGTGCGCGCCATAGCCGAAGGCCAGGTGCTTGTTGGGCGAGCGGTCGACATGGAACTGGTCGGCCTCATCGAACACCTCGGCGTCGCGGTTGCCGGAGGCGTAGCAGAGCATCAGCCAGTCGCCCTTGGAGAGCTTGCGGCCGCCCATCTCGGTGTCTCGCGCGACCGTCCGCATGAAGGTCTTCACCGGGGTGGTCCAGCGGATCGATTCGTCCACCAGGCCCGGGATCAGCGACGGATCGGCCTTCAGCTTGGCCAGCTCGCCCGGGTTCTCGGCCAGGGCCCACAGGGCGCCGCCGGTGGAGGACGAGGTGGTGTCATGGCCGGCGGTGGCGACGATGATGTAGTAGCTCATCGCCTCCAGCTCGGAGATCGGCTGACCGTCGATCTGGGAATTGGCGATCACGGTCGCCAGGTCGTCGCGCGGGTTCTCGCGGCGGTCGGCCGAGAGCTTGTTGAAGTACATGAAGAAGTCGGTGATCACGCCCATGTCGAGCTTCTGACCGCCGCCCTCGGCGCCTGGCGTCTCCTCGTCGGCCTTGCGGCCCAGTTCCGGATCGGCGGCGCCGAACAGTTCCTGGGTCAGCATCAGCATGCGCTGTTCGTCCTCCTCCGGGACGCCCAGGATCTCCATCACCACATGCAGCGGATAGTGCAGGGCCACCTCGCGGACGAAGTCGCACTGGCCGCCGGTGGCGGCCATCTTGTCGACGGCGGCCCGCGCGATCTTGCGAATCCGCTCCTCCAGCCCGCGCAGATTCTGCGGCATGAACCAGGCCTGGGTCAGGGCGCGGTACTTGTGGTGATCGGGCGCGTCCATGTGGATCAGGGTGCGCAGCAGGTGCGGGCTGCCTCCCATCATTTCGCGGATACGGGCGTCGGCCTCCTGGCTGACCAGGGTGGGCGAGCGGTCGCCGTTCAGGAACAGGTCGTTCTGGCGGCTGATCTCCAGGATGTCGGCGTGGCGGGTCACCACCCAGAACGGATCGACGCCCGGGATATCGGCGCGGCCGAAGGGATTGTTGGCGCGCAGCCAGTCATAGGTCTGGTGGATGCGATGGTCCGCATAGGCGGCGGGGTCGACCAGATTGGCCGCCACGGCGTCGGGAATTCGAATGTCGCTGTTGTTCATCGCGTCCTCCAGGCCGACCGACACCTTTGGAAAGACTGACGTAACGTCAGGCCTTTCCTTCCCTGGCGTCAGCAGAGCCACGCCTCCCATTTGTTGTTATCTCAGTTCACCTGGATACCGCCGACCGGCCAACGGTCGCAAGACTGACGCAGGGCCAACCTAGGCTCGCACGATAGGGAGAAGGCTCATGCTGACCAAGGCCGACGATTTTCCGATCCACCAGACGCCGGAGCCGATCGCCTATTCCGGCACCGACCGGAACTTCTACGATCGCTATTTCTTCAATGGCTACAATCTCGACGGCACGGAGTTCTTCGCCGCCGCCTTCGGGGTCTATCCGCACCTGAACATCGCCGACGCCCATTTCTCGGTGATCCGCGACGGGGTCGAGCACTGCCTGCACGCCTCGAAATTCCTCAACATGGAGCGGATGGACATCGTCTGCGGCCCGATCAGCATCGAGGTGATCGAGCCCCTGCAGAAGCTGAAGCTGACCGTTGAGCCCTCCAACGGCTTCGCCGCCGAGATCGTGTTCGAAGGCCGCACCTTCCCGATCGAGGAGCCGCGGTTCATGTACCGCATCGGTCCGCGCGCCTTCATGGACTACACCCGCCTGACCCAGAACGTCCGCTGCACGGGCTGGATCGAGATCGACGGCGTGCGCCGTGAGCTTCAGGCCGGCGCGGTCGGCACCCGCGACCGCTCCTGGGGCGTGCGTCCGGTCGGGGCGGCCGACGCCCAGCCGCCGGTCCCGCCGGTGATGCCGAGCTTCTTCTGGCAGTGGACTCCGCTGAACTTCGCCGACAAAAGCGTGTTCTTCCACGTCAACGCCAATCCGGACGGTGCGGCCTGGAACACCCGCGCGGTGATCCTGCCCGACGGATCCGGCCCCGAAGGCGGCTATCACACCCCCGGCGCCTCGATCGACAATGTCAGCATGATCCCCGGCACCCGCCACGCGGCGACCGGCGAGCTGGTGATCCCGCTGCAGCAGGGGCAGGCTAAGGTGAAGTTCGAGCCCTTCCTGACCTTCCTGATGCGCGGCATCGGCTACGGGCACCCGACCTGGCGCCACGGAGGCTTCAAGGGCGAACTGGTCGTGGAGCGCGAGGACATCGACCTCGCCTCGGTCAACATGGCCAGCCCCGAGAACCTGCACATCCAGGCGCTCAGCCACGTCACCCTGACCGTCCCGGGCGAAGAGCCCCAGCGCGGCATGGGTGTGTTCGAGCAGCTGATCCTGGGTCCCTATCGGCCCTATGGTCTGAGCTAGGCCTAAGCCTCCAGGTATTGGGAAAGGCCCGCGTTGAGCATTTTCCGAAAAGTGTGACGCACTTTTAGGACTCAAAAAATGCTCTGACTTTTGAATTAGAGCCCTTTTGGATCCCATCCGGTTGAATCAACCGGATGGGAAAGGGCTCTAGGCGCGGGCCTTTTCTGTGTCAGCGCGTGACGACGTCGCCCTTCATGGGGGCCAGCTTGGCCAGCAGCTGGTTCTGGGCGCGAAAGGCGACGCCCTCCTTGTCCATGGCCTTTTGCAGGTTCTCCACCAGGGCGTTGAACTCGGCGGTGTTGATGCCCTGGTCCTTGTGGACCGTCTTCATGTCGCGGCCCGTATAGTTGACCCCGGCGCCGAGCAGATAGTCGAACTGCTCCTTCAGGGTCCGGCGCAGGCGCTCCAGGTCCGTGGCGTGGAAGATTTCCGCGGTGCGCGGGTCGGCGACGCTGAGGTCGACCATGCCGTCGACCACGCGGGCCACCCCCGCCTGGCCGTGGAAGGCGGCCAGCATCTGCTCGCCGGTGAAGGGCTGCGCATCCGCATTGGTGTTGGAGACCGTATAGGGATCGACCGGCTTTTCCGCAGCCAGGGCGGACGCCGACCAGGCCAGGCCGGCTGCGGCGATGAGGGTCGGGATGAGACGCGTCATGACCATGATCCTAGAACCCCGCCTGGAGCGAGAGGTAGAGGCCGCGCTGGCCCTTGAAGGTCGCCACCGTGCCGAGATCGGCATAGGCGGCGGTGATCGACAGGTGCTTGTTGACCGCATAGGCGGCGAAGACGTCCATCCAGTCGTCCTCCTTCAGGCCCGCCAGATTGTCCGGCTTGGTGCGGTACTCGGCCCCGACCAGCAGGCGCTTGGTGACCAGGAGCCCCGCCGAGCCTTCGAACTGGAGGGAATAGTTGTCCTTCTTCCCGCCGCCGAAGCCCAGCAAACCGGTCTGGTTGGCCTTGGTGGCGCGCACCGTGCCGTCGAGCACCAGGCTCTGGTTCAGCAGCACCTTGGTGGCGGCGACATAGTAGTCGACGCCGCTATCGTCCTTGCCGCCGATCGCCTTGATGATGGCGCCGCGGTCATTGTGCTTGAACTGCACGCCGACGGCGACCTGGGGCGCCCAGCTGTTCTGGGCGTAGATGGCGTCGCCGGCCACCCGCAGCTTCGCGCCGACGATATCCTGGTGGAAGGTGAAGCCGGAGCCGAGGCCGAGCTTGGCGCCCGTCGCCCCGGTGTCAAAGGCCTGGCGCGTGTAGGAGACCTCGATCCGGTCCCGGAAGCCCAGCGAGGCGCCATAGGCGCGGAAGTCGTAGTCGGGCAGGTTGACCATCGTGCCGTGGACGTTGGCGCCCACGCCATCGACCGTTTCATAGCCGGTGATGGTGGCCCAGGAGGCGATGCCGCCGCCGCCGGCGCCCTCGACATTGGTCACCCCGCCGGTCAGGAGCAATTTGCCGCCATTGACCATCTCGCCGGCCCGCGCGGCGCTCGCGGCGCCCAGCAGGCCCAAGGCGAGCCCAGCGGCTCGCATAAGTCGTTTCATCCGTTGTCCCCCTACTCCGCGCGTCCCATGGGCGTGGCGGTCAACCCGGCGTCCTCCGAGTTGTTCACGGGATGTTATCGATGGATATGTTGACCAATCGTGCACCTGTGAGTGGCGCCGCGTCTCGTCTGGCCTCGATGTTCTGTAACAAGCTTAGCCATTGCCGATCATTCCAAAGGTTTGATCTGTAGAAATTCGACATCCGGTTGTGCAACCGAAGCATCAACCGAACCCTCGCCTGTCACCTGGAGAGCCCATGCGCGTTCTGATCCCGACCCTCCTGGCGAGCCTGGCCCTCGTCACGACCGCCCAGGCCGCCGACCTGACCGTGGTGGTGCGCACCCCCGCGGGCGAACCGGTCAAGGACGCAGTGGTCACCCTGGCCCCGCCCGGCGCGGCCAGCGCCCAGCCGATCAAGTTCAGCTGGCCCTATGCGGTGGCCCAGCAGAACATCGCCTTCAACCCCTTCGTGCTGATCGTGCCGGTGGGCTCGGACGTGAATTTTCCGAACAAGGACAATGTCCGCCACCACGTCTACTCCTTCTCGCCGGTGAAGAAGTTCGAGCTGAAGCTCTATGGTCGCGACGAGAGCCGCAGCGTCCATTTCGACAAGGCGGGGATCGTGCCCCTGGGCTGCAACATCCACGACCAGATGATCGCCTATCTGGTGGTGGTCGATACGCCCTTCGCCGCCAAGACCGGGGCCGACGGCGTCGCGGTGATCAAGGGCCTGCCGCCGGGCGCGGCCCCGATGACGGTCTGGCAGCCCTATCTCAAGGCCGTTCGCAATCAGATGACGCGGACCGTCAATGTCCCGGCGGCTGGCGGTCGCGAACAGGTCACCGCCGACCTGCGGCCCGCGCCTTCGATGGCGGGCATGAACCACTGAGCCTCAGAAGCTGAGGCGCAGGGCTGACTGCACAACCGTCTGGTCCTGGTGCGGCGCGACCCTGCCATAGGCGCGCGAGGGCCGGTCGCTGGTCACGTGGAGCGCCTCGGTCACCAGGGCGGCGTGGGGCGACAGCCTGTGTCTCCAGGCGAGCGCCGCCGCCCAGCCGGTCTCGTCATTGTTGTCGATCGCCTGCAGGGTCCGGTCATTGACCTCGAACGCGTCGAGACGGGCGCTGACCATGTCCTCGCCGACCCGCTTCTGCAGCAGCAGATAGGCGGAGCGGAAGCCGACATCGACCCAGATCTCGCCTTTGCGCTTGAAGCCCATCAGGGTCTCGCCGTTCAGGGCCTGGGCCTGCAGCCGAACCGTCTCGCTCACATCCCAACGGGCGCCGAGATTGAGGAACCTCGTCTCCCAGGCCCACTGGTGGTCCTGGACCGCCGTCCGGTTGCCGCCATTGTCATAGAAGGTGGCGTTCAGCACCACCGGCGCCGGCGGCCGCCATTCCAGGCGTCCATAATATCCGGGGCGACCATCCAGCTCGAGCACCGGATAGGTGTCTTCGTCCTGGCGCGGGGTCATGAAGGCCGAGAGCGGCGGCAGGGCGAATTCCGTGTGGGCGCCGGTCCGGACGCCATGCAGGGCCCAGCCGCGAAAGGTCAGCAGGGTGCCGGCGGTGTCATTCCAGCCGAACACGCCGCCGGTGGCGGTGACCTCGTGGGCGCCGAGCGACCGGGTCAGGCTGGCCTCGACGCCGGTGACCTTCACCTCCTCGCCGATCCAGCTGTTGATCGCCGAGGCGCTGAGCATGTCCGGATCGCTCCAGGCCACCCCCTCGTGCTCCATGGAGACCGGCGGATAGAACAGGCCGAAGCGGCCCTGGACGCGGCCCAGCCGACTGGGCGGGGCCTTGAGCTTCAGATAGGCCTCGTTCCAGTCCAGCCGGGGCGTCAGCTGCGGCTGATAGTCGGCGCTGACCACCGCGCTGACGGCGAAGCCGAGGTGGGGTTTCCATTCCAGGGCCAGGTCCTGCAGCGACAGCCCATTGTCCGTCCGCCCGGTCTTGCCGAAGCCGCCGGCCAGAAAGCCGCGCTCGCCATCTCCCGACGTCAGACGGATATCGGCCAGACCATGCAGGGTGTCGGGACCGAAGAGGTCCGTCTGGGCCCTGGCCCCACTGGCCGTCAGCAGCAGCGCCAACAGCAGGCCTATACGCGGAACCGGAACGCCCATTGGCCCCTCCCGGGTCAACCGTGTCTCAATCGCTCGGCGGGATCGACCCGCAGGAAGTCCACCAGATCGTTCAGCGACTGGGGCTTGGCGATCAGATAGCCCTGGATGGAATCGCACCCCATGGCCGCCAGCAGCTGGAAGGTGTTGGCGGTCTCGACCCCCTCGGCCGTAACCTTCAGGCCCAGGCTGTGGGCCAGGTCGATGGTCGAGCGCACGATCAGGGCGTCGCGCTGGCTCTCGGTCACGTCGGTGATCAGCGACTTGTCGATCTTCAGCTCGTGGCCGCGGATCTGCTTGAGATAGGCCAGGGACGACAGGCCCGAACCGAAGTCGTCGATCGAGATGCTGACCCCGGCCTCGCGGAACCGGTCGAGGATCTGCAGGGCCAGGTCGGGGTTCTCGATGACCGCCGTCTCGGTGATCTCGAAAGTCAGCTTGCCTGTCGCCTGGGGCACGGTGCGCGCCACCAGGTCGGCGAAATCGTTGTCACCGAGCAGCCGGCCGGAGATGTTGATGGCGATGTCCAGCGCGTGGCCGGCCTTGGCGAGCGTCGCCTGGTCCTGGACCGCCTGGCGCAGCACCCAGTCGGTCAGGACGCGGATATGGCCGGTCTCCTCGGCCATGGGAATGAACAGGTCGGGGCGCAGCATGCCGCGCGTCGGGTGACGCCAGCGCACCAGCCCCTCGGCCGCATGCACGCCGCGCCGGCGCAGGTCGTATTTCGGCTGGTGATAGAGCTCGATATGGCCCGAGCGGATCGCCGACAGCATGCCGCTCATCAGGGCCAGGTTGGAAGATGGATCGCCATAGGCCGCGGCGTCGAAGAAGGCGGTCTTGCGCTTGGCGGCGCGGGTCTGGTCCAGGGCGATGGTGGCCCGCTCGATGGCCGCAGCCGCCGCAGCCTCGGCCTCGACCGCCGCCAGACCGACGCTGAGATTGACGTCGATGGCGTCGCCGCCGACATGCAGGGGCTGTTCCAGGTCCGACAGCAGATAGTCGACCATGGCCTCGGCGGCTGAGGCGTCCGGTGCGCTGAACACCAGACCTACGACGGCGGTCGACAGACGCGCCACGGCGCCCTCTTCCCTCAGGCCCGCCAGCCGTTCGCCGACCTCGCGGACCACCTGGGCGGCGAGCGCATAGCCGATGGCGCCGCGCACATGGGCGAAACGCTCGATGCCCAGCACCGCCACGAACAGCGGCCCCTCGCCCCGACGCTCATCAATGGCGCGTTCCAGCGACAGGCGGTTGGGCAGGCCGGTCTCGGCGTCATGCAAGGCCAGGTGGGTGATCCGCCGCTCGCGCTCGCGGATCTCGGTGGCCATCAGGTTGAAGCTCTCGGCCAGACGACCGATCTCGTCCTGGCTGTCGATCATCACATGGCCGTCCTCGCCGCGCTGCAGGCGGCGCGCGGCCTCGTCGAGGCTGGAGATCGGACGGGTGACGCCGCGCGCCAGGCTCCAGCTGCCCAGCACCACCAGCACCAGACCCAGGAGGCCGGTCAGGCCGATGGTGGCCAGCAGCGGCCGATAGGGGGCGAAGGCCCGCGACACCGGATAGGTCAGCAAAAGGGCCGCCCCGTCCTTGGCCATCAAGGTCGGCAGGGGCTTGGCCAGGGCGATGGCCGCGCCCTGCGGCGTATCGAGCGTGGCCGGCGCGACGTTGCGGGCAGTGAGCGCCCCGCCGATGAAGCGATCCAGACCCGCCTGCTGCCTGGCCGCCAGGGGCGCGCCCGCAACCCAGTGCCCCCCGGACCGATGCACGACGGCGGCGTCGAGCGGGATGGCCGACAGCCGCTCCAGACCCTTCAGCTCGGCGTCGTCCAGACGGGCGGCGAACACCACCCAGCCGATCAGATCCGGCGATAGGATCGGGGTGGCGACCATCTGATACGGCGCGCCATCGAGGATGAAGATCCCCTGGGGCGCTTCGGATTCGTAGAGCGCCGACAACAGGGCGTCGGCATGGGGGGTGATCTTGTCGCTGTCGGCGGCGGTGACTGCGCCGTCGGTCCCGATGATGAAGGCGCGGTCGATCCGAAACCGGCTGCGCAGGTTTTCCATGGCCGAGACGATGGTCGCCGAATCGCGGGTGGCGACCGCCTCGCGGAAGCCGAAATCCCGCGACAGCAGGGCCGCGCCCTGGCGCAGCTGGTCCGAGCGCAGCGACCAGACCCGGTCGAACACCGTGCCGGACGCGACGAGTTCGCCGCGCACCTGGCGCTGGGCGGCGCCGGAAATGGCGCTGAACACCGCCACCGAGATCAACAGCAGGGTCAGGCCGAACAGGCCCGCATAGAGCACGGTCAGCTTGGTCCGCAGATGGCGGATCATGGCCAGGCGATTGAGGGCGGCGCGCAGCATGGTCAATAGCCGCCGTGCTTCATGGGCGTTGCGCGCAGGTCCGCCACCAGGCCGAGGGCCACGACACCGGTCGCCGGAAGGGTCGCCTGCCGCACCACCTCGTTGCGGCCGGCCTTCAGATAGGGATGCCAGATCCGGACCGTCACCGGGCCGGCCGGCAAGCCGGTGACCACGGCCTGTCCCAGGGCGTCGGTCTTGGCCGCATAGGGGGTGTCGACCACCCGGATGAAGGCGGTCATGTCGTCGTGGATATTGCAGCCGACCGAGATGATCCCCGGCTTGTCGAAGCGGACGCGGCGGGTCTCGTCACGGCCATAGAGCTTCAGCTCGAAGGTCTTGGCCGGCGAGAACGAATAGACGTGGTGCAGGATCGGATCGAGGTTCGGAAAGGCCACCTCGGCGCCCACGGGGATCAACAGCACGAAGGGCGTGAACTGCATGTCCTTCTGGGCCATCCGGTAGGGTCCCGGGAATCGGATCGGACCAGGGGGCGGGCCGCCTGGCGTTTCGACCACGATGACGGCGTCCGTCACCGGCGCGCCGGACGGAGTCTTGAGGCTGACCGCCAGGTCACCCGCCCAGGCCGGGCCGGTGACCAGCAGCGCCGCCAGAACGGATAGCAGCAGGCGCATAGGCGGCGAGCCTACCCAATGTGGTGTGAAATTGAGGTAAACCAGCGTTAGGGGTGCGCGAGGGCTCGCCCGTGACGATGCTCGCACTTGCTAAGCACCGGGCGCCTTGGGCATGTTCGGGGCATTGACCTCCCCGCGGCGTTCATTTCACGCCTCTCATTTCGAAAGCCGACGACTTTGACGATTTTGACTCCGGCCGCGCGCATCGCCGCGACGGCGACGCCTCAAGCCGCCAGCATGACTTCCGTCGACGCCCTGATCGAGGGCCTGTCGAGCGTGGGCTATATCGCCTCGCGGCGGATCGCGACGGCGCTCTATATGGCGGTCAATCTGCAGAAGCCGATCCTGGTCGAGGGCTCGGCCGGCGTCGGCAAGACGGAGCTCGCGCTCTCCACCGCCGCCCTGCTCGGCCTGCCGCTGATCCGCATGCAGTGCTACGAGGGCCTCGACGAGTCCAAGGCCCTGTACGAGTGGAAGTACGGCAAGCAGCTGCTCTACACCCAGATCCTCAAGGACCGCATGGGCGTGGCGCTCGCCGACGCGCCGGACATGGACGCGGCCATGGAGCGGCTGCACGGCATGGGCGACCTGTTCTTCTCCGAGCCCTTCCTGGAGCCCCGGCCGCTGATGAAGGCGCTGCGGGAAGACGACGGCTGCGTCCTGCTGATCGACGAGATCGACAAGTCCGACGAGGCCTTCGAGGCCTTCCTGCTGGAGGTGCTGTCGGCCTATCAGGTCTCGATTCCCGAGCTCGGGGTCATGAAGGCCAAGACCCCGCCGATCGTGTTCCTGACCTCGAACAATGTCCGCGACCTGGGCGACGCCCTCAAGCGCCGCTGCCTGCACCTGCACATCCCCCTGCCCGACGCGGCGTTGGAGAAGCGGATCGTCGCCAGCCGCGTGCCCGGCATCGAGGAGAAGCTGACCCAGGAGCTGGTCAGCTTCGTCCAGTCCCTGCGCACCATGGACCTGCGCAAGTCGCCCTCGATCTCCGAGACCGTCGACTGGGCCCGGGCGCTGATCCTGCTCAACGCCGAGAGCCTCGAGACCGAGGTGGTCAAGGACAGCCTCAATGTCCTCTTGAAGTTCGAGCAGGACATCGTCGCGGTGGAGCCGCAGATCGCCGAGCTGATCCGCCGCCCCCTGGCCTGACGCCGATGCAGACCGCGCTCGAGGACTTCTTCCGCGCGCTTCGCGCCGCCGATGTCCGTATTTCGCCGGCCGAGGCGATCGACGCCCACCGCACCGTGGCCCTGGTGGGCTTCGAGGACCGGGTGCTGTTCAAGGACGCGCTCTGCGCCACCCTGGCCAAGAGCGCCGAGGAGGTCGATCGCTTCGACCGGATCTTCGAGACCTTCTTCACCCGCGACAGCTTCCAGGCCGCGCCGCCCTCCGCCGAGGACGGCGAAGGGCTTGAGGATTTGCCGCCCGAAGCCGAGCAGTCGGAGCTCGCCCGCATGCTGATGGACGGCGACGCCTCCGCGCTCGCCCAGGCCATGGAGGAGGCGGCCGACCGCGCCCAGGTCTCGCAGATTCGGCTCTCCACCCAGCGCAGCCGCCTGACCCGCAAACTGCTGGAGGAGATGGGCCTTTCGGAGATCGAGCGGATCATCGCCGCCGCCCGCAAGTCCGAGGACGCCCGCACCGAGGCCGCCGGCCTGCGCCTGGAGGCCGCCCGCAAGGCCCTGTCCCAGGAGGCCAGCCGCTATGTGGAGCGCCAGCACGAACTCTACGCCGCCGAGAGCGGCAAGAACCTCCGCGAGGATCTGCTGGCCCGCAAGGCCCTGAACTCGGAGGGCGGCATTGACCCGGTCGACCAGGCCATGATGCAGGCCCTGGTCAAGCGCATGGCCAAGCGCCTGGCCGACCGCTATTCGCGCCGCCGCCACGTGGCCTGGACCGGTCACCTCGACGTCCGCCGCACCCTGCGCAAGTCCATGGGCTATGGCGGCATGCCGTTCGACATCGTCTTCAAGACCAAGAAGATCGCAAAGCCGTCGATCGTGGCGATCTGCGATGTGTCCAAGTCGGTGGCCGCCGCCGCCCAGTTCCTGCTGACCTTCCTCTATTCGCTGAACGAGGTGGTCGACCGCATGGAGGCCTTCGCCTTCTCCGGCCGGATGATCAGCGTCAACGCCGTGCTCGACGAGCACCGGATCGAGACCGCCATTCTGGAGGTGCTGAAGCAGATCGGCTTTCAGCAGACCGACTATGGCAAGTCACTCGAGGACTTCTGCGAGCAGCACCTGGACCAGATCGACCGCCACACCACGGTGATCATCCTGGGCGACGCGCGGTCGAACTACGCCGACCCGCGCCTGGATCTGTTGGCCACCATCCAGAAGCGCAGCCGCGCGGTGATCTGGCTGAACCCGGAGCCCGAAAGCTACTGGGGCCAGGGCGACAGCGTCATGCACCGCTATGAGCGGTTCTGCCATGTGGCCAAGCAGTGCAACACCCTGGCCCAGCTGGAGCGGATCATCGAGGACGTGCTGCGGACCTATATCCCGCACTGATCCTGAAGGATCAGGCGGCCCTACGGCGGGCCGCCTGCTCACGTCCGGGAAGCCGGAAGGCCGAGACCAGCTGGTCGAGCACCTGGGCCTGGCCTTTCAGTGAATGGGCCGCGGCGGTGGTCTCTTCCACCATGGCGGCGTTCTGCTGGGTGACCTGGTCCATCTGGTTGACCGCCGTATTGACCTCCGACAGGCCGAGCGACTGCTCCTTGGCGGTGGCCGAGATCTCCTGGACCAGGACGGAGATGCCGCCCACCCGCTCCAGGATCCGGGTCAGGGCGCCGCCGGCCTGACCGACCAGCTGGACGCCCTCGCTGACCCGTTGGCTGGATTCGCCGATCAGGGTCTTGATCTCCTTGGCCGCGCCGGCCGAGCGCTGGGCCAGGGCCCGGACCTCAGCGGCGACCACCGCGAAGCCACGGCCGGCCTCACCCGCCCGGGCCGCCTCGACCCCGGCGTTCAGGGCCAGCAGATTGGTCTGGAACGCGATCTCGTCGATCACGCCGATGATCTGGCCGATCTTGCTGGAGGAGGCCTCGATCTCGCCGACCTTGGTCACGGCCGCGCTGACCGCCTGTTCGGTGGTGCGGGCTTCCTCATGGGTCTCGGCGACCCGCGCCTGAGCCTCGATGGCGCTGGCGGCGGTCTTTTTCACCGTAGCGGTGATCTCGTCCAGGGCTGCGGCGGTCTCTTCCAGGCTGGCGGCCTGGTGCTCCGTGCGACGCGACAGGTCATCGGCCGCGGCGGCGATCTCGTCGGCGCCCACACCGACGCTGCCGGCCGATTCGCGGATCTGGGTGATGGTCGAGGCCAGGCGCTCGGAGGCCGCATTGAAGTCCGCCTTCAGGGCGGCGTACTCGGCCGCCAGGTCAGCGTCGATCCGCGCGGTCAGGTCGCCGTCCGACAGGTGCGACAGGGCGGAGGCCACGGTGGCGACCACCTCGGCGCGCTGGGCGTCGGCCTGACGGCGTTCGGCGTCGTGGCGGGCCTTGGCCGTCTCCGCCTGACTGCGGTCGTCCTCCTGCTGCAGCCGGGCGGCCTTGCGCTCCAGGGCGGCCTCGCGGAACACTCCCACGGACTTGACCATGTGGCCCAGCTCGTCGTTCGAGGCCTTCAACGGGATGGGGCGCTCATAGTCGCCCTCGGCCAGGAAGCCCATATAGTTGGCCAGGTCGCCCAGGGGGCGCAGCACCCGGCGGCGCAGGCGCGCGATCAGCATCATGCCCCAGACGCCCGCGCCCAGGGCGATGATCCCATAGACCACCACCGCCATGTTCTGCTGCTTGGCCAGGCCGCTCTCGTGGCGCTCGTTCTCGATGACCATCTGGTCCTGGACCGTCTTCAGGGACTTGGCCGCCCGCTCGACCTCTCCGGCCAGATCGCTGCTGGCTGCGTCGAACCTGGGCATGGTGGCGTTGCCGATCTCGGCGCCGCCATTGACATAGTCGTGGGCCATGCCTTGGCCGATGCTGTAATAGTTGGGGAACTTGTCCTTCACCGCCGCCAGCGCGCCGGCCAGTTCCTCGGCCTTCAGCTCGTGGGCCAGGGCCTGGGCGCGGTCGACGTCGCGGCCAAAGGCCTGGGCGTTGGCCTCAGCCTCGCTCCAGCCGTCGTCCATGCCATTGAGACCCCGGGTGGCGGAGACGTCGGTCAGGAACTGCTGGACCTGAACGATCTCGAGCTGGATCTGCTTTTGCAGCACCGCCAGCTCCAGCATCTTGGAATTCACGCTGTCGTCGCGCGCGTTCTCGACCGCGCGCTCATGGTTGGCGAACTGGCCATAGGCCGCGCTCAGGGCCGCCTGGCCCGCCGCGACCATCACCAGACCCAGGGTCGCGCCAATGATGAAGCGCTCGATCGCCTTGGGGCGCGCGCCTTCGGTCTTGGGGTGCGACATGGCTGGCAGTCTCCGCGATACAGTCGAGGAGAGAGGCCCGCTTGTGCTTAATGAAATCCGAACATCGTTCGCTCAGGGCGCATCGGTCGCGGCTTCAACGCCGCCAAGGCGCCTAATTTGGGCGCCGCACGCAGGAAGGGGCGCCACCGGTTGCACTGGTCAGGCAGACCTGCACGCTATCGGCGGGGGCCACGACCCAGGCGGTCTGCACATGGTAATAGGCGCAGCGGGCGCCACGGTCGCGCAGCGCCGGGGCGACACGGGCAGGTTCCACGGCCAGGGTCTGGCCGTCGGGGCCGACATGCTCCACCGACAGCTCGCCAAGCTTGACCGAGGGGACCGGGCCCAGGCGGCAAATGGCGCCCTCGACCCGGGCGCCTGCGGCATTTTGCGCCACCGCGGGGGCGAACAGGGTCAGACCCTGGGGCGCGGAGACGGCGCCAGCCCGGGACGGCAGGGCCGAGGCCTGGGACGCGACGGCGGTCACCAGGGTGATCAGGCTAAGTGCGGCAAGGGTTTTCATGGTCTTGGCCCAGTTTGATCCAATACCCGAAGACGGGAGCAAGCGCCGGGCCAACCGCCCCGCAGGTGCTCAGCATAGCCCGATCTGAGTATAGAGGAAGGGCTCTCAGGTTAAGACCCGATTCACGTCCCCCACACCCGATTTTAAGTTTCCTCGTCCAAGGTGCCTCAACAACAAAAGACCAGAACATCTGGTGGGGCATAAATATAATGAGCTGGCAAAATCCAGCGCGTTCGCGAAGACTTCGCGGCGCTCGAATTCTTGCGTCCGCCTGCATCGCGACAGTGATGGCAGGCGGACTTTCTCAAGCTCACGCGGAAGACGCGCCAGCGTCTGCCCTGGTCTTGGCGCTCGACTACAAGCTCGATCTTGTCGACGTCGCCCACGGCGGGGCTCAGACCGGCGCGCGCCATCTTGATGCGCTCACCCTGTCGGCTGATCTCGATCTGGACCGCGCCATCGGCTGGCGGGGCGCCAACGCGCATCTCGACCTGCTGAACACCAGCGGCGAGGCGCCCAATGATCTGGCCGCCACCCTGCAGGGCGTCGACAATATCGAGGTCGGCTCGCGCCGGCCGCGTCTCTATCAGGCCTGGCTCGAGCAGAGCTTCGCCGGCGATCGCGCCGCCCTGCGACTGGGCCTCTATGACGTCAGCGGCGAGTTCGGCGTGGCCGATTCCGCCGGCCTGCTGCTCGGCCCGGCATTCGGGATGAATCCCGAGCTGGCGGGCTCCGGCCCTTCCGGCGCGGCGGCCTATCCGTCGACGGCGCTGGGCGCCCGCCTGGTCTGGCGACCGACCAAGACGAGCTACCTGCAGGCCGCCGTGGTCAACGCCCATGTCGGCGTCCCCGGCGAGCCCGGCGGCGTCGACACCGGCTTCGAGGACGGCGAACTGCTGATCGCCGAGGCCGGCTGGACCGGCCACGGCAAGCTCGCCCTGGGCGCCTGGACCTATACGCAGCGCATGGACGACCAGCGCGCGGTTGACGCCTCTGGCGCCCCCCTGCGTCGCCGGCCGTACGGCGCCTTCCTGGTGGTGGAGCAGCCGGTGACGGCGACCACCACCGCCTTCCTCAAGGGCGGACTGTCCGAGGGCGACACCCAGCCGCTGAAGGCGACCTGGCAGGCGGGCCTTCAGGTCCAGCCGCTGTTCGCCTCACGCCCCGACTCGACCCTCGCCGTCGGCCTCAGCCAGGTGCGCCTGGCCAAGGGCTATCGCGCCAACGCCTTCGACGCCGGCCAGGCCCTCGATCAGGCCGAGACCCTGGTCGAACTGACCTATTCCGACCAGCTGTCGCCCAAGGTGCGGCTGCAGCCCGACCTGCAATATATCCACCGCCCCAGCGCCGACCGCGCCCTCAAGGACGCGGTGGTCGCCAATATCCGGCTTGAGGTCGCCTTCTAGTCAGAGATCCGGCTAGCCAGAGATCGGGCTAGCCAGAGATCGGGACCACCCCGGTCGCGATCGCGGCGGCCAGCAGCACCAGGCTGAGCGCGATCCCCCAGGGCAGGGTGAACCTCTGGTGCTGGGCCAGTTCCACGCGCACCAGCCCGACCAGCAGATAGGTCGACGGCACCAGGGGCGAGAGCAGGTGGACCGCCTGACTGGTCAGGGCGGCCCGCGCCATCTCCATGGGCGCGACGCCGTATTTGGCCGCAGCCTCCGACAGCACCGGCAGCACCCCGAAGAAGAAGGCGTCGTTGGAGACGAAGAAGGTGAAGGGCATCGACAGCACCGCCGTCACCGGGGCCAGGTGCGGGCCCAGGCTCACGGGGATCGCCGTCACCACGGCGTCGGCCAGGGCCTCGGTCATGCCCGTGCCCTTGAGAATGCCCGTGAAGACGCCGGCCGCGAAGATCAGGGCGATGACCGGCAGGATATTGGGCGCGTGGGCCGCGATCCGCGCCTTCTGGGCCTCGACCGACGGATAGTTGATCGTCAGAGCCAGGGCGGTTGCGATGATGAACAGCGCCGGCAGCGGCAATGACCCCATCACCAGGGCCGCCAGCAGGGCGAGCGTCAGGGCGAGGTTGACGAAGATCAGCTTCGGCCGCTCGGTGAGGTCATTGCCGCGCACCAGGTCCAGGGCCAGATCGGCGTCGCCGGGGACATGCAGCTGTCCGTCCCCCGACAGCCGCACCAGCCGCGCCCGTTCGCCCCGCCCCATCATGACCGCGACCGCGATGATGAAGACCGCGCCGGCGGCCATGGCCGGCAGCATGGAGGTGAAGATGGCGCCGGCGTCCAGGTGCAGCGCGCTGGCCGCCCGCGCCGTCGGACCACCCCAGGGGGTGATGTTGGTCACCCCGCAGGCCAGCATCAGCAGGCAGGCCAGGACGAGGGGATTGAGGCCGATCCGCCGATAGAGCGGCAGCATGGCCGTGCAGCAGATCAGATAGGTGGTCGAGCCGTCCCCATCCAGCGACACCAGCAGGGCCAGGATCGCCGTGCCGACCGTGATCCGCACCGGATCGCCATGCGCCGCCCGCACCACCAGCCGCACCAGGGGATCGAACAGGCCGGCGTCGGTCATCAGGCCGAAATAGAGGATGGCGAAGGCCAACATCACCCCGGTGGGGGCCAGGGTCTTCACCCCGTCCAGCATCATCGGCCCAAGATCGCTCCCGTGCCCGGCCAGCAGCCCGAACACCACCGGCGTCAGGGTCAGCGCCACCAGGGCGGAGACCCGCCCGCTCATGATCAGGGTCATGAAGGTCGCCACCATGGCGAAGGCGAGCAGTGCGAGCATGGATGTCCCCCGAGAGGCGGGGACTTTGGCCTGCTGAGATCGGGAGGTGCAAGCCCTCGCCCCGCCGGCGGGGAGAGGGAGGAGCGGCGTCAGGGCAGAACGACGATGCCGTCGGGCAGTTCGTTGGGATTGTCGGTCTCGTCGGCCGGGAAGTGCTCGGCCAGGATCTCGCCGCAGTGGGCGATGGCCTTCTCGAAACCCTCGGCCGGCTTGCCGGCCTTCACGCCGGCCACCAGCAGGGCCATGGCGCCGTCCCAGGCCTTGGCGTCGACCTTGGCCGAGATGCCTTCGTCGGCGATCAGCTCGGCCATGCGCTCCTTTGTGGAGACGTAGATCAACACGCCGGTGCGCTCGCGGGTGGAGGTCATGTTCTTGGCCAGGAACTGCTCCCGGGCGCGGCGCCGCACCCGTTCGCGCTTCAGGCTGCGCGGAGTGAACAACCTGCGCAGCGGCGGGATCGACAGCAGAATAGCCACGGCCACGAACATCGCGCCCTGCAGCAGTATGGCCCCGCCCAAGGCCGCGCGGGCGGCCGATTCCGCCGCCGCCCCGATCTGGGAGGCCGTCCAGCCGTCGGCGAACAGGTCGGGCACGGTCACATGCACGCCGGCCAGCAGCAGCACCGCCGGCGCCGCCAGGGCCGCGATCGCCGCCCAGGCCACCGGCACCTCGCGATAGTCGGAGGATTCCCCGGCCACCACGCAATAGATCTCGCCCCGGGTCTTGAGCTCGGCGGCGGTCACCGCCGCCTCGACCCGGGCCCGGTCCTGATCGGTCAGCATCTCACCATCCTCCAGAGGAGCCGCCGCCCCCGAACGAGCCCCCGCCCCCGCCGAAACCCCCGCCACCGCCGCCCCAACCGCCGCGATCACGACCGCCGCCCAGGAACATCAGCGGCAGCCACCACAGGCCGCCACCCCCGCCGCGCCGTCCGCGCAGCAGGGCGCTCACCACCCAGATGATGATGAACAGGATCACGAAACCAGGGATGTGGGTCCCCTGGGTGCGGATGCGGGCCTGCTGCGGCGGCGCCTGGGCGATCGCCTTGGCCTGGTCTTCCGGCAGGCCCAGCTGGGCGATGATCGCTTCGGCGCCGTCGACGACGCCCTGTTCCATATGGCCGGCCCGGAACTGGGGCAGGATCTTTTCCTGGATGATCACGCTGGACAGCGCGTCGGTCAGCACCGGCTCCAGGCCGTAGCCGACCTCGACCCGGACCTTCCGCTCGGCCGGCGCGACCAGCAGGATCACCCCGTCGTTCTGCGCCTTGGAGCCGATGCCCCAGGTCCGCCCGAGCTGATAGCCATAGTCCTCGATCTCATAGCCCTGCAGGCTGGGGATCGTGGCGACCACCAGCTGGTGGCCGGTCTGGGTCTCAAGCTGGGCCAGCTCGCCGGTCAGCTTTTCGTTCGCCGCCGGCGACAGCAGGTGGGCCTCATCGACCACCCGGCCGGTCAGGGCCGGGAATTTCGGGGCGGCGAAGGCCGAACCCGCGAGGGCCAGGAAGCCCAGGACCGCGAGGACAAGCGGTCCCCGCGATCCCCTGAGGCCGATCATTGGGCCTTCGGCACAGGCATGGAGGCCGCCGCGGCGCCGGCCGCCGGCGCGAAGCTGACGCTGGGCGCGGTCTGGGCCGACGCCGACGCCGTGAACATCTCCATGGGCTTGGAGTCCTTGTGGAACCCGGCCCAGAACGAATTGGGGAAGGTCTTGAACTCCAGATTATAGTCGCGGACCGCCTCGTTATAGTCGCGGCGCGAGATGGCGATGCGGTTCTCGGTTCCCTCCAGCTGCGACTGCAGGGCCATGAAGTTCTCGTTCGACTTCAGGTCCGGATAGCGCTCCTGGATCATCATCAACCGGCCGAGCACGCCCGACAGCTTGTCCTGAGCCTGGGCGTATTGCTGGAACTTGGCCGGGTCGCTGAGGGTGGAGGCGTCGACCTTGACCTGGGTCGCCGAGGCGCGGGCCTCGGTCACCTCGACCAGCACGCTCTTCTCCTGGGCCGCATAGCCCTTCACCGTCTCCACCAGGTTGGGGATCAGGTCGGACCGGCGCTGATACTGGTTCTGCACCTCGGCCCACTGGGCCTTGGCGCGCTCTTCCTTGGTGGGAATGTTGTTGATGCCGCAGCCGGCGATCAGGAGCGGGGCCAGCACGATAAGGGCCGCGCGCGCCATACGATTGCGAAGGGTCGACAAGATGAGAGCTCCTCGAGAGCAAAAGCCAAGATCAGACCTTGGCCGCGATTATTTGGCCCCGGCATTGATCCGGCGCAACGGGGGACGGATGAAGCATCCGTAACCCGGACCTATTTCCTCAATCCCGCCGTCTCGTCGCGAACCGGCTTGAACTCCGAGCCCGCCTTCCACTGCGGCCAGGTCCGGCTGGTGGCGATGGCCTTGCCCATCACATAGAGCAGGTCGACGTCCTGGGCCGCGCCGGTCAGGTCCCAGTCGGACCGCCAGGCGTCGCAGGCCTTGTGGTAGCAGTTGGCGGTGAAGGCGTTGACCCAGGCCTCGCCCGCCGCGCGGCCGCCCTTCACCAAATCCGGCCCGCCGCCCAACCCCATCAGGATCAGCACCGGCACCCCGTGCTTGGCCAGGGGGAAGTGGTCGGCGCGATAGAACAGGCCGCGCTCCGGGTGGGCGTCGGGGGTGACGGTGCGGTCCTGACCCGCCGCCGCCTTGGCCAGCATTTCGTCCAGCTGGTTCTGGCCATAGCCGATCAGCACCACGTCGTGGGACGGCCCTGCCGTCTGCAGGGTGTCCATGGTGAAATTGGCCGCCATCTTCGGCAGGGAGACGGTCGGGTGCAGGCCATAGAGCTCCGAGCCCAGGAGGCCGCGCTCCTCCGCCGTCCAGGCCGCATAGACCGTGGTCCGGTCGGTGGGACCCAGCGCCTTGAAGGCCCGGGCCAATTCCAGCACGCCGGCGATTCCCGTACCGTCGTCAGCAGCGCCTCGGCGGATCCTGTCGCCGTGCGCGTCCGGCGCGCCGATTCCGAAGGCGTCCCAGTGGGCGGAGAACATCACGCTCTCCTCCGGATGGGTCTTGCCGGGCAGCTTGCCGATGATGTTGTGGCTCATCACCTGGTCGTGGGTCAGGCCGAAGTCGGCGGAGAAGGTCACGCCGTCCAGGGGCGCCGGCCTGAACGCCGCCGAGCGCGCCTGGACCTTGAGCGCATCGAGGTCGAGCCCCGCCTTGGCCAACAGGGCCGCGCCGGCGTCGCGGGTGATCCAGGCCTGCAGCTGCACCTTCTCCTGGGCCGGATCGGCGCGGACGATGTCGAACCCCTCGCCGCCAGGGGCCGTCACGGTCGACCAGCCATAGCCCGCGCCGGGTGTCTCATGGATGATGAGGGCCGCCACGGCGCCGCGCCGGGCGGCCTCCTCGAACTTGTAGATCCAGCGGCCGTAATAGGTCATGGCCTGGCCGCCGAACTTGCCGGCGACCGGCTCGCCAGCCTGGGCCTCGAAGTCCGGGTCATTGATCAGCATGACCGCGACCTTGCCCTTCAGGTCGACGCCCTTGAAATCATCCCATCCCCGCTCCGGCGCGGTGACCCCATAGCCCACGAACACCAGGGGCGCGTCCTTGATCGCCACCTTGTCCTGGGGCTGCAGGCTGATGGCGTAGAGGTCCTGGACCTGGGCCAGGGCCGTGGTCTCGCCCTTGACCGCATAGCTGAACCGCGCCCCGGACTGGATCTGGGTGTGCAGCAGCGGCACGTCCTGGACGAAGCTCCCCTTGTCCCCGGCCGGCTGCAGCCCCGCCGCCTTGAACTGGGCCAGCAGGTAGTCGACCGTCCTGGTCTCCCCCGCCGAGCCTGGCGACCGCCCCTCGAAGGCGTCCGAGGCCAAGGTCTTGATCACCGCGTCCATCCGCGCCGGATCGGCGATCTTGGTCTGGGCGATCGCCGGCAAGGCCGCCGCCTGGGCGAAGAGCGCAAGGGCGAGAGGAAGAAAACGCATGGGCCGGACTCCGCGACTTCGACAGGCGCGCGACCCTAGGCCGGAGCCCTTGGCGAGGAAAGCCCGGCGCAGGAACCTATAGGCGCGACCCCGGCGAACCCTATATGCAACCCCGTGGGCGATGCTTCCGCCCAAGGATCACGCCTGGAGTTGAGCCTCATGCGCCGCATCGTCGTCACCGGTCTGGGCGTGGTTTCACCGCTCGGCTGCGGAACCGAAACCGCCTGGGCCCGCCTGATCGCCGGGCAATCCGGCCTCGTCGCCCTGCCCCCGGAAATGGCTCCGGATGTCCCTGCCCAGGTCGCCGGCCGGGTGCCGGATCTGGCTGCTGACCCTGAAGGCGGTTTCGACCTCGACGCGGCGGTCTCGGGCAAGGACCAGAAGAAGATGGACCGGTTCATCCAGTTCGCCCTGGCCGCCTCTGACGAAGCCATCGCCCAGTCCGGCTGGGCGCCGGACACCGAGGACGCCAAGGGCCGCACCGCCACCGTCATCGCCACCGGCATCGGCGGCTTTCCGGCCATAGCCGAGGCGGTGCGGATCACCGATTCGCGCGGCGTGCGGCGGCTGTCACCCTTCACCGTGCCGTCGTTCCTGGCCAATCTGTCGGCCGGCTGGGTGTCGATCCGCCATGGCTTCAAGGACCCGCTGGGCGCGCCGGTCACCGCCTGCGCTGCGGGCGTCCAGGCGATCGGCGACGCCGCCCGGATCATCCGCGCCGGCGAGGCCGACATCGCCATCTGTGGCGGGGCGGAATCCACCATCGACCGGGTCAGCCTGGGCGCCTTCGCCGCCGCCCGCGCCCTGTCGTCAGACTTCAACGCCACGCCCACCAAGGCCTCACGGCCCTTCGACACCGCCCGCGACGGCTTCGTCATGGGCGAGGGCGCCGGCATATTGGTGATCGAGACCCTGGAACACGCCCTGGCCCGGGGCGCGACCCCCATCGCCGAGCTGGTCGGCTACGGCACCAGCGCCGACGCCTATCACCTGACCGCCGGGCCGGAGGACGGCGACGGCGCGGCGCGGGCCATGCGCATTGCGCTCGCCCAGGCCGGCATCGCCCCGTCGGAGGTCGGCCACCTCAACGCCCACGCCACCTCGACCCCGGTCGGTGACCTCGGCGAGCTGGCGGCGATCCGTTCGGTGTTCGGGACCGGCTCCGGCCCCGCCATCTCTTCCACCAAGTCGGCCACCGGCCACCTGCTGGGCGCCGCTGGCGGTCTTGAGGCCGTGTTCTCGGTCCTGGCCCTGCGCGACCAGATCGTCCCGCCGACACTGAACCTGGAAAACCCCGACCCCGCCGCTGAGGGTCTGGATCTGGTGGCGCTCACCGCCCGCAAGGCGGAGCTCACCTATGTGCTCTCCAACGGCTTCGGCTTCGGCGGGGTGAACGCCTGCGTGCTGTTCAAGCGGTGGGTCGGCTAAGCCAGCTCTTCCTCGACCTGACCCAGCCGGTCCTTGCCGAAGAACATCTCGTCGCCGACGAAGAAGCTCGGGATGCCGAAGGCCCCGCGCGCCGCGGCGGCCTCGGTATTGGCCATCAGCTCGGCCTTGACCTCAGCGTCCTGGGTCGCCGCCAGGATCGCCTGGGCGTCGAGACCGGCGGCGGTCAGGACGGCGGCGACCACGGCCGGATCGTCCATCTTCTGGCCGTCCTCCCACATCGCCTTCAGCACCGCCGCGCGATAGGGCTCGGCCACCCCCTGCCGGCCGGCGGCGACCAGGCCGCGCATGATCAAGAGCGTATTCACCGGGAAGTGCGGATTGAAGCGATAGGCGGTCAGACCGTGCTTCTTGACGAACCGCTCGGTCTCCCTGGCCTCATAGGCCAGCTTGCCCTTCACCGGCCCGAAGGCGACCATCGGCGGCTGGTTGTCAGTCAGCTTGAACAGCCCGCCCAGCAGCACGGGGATGTAGTTCACGGTCGCGCCCGTGCGGGCCGCGATCCCCGGCAGCACCTTGTCGCTGAGATAGGCGTTCGGGCTGCCGAAATCGAAGATGAAGTCGATGGTCTTGGTCATGGCGGCGTCTCCCCTCACCAGGTTTCCGACCACGGGCGCAGATCCAGTTCATGCGTCCAGGCCGAGCGTTGTTGTTGGTGCAGCCACACATAATTGGCGGCGATCTGTTCCGGCTTGAGGATCACGTCGCGGTCCAGCAGGTCCTCGACGTCGGTGCGGTTGGCGCGGGTGAAGACCCCGTCGATCGCCCCGTCGACCACCACATGGGCCACGTGGATCCCCTTGGGTCCCATCTCGCGGGCCAGGCTCTGGGCCATGATCCGCAGGCCAGCCTTGGCGGCGGCGAAGGCCGAGAAGCCCTCCCGGCCGCGCATCGAGGCCGTGGCCCCGGTGAACAGGATCGAGCCCTTGCCGCGCGGCCCCATCACCCGGGCCGCCTCGCGTCCGGTCAGGAAGCCGGCGAAACAGGCCATCTCCCAGACCTTTGTGAACACCCGGGCCGTGGTCTCGACCATGCCGAAGCGGACATTGGCCCCGATGTTGAAGACCACCACCTCCAGCGGGCCGATCTCGGCCTCGATCTGGTCGAACAGGGCGACCATCTCGCCCTCCTCGCGGGCGTCGACGCCCTTGGCGTGAGCGATCCCGCCGGCGGCGCGGATATCGGCGGCCAGAGCCTCCAATTGATCGAGATTACGGGCGCGGCGGGTAATGACCACCGGATGGCCCTCGGCCGCGAAGGCCTTGGCGATCGCCCCGCCTACGCCGTCCCCGGCGCCCACCACCAGACAGACGCCCTTGCGCTCGCCAGCCATCGCCTCACCCATTAAGTTTATTTTCTGGACTGACTATGGTATTGAATCTGGACCCGGTCAATGGAAGATCAGGGTTCGGGATTTTGGAGCACGCCGATGAAGTGGGACGACCTGGCCGAACAGCCCTGTTCCGTCGCCCGCACGGTGGCGGTGATCGGCGACCGCTGGACCCTGATGATCCTGCGCGACTGCTTCCTCGGTATCCGTCGGTTCGACGACTTTCAGACCCGGCTGGGCATCTCGCGCACCATCACCGCCGAGCGGCTGAAGGCCCTCGTCGACGAGGGCGTGCTGAAGAAGGTCCCCTATCAGGACCGCCCCCTGCGCCATGAGTATCGCCTCACCGACAAGGGCCTGGACCTCTATCCGGTGATCATGGCCGTGGTGAACTTCGGCGACCGCCACTATGCCGGCGAGGCCGGCCCGCCCCTGCTCCACCGCCACCGGACCTGCGGCTGCGACTTCCAGCCGGTCATGACCTGTTCGGAATGCCACGACCCGCTGAACGCGCGCGAAGTGGAGACGCGGGCCGGGCCGGGGGCGGTCTGACCCCTCGGGCATGGCGTCACGTCCGGGTCGCGAACTCCGCATCCCCGGTCACCGCCACCACCTGATCGTCGAAGCTGGCGTGGGCGGACGTATAGAGGTGGGAATAGAGCCCGCCGTTCGCCATCAACTCGTCGTGGTCGCCCTGCTCCAGGATGCGGCCCTGCTGCAGCACCACGATGCGGTCGGCGTCGCGGATAGTCGCCAGCCGGTGGGCGATGACCATGCAGGTGCGACCGGCGAACAAGACCTTCAGCGCCTTCTGGATCGCCTGTTCCGTGAAGCTGTCGATATTGGCCGTGGCCTCGTCGAGGATCAGGATCTGCGGGTCGGCGACCAGGGCGCGGGCGAAGCTGATCAGCTGTCGCTGGCCCATGGAGAGGTTGCGGCCCCGCTGGCCCAGCGGGGTGTCGTAGCCCTCGGGCAGGCGCATGATGAAGTCGTGGGCCGAGACCGACTTGGCCGCCTCGACGATCCGCTCCAGGCTGGCCGCGGTATTGTAGCGGATATTGTCCTCGATGGTGCCGGTGAACAGGAAGGGCTCCTGCAGCACCATGCCGATGGTCTTGCCGAGACTGTCGAGCGTCACGTCGCGCACATCGTGGCCGCCGACCAGCACCTGGCCCTGATCGACCTCGTAGAAGCGGTGGGTGAGCGCGATGATCGAGGTCTTGCCCGACCCCGTCGGCCCGACCAGGGCCACCACCTCCTTGGGCCGCACGGTCAGGCTGATGTCGTGCAGGATCGGCCGCTTGGGATCGTAGCCGAAGGTCACATTGCGGAACTCGACCGTGGCTGCCACGTCCTTCAGCGGAATGGCGTCGGGCTTGTCGGAGATGGTCACCGCCACGTCCAGCACCTCGAAGATCCGGTGCCCGGCCGCCATGGCCCGCTGCATGATCGTGTACTGCATGCTGAGCATGCGCACCGGCTCGAAGAAGCGGTTCACATAGAGGATGAAGGTCACCATCACGCCCACCGCCAGGTGGCCGCCCAGCACCGCCTCGCCGCCCACCACCACGACCACCGCCATGGCGAAGCCGGTCAGGACATCGACGGTCGGGACCATGATCTGGGTCATCCAGCTGGCGCCGTTCTGGGCTTTGAAGTTCTCGAAGGCCTTTTCCTTGTAGAGCTCGAAATTCAGCGCCTCGCGGCGGCTTTCCTGCACCGTCCGTATGCCGTTGATGTTTTCGGCCAGCGCCGAATTGGCGGTCGAGGAGGCGTCGCGCGCCACCCGGAAGCTCTTCTTGGAATAGGGCAGCCAGACCGCGCGGATGGCGATCAGGGCCGGCAGCACGGTGAGGGTCAAGAGACCCAGCTTCAGGTCGGTGATCAGCAGTACGGCGGCGATGCCCACCAGCATGACGAAATCACCCAGAGCGCCGTTCATGCTCTCCAGGAATTCCTGCAGCGCGTTCACGTCGCCCTGCAGGCGCGACATGATTCGGCCGACGTGGGTCTTGTCCATGAAGGACAGGGACACGTCCTGGAAGTGGGCGAACATCGCGCGGCGGACGTCGAAGATCACTCGCTGCGCCAGGCGCGAGGACAGCCACTCGGCCGTGAAGAAGAAGATGGCGTAGGCGACCGCCACGGCGGAGAAGATCATCAGGGTTCGGTCGAGCCGCGCGCCGTCGCGGGCCACGGCGGCGTTGACCGCCTGGCCGACCATGGCGGGGATCGCCACCTGGCAGGCGGCATAGATCAGGACCGCGATCTGGGCGGTCGCCATGGCGCGCTTGTGCGGCGTCAGGAACGCCAGGAACCGGCGGGCTACGCCCACGTCGAAGGTCCCGAAGATGTCGTCGCCCTCGGAGCTGCCGAGCGAGGCGCGCGGCGTCTTGCGGCGAGGCGCCTGGGTCTCCTTCAGGGTGTCGCTCACGCGTCCGCCTCCGCATTCGCCGCGACGACGGCGTCATCGTCGATCACCGCGTCGCCCCGGGTCTGAAGTTCATAGAGGTCGGCATAGGTCCCGCCGGCGGCGATCAGTTCGGCATGGGTCCCGCGCTCCACGATCGAGCCCTCGTCCAGCACCAGGATCTGGTCGGCATGCATCAGGGACGACAGCCGGTGGGCGATGATGATGGTGGCCTTGGTCCGCGTGGCCTCTGATAGGGCGTCACGCACCCGGCGCTCGGTCACCGCGTCAATGGCGGCGGTCGAGTCGTCGAAGATCATCACGCCTGGCCCGGGCACCACGCCCCGGGCGATGCTCATCCGCTGGCGCTGGCCGCCGGAGAGCGCCACGCCGCGCTCGCCGACCCGGGTCTCATAGGTCTCAGGCAGGCCGGCGATATGGTCATGGATCTGGGCCACCTTGGCGGCGCCGACAATGCGCTCTTCCTCTGCCCACGGATCGGCATAGGCGACGTTGTGGCCGATGGAGCTATCGAACAGGAAGGCTTCCTGTTGCACCAGCCCGACATATTCTCGCAGTGAGGCCAGGGTCACGTCGCGGATGTCGACCCCGTCGATGCTGATGCGGCCGGCCGTGACGTCGTAGAAGCGCGGGATCAGATTGGCCAAGGTCGACTTGCCCGAACCCGGCGGCCCGACCACGCCGAGCGTCTGGCCGGGGCCGACCTCGAATTCCAGGTCCTTCAGCACCACCTTGCCGCCCGGGGCATAGGCATAGTCTACATGCTCGAACCGCAGCACGCCCTGGGTCGGCGCCAGCGGCCGGGCGCCCGCCCGATCGGCGATCTCCGGCTCCAGGTCCAGCACCTCGAACAGCCGCGCGCCTGAAGACGTGGCCCGGGCCGCCGAATTGAAGATCATGGCGATCTGGCGGATCGGGGTCTGCAACAGGGTCATATAGGTCAGATAGGCGGTGAGCGTGCCGACGCTCATGGTCCCCGCCGCCACCTTGTGGCCCCCGAACCAGAGCACGCCGGCCATGGAGGCGTTGAAGGTCACCTGCATCACCGAGACCGCCCGGAACCGCAGGGTGATGCGGTCATAGGAATAGGCCAGGGCCTTCATCGAGGCCTCGTCGAACTTGGTCAGCTCGAACACCTTGCCGGCGAAGGCGCGCACCACGCGGATGCCCTGGAGGTTCTCCTCCATGGTGAGCGTCAGCGCCGCCATCAGCTCCTGGAACCGGAGCCAGGTGACCCGCAGCAGGAAGCCCATCCGCCCCAGCGCCCCGGCCGCGAAGGGCACGAAGGCCAGGCCGATCAGGCCCAGCGTCAGGTCGACGCTGAGCATCTCATAGGCCGCGAAACCCAGCAGCAGAATCAGGGTCAGGATCGGCATCAGCCCGCCCTGGATGAACACTCGCGCGCCCTCCAGGTCGAGCATGCCCCGGGTGATCAGGTCTCCGGAATGCACCCGGTCGTGGAAGCCGAAGGAGAGCTTCTGCAAGTGCTGGAAGAACTGCAGGCGCAGGTCATAGCCGACACGCTGGCTGACATATTCGCCCAGATAGCCCGACAGCATGGTCATGACGCCGCGCACGATGGTGGCCGCGATCACCAGGCCGGCGGTGAACCACAGGGCCTGGCGCGCAGCGCCGGCCTGGGCCCCGCCCTGGGCCAGCAGGTGGTGAGCCTGGTCGACGGCATGGCCGAGCAGGCGCGGCAGGGCCAGGCTGGAGAGCGCCGAACCCAGGGAAGTCAGCATGGCCAGGGACAGCAGCCACGGATAGTTCATGGCCAGCCGCACGATCCGGGGCAGGACCTTGGGCGCAAGGCGGGGGTCGACCTGGGCCTCAATCGAGACAGCCGCAGCCCCATCCCGACCCGGTGGGCGGGAATCACTCATTTCAAATATCCATCGCTTGGTATGGCCTAATCTTGCGGCGCCGGATCGGCGCACGCCAGAGCTGTTTTGACGCTGAGCGCAAAACCTCCGTCGCGTGGCCGTCGCGCCTAGATCGCCACGCCCACCGTCACCGGCCGCGCGGGGGCCTTGGGCCGGGGCCGCAGCCGCTCGCCCTTCAGCCAGATCTTCAGGGCCTCCCAGTGGATCGCCGCCATCACGCCCACGGTCATCAGCGGATGCGATAGCCACGCCCGCCAGATCGCCCGATCGGTCAGTTCGATGCGCTCGCCGGCGAAGGCCGCGTTCAGCACCAGGCCCTCGGCGTCGGACACATCCACCGCGACGGCGACCCGCTCGTCCGGCGGGGTGATGCGGAAGCCATAGGCCAGGTCCATGTCCATGAACGGCGAGACGTAGAAGCCCTTGTCGATCCCCTGGCGCACCACCCCCGGCCCCTCGACCGGAATCAGATAGGAGTGGCGATCGCCGAAGGTGTTGTTGACCTCATAGAGCACCGCGCTCAGCGTCCCATCCGCCCGGTGGCAGAAGAACACGCTCAGCGGATTGAACACCCCGCCCAGGATGCGCGGCATGCAGAGCAGTCGCACCGGGCCGCCGCCCTCGATCCCCGCCTCGGCCAGATGCCGCGCCACCTCGGCCTTCAGGTCGCCGGTTCCCGACAGGTGGTCCTTCTGGGCGAAGCTGGTCAGGGCGAAGCGCTCCGCCCGGAACAGCCTCAGGCGCCGCCCCAGGGTCTCGACCTCGTCGAGGTCGATCAGCAGCATGAAGATCCGATAGCGCAGCCGATGCGCCCGGGGCTTCAGCCGCGCATGGGTGACAATCCCCGGATAGAGGCCGGACGCGAGCTCGGTCACGCCGCCTGCTCCGCCTCCGCCAGGTCCGGCGGGGTCAGGTGGATGCGGCTGGACTCGCCCTCGACCGTCCAGGGCCGACGCACGCCGCCCAGGGCCTCGGCCACGGCCAGGCCGGACTGCAGGGCGTCCTCATGGAAGCCATGACCGAAATAGGAGCCGCAGAACCAGGTCCTGCGCACCCCCTGCAGCGACCAGAGCCTCCTCTGGGCGTCGATGGCGGCGGCGTCGAACAGCGGGTGGTCATAGACGTCGGTATGGACCACCGCCTCCGGCGCAATCTCCTTGGTCGGATTGAGGGTGACGAACAGGTCCGGCGCGTCCTTGAGGCTCTGCAGGTCGTTCATCCAATAGGTGACGCAGCCCTCAGCGGGCCTGGCGCGGCTGCCGATATGGTTCCAGGCGGTCCAGGCCCGGCGGCGTCTGGGCATGAGCGCCGGGTCCGTGTGCAGCACCGCGTGGTTGCGGCTGTAGCGGAAGGCGGCGAGGAGGTTCCGCTCCTGGGGCGCGGCGTCCTCCAGCAGGGCGAGCGCCTGGTCGCCATGGGTGGCGATCACCACCTCGTCGAACCGCTCCACCCGGCCCTGGGCGTCGCGCAGGGTGACGCTGTCCGCGTCGCGGCGGATGCCGACAATCCGGGTCCCGGTGCGGATCTCGCCGGTGAAGGCCGCCTTCAGCGGGGTGACATAGGCCCGGCTGCCGCCGGCCACGGTGCGCCACAGGCCGCGTCCGAACACCGTCATCATGCCGTGGTTCTGGAAGAAGCGGATCAGGGCGGCGGCGGGATAGTCGCGGATGTCGGACAGCGGCGTCGACCAGATGGCGGCCGCCTGGGGCAGCAGGTGGTCGTCGCGGAACGCCTGGCAATAGCCCTTCTGGGCCAGATAGTCGTCGAGGCTGGTCAGCGGCGCCTCGAGCTCGGCCAGGTCCTTCGGCCCGGTGCGATAGAAGCGGGTGACGTCGCGCAGCATGTTCCAGAACCGGGCGCTGAACACATTGCGCTTCTGGGCGAAGATGGCGTTGGAGGAATATTCGAAGGCCCCGTCGTCCAGCGACACGCTGAGCGCCATGTCCGCCGCGATCGACGCCACGCCCAGGTGCTTCAGGAGCGCGGTGAAGTTCGGATAATTGGCCTCGTTGAAGACGATGAAGCCGGTGTCGACCGGAACCGGACCCTTGGTCCCCGGCGCGTCGACGGTGTTGGCGTGACCGCCGATCCGCCCGTCCGCCTCGAACAGCACCACGTCGCGGGTCTGGCTCAGCATCCAGGCGCTGGACAGCCCGGCGATGCCGCCGCCCACGACGGCGACGCGGGGACGGGAAGGGGCGGGGCGGGTCATGGCGCATCGATCTCTGGCTGACCGGACCTCAGCCGTCCGGAACGCTCAAGTTACGAACGCGCCAAACCGTCGGATGCATCCCCAAGCGGGGTCGGCGCGTATCGATTTCGGAGGCTGGCGCCTCTACCCACCCCGGAGGTTCTCCCATGTCGCTCGTCGCCGCCGCCATCCAGGCCTTTGAAGGGGCGCCGCTGCCGGATGTGGTGCGTCGCGCCGCCGTCGAGTTCCTGGTCACCAATGCGCGGCGCAATCTGCGCGACGCCCCGGCCGGCGCCGAGGCCGCCTTCGCCCGCGAGATGGCGGCCCGCCCGATCGCCGAGCACACCGAGGCCGCCAATGACCAGCACTATGAGCTGCCCGCCGCATTCTTCGCGGCCGTGCTGGGACCGCAGCTGAAATACTCGTCCTGCCTCTATGGAGAAGGCGCCGCGACCCTGGCCGAGGCTGAGGAGAAAGCCCTGTCGGAGACCGCCGCCCACGCCGGCCTGGCCGACGGCCAGACCATCCTGGAGCTCGGCTGCGGCTGGGGCTCATTGTCCCTGTGGATGGCCCGCGCCCTGCCCCGGGCCCGCATCACCTCGGTGTCCAATTCCAAGAGCCAGGGGGCCTTCATCCGCGCCCGGGCCGCCGCCATGGGCCTGAGCAATCTGACGGTGGTCACCGCCGACATGAACGACTTCGAATCCCAGGGGGGCTATGACCGCATCGTCTCGGTGGAGATGTTCGAGCACATGTCCAACTGGCGCGCCCTGCTGACCCGTGCGCGCGGCTGGCTGAAGCCGGACGGCCGCATGTTCATCCACGTCTTCACCCACAAGACCACGCCCTATCGCTTCGAGGTCGACGACGAGGCCGACTGGATCGGCCAGCACTTCTTCTCCGGCGGAGTGATGCCCAGCCACGACCTGATCCGCCAGTTCCCAGACCTGTTCGAGGTCGAAGACGCCTGGCGCTGGAGCGGCGCCCACTATGAGAAGACCGCCCTCGACTGGCTGGCCAATTACGAC
>NZ_CANCLE010000022.1 GCF_947378715.1 Phenylobacterium aquaticum
TCGGCCATGCTGCCCCTGATGCTGTTCATGTATGTCGGCCGCCTGGGCGAGGCCGGCGCCGCCCTGCATCCGCGCCTGGAAAGCGAGATCGCCAACCACATGGGCTATGTCGAGGCCTCGCTCGCCGGCCACGACTACATCATGGGCGCAGAGCTCTCGGCCGCCGATATCCAGCTGTCGTTCGTGGGAGAGGTCCTGGGCGCCTTCGGCCGGCTCGACGCCTATCCGAACATCAAGGCCTGGGTCGCCCGCTTCCAGGCGCGCCCGGCCTATCGGGTGGCGCTTGAGAAGGGCGGCGCCTACTCGTTCGCGAAGTAGCAGCTTCTGCGGTCGACAGGTCAGGCGGCGTCGGGGGTCTCTTCGATCTCCGCGTCGCCCAGACCCATGTCATAGTCGCTGAGCAGCTGGCAGGCCTCGGGGCCGGTCGCCTCGACCTTCATCCCGATCGGGAACCGGCGGCGCCAGAACACCGTGGCGTGGGCCAGGGCGCCCATGCGGTCGCCCAGGCCGAAGAACAGGCTGGGGGCGGCGGTCAGGAAGTCGCGGAAGCCGCGCGGATCGCCCTTCTCGGTCAGGTCGCGGAAGGCGGTGTCGTAGACCGCCAGGATCTGGGCGGCCTCGGAGGTTTCCTTGGCCAGCGCCCGACAGATCCGGTCCTGGCCGGCCTCCACATATTTGCCGATCACCGGCGGGCAGGGCTGCAACAGCACCATCCGGCCGATCTCGGCCGAGGCGATCTGCACCGTGGTCCGGAGCTCGGCCATGGCGCGCTTGTAGTAGAGGAAGGCCTTCCAGGCGAAGACGCCCTCGCGGAAGGCCTCTTCGTCGAGGCCGAAGGTCCGGCGCAGCGGCTCCAGCCTGGGATCATTCTGGGCCGAGAGAATCGCCCCCACCAGCTTGGCGGTCTGGGTCGGGTCCTGGCCCTTGCCAAAGGCCAGCAGGACCAGCTGGGCGACCTCATTGATCACAAAGCCCTGCACGCCCTGCAGCTCCGAGGCCGAGATCGGGACATAGCAGCCCGCCGCCTCGATCTCGCGGCGGCGCAGATGCTCGCGCAGCAGGAAGGCGTCAAAGGACGGCAGTTCGTTCACGGCCCCCAGGACCCGGAAGTCCTCCTGCAGGTCCGGGCTGTCGCCGCCGCAGATCTCGGTCAGGCGCTCGCGCCAGGCGTCGTCGCCGACCCGCAGGCTCGCCCCGCCAAGACCCAGGGCGTCGGTCGCGCGGGGCAGGAAGATCCGGGTGGTGACGCCCGGTCCCTCAGACGGCCCGGCCGGCAGGCGCTGCTTCACATAGAGGGCGGTGTTGAGCACTCGGCTGCGGAACAGCGGCTGGTCGCGATAGCCGGGCGCCCGGCCCCAGTCGCGCGCCACCGCCACCAGGTTCAGCACCCGGGCGGTGGAGGCGGCGGCCTCGAGTTGGGCCAGACTGCGCGCACCGAGACTGGGCTGCGCCGCTGGCGCGGCTTGGGGCTTGGACATGGGCGTCCCGGTTGAACCAGCCGTCACCATAGACGCCGTTCGTTCGCTCACCCTTAAGCCCGTGCGAAAATCGCCAGGCCGGGAGGACCATGATCAGCGGCCAAACATCGCACCGGTTCAGCGGGCGTAGGGATCGTCCAGCAAGCCGTCGAGGAAGTCGAACACGGCGGCCTTGGTCAGGGCGTGCGGGATGGCCGAGAAGTGGTCGCACCCCGGCACGGTCACCGCGTGGCCATCCAGGAACAGGCGCGACAGCTCCTCCGGATCGCCGGCGCCGTCATCCCTCTGGCCCGCCACCACCAGGGCAGGGGAGGCGAAATCCCCTATGGCGGCGGTGTCGAAGGGCGGATTGGTCACCCCGGTCATGGCGGCCAGCGCCTCGCGGTCCTCGCCCTGTTCGTCGGCGAACTGGCGGAAGCTGCGCAGCATCGGCTCGGTGATGGTCTCCGGATCGGCCGCCCGCATGGCGTCGGCCATGGGATTGCCGGCCGGCAGGGCGCGTTCGCCGATCAGCTTGCCGCCCACGCCCCCCAGGATCAGGTGGTTGATCCGGTCCGGCGCGGCCAGGGCCGTGGCCAGCGCCGTGCGCGCGCCCATCGAATATCCGAACACGTCGGCCCGCCCGAGGCCCAGCTCGTCCATCAGGGCGATGACGTCGCCGGCCAGCTTGGCGCGCTGATAGGCGTCGGCCGCGTGGGGCTTGGCGCTTTCGCCGTGGCCGCGCTGGTCGAGCGCGACGCAGCGGATGCGGCGGCGCTCGAAGGCGGCGTACCAGCCCGTGCGCCGCCAGCCCTCGTGGCGGTTGGAGGCGAAGCCGTGGATCAGGACAATGGTGCGCTCATGACCCCCTGGCGGGACGATGTCGTCATAGGCCAGGCGCAGTCCGTCGGAGGTGAAAGTAGACATTGGTTTTAACGGCTCAGTCAGAAAACAAGGTTACTTAGGGTATGCCCAAATCGGGTGCGGCGAACGGCCGCGGAGGAATGCGTGATGTCGGCTCAGGAAACGGCAAAGACCATCATCGCCACAATGACCCGGATCGACCGGGTCACCAAGCGCGCGACACGCGAGCGCGATCGCAAGGAACGGCTCGCCGAGCGCCAGAAGCGGCCGGAGGTTTCGGCCGAGGCGGCGACCCGATTTGATGACCTGCTCGAAAAGCTCACCCGGGCCCACTGCGTGAAATATGTCCGCAAGGACTGGAGCGAAGTCGCTCGGCGCGGCCTGGTCGAGCCGATGCCCCGCACCAATGACAAGGAGCGGGTCGCCCGCCGCGCTCTGCAGAACTATCAGCCCGGCGTCATCGACGCCCTGTTCAAGATGGAAAAGGACCGCCGGCGCGCTCTGGTCGCCCGGGTCCTGGCCGCGGCCAAGGCCGATCTCGAACTCTATGAACAGGGCAAGCGCGCCGCCGAGGCGCACAATACCGACGTCACCGTCGCCGCAGGCGTGCTGGCTCTCGACCTCACCGCCATCGAATCGACCCTGCGGGCCAATCTCGATTTCGCGGCCCTGCGCCCGGCGCTGGAGGGTTTCGCCCTGTCCCAGCCGGTTCCCGGCCGGTTCATCGTCTATATCGACGCCCTGGAACTGGACGCCCTCCCGGACGAGGCCTGCGTCGTCCAGCCCGGCGGCCGGGCGGCCTATGTCGCCATGCCCAAGACCAATATCCAGGAAATGCACCTGACCAATGTCTGCTCGATCAGCCTGCGGATCGGGGTGGAGGTGCTGTCGGCCGTCGGTGTCGATGCGGTCGAGGTGGTCACCCGTTGCCAGCTGCCGGTTCCTGGCGGCAAGGACACCGAACAGCATCCGATCGCCTATGTGAAGCTGACTCACCAGGCCATGACCCGCATGGACCTTCCCAAGCTGGAGCCGGTGTCCACCGTCACCGCGCTCGGCGGCCGGCTCGACTGGGACGCCACCAAGGGGTTCAGCCCGATCAGCATCGACGATCTGAAACTGGCCGGCGCCGCGCCGGGCGCGCCGGCGCCCGCCCCGGTCGCCGCGGTCGCGCCCCAGGCGCCGGTCCGGCCGAACCAGGCCCGCGCGTCCTACTAGCTGCTTAGCTGCGCCAGCGTAGGGTGGCGGCCTCGACCGGATTGACGAACTCCCGGTCGTCTCGGCGGCTGGCGATCCATTCGCGCTTGAGCTGCTGGTACCACTTGGCCTGACGGTCGGCGTCGTCGATCCACAGCAGGCCCGGGTCGTATTTCAGTCCCTCGTTCTGCAGGTTCACCATGTCGCCGTCCTGGTGCAGGAACACCCGGATCATGTGCTTGAACCAGGGCCGCAGCAGCGACGCCGCCCAGTGGTCGGTCCAGACGATCTGGGTGATGCGGGTGCGGGTCTCGCTGACCGGCGTCAGGCAGGTGAGCGCCAGGACCTGGCGGCGACCCACCAGCACATGCTCCCAGCGCAGCCCCGGCAGGCGGAAGGTGATCTCGGTCTGGGGATCGCCGCCCAGCAGCCGATAGAGCCGATTGCTCTTCGACGGCGGATGGCGGGTCATCACGAAGCCCAGCTCGGAGGGGGCGAAGGCCTTGGCCTTGTCGTGCTGGCCCTTGGCCTTGCGCGACCACCACTGGCCGTGGACATAGGGCGCGTGGGTCGGGTCCATCAGCCCCACGACGGCGTGGTCCATGTGGGCGTCGAAATCCATGCGGTCGACGAACTTCGGCGCGCCGCCCACCACGCCTTCGAAGGTCGGCGGCGGCTGCGGCGGATCATCGGCGAAGCGGGGATCAGCGGACACCCAGATCCAGACCATCCCCTGGCGCTCGGCGGCCGGATAGCGACGGACCCGGACCTTGCCGACGTCCATTTCCTGCTCGGCGACCAGTGACGGGATGGCGGTGCAGGCGCCGTCCGTGCCGAACCGCCAGCCGTGATAGGGGCATTCGATGCTGGGCCGGCCGTCGGCCTCCTCCACCAGCCGGCCGGCCGACAGCGGCGCGGCGCGGTGCGGGCAGATGTCCTTCACCGCATAGACCTGACCCTTGCGGTCACGGCCCAGCAGCACGGGCTCGCCGAGAATCTCATAGCGCTGCAGCTTGCCGGGCTTCAGCTCGGCCGAGAGCGCCGCGAAATACCAGATGTCGCGCAGGAACCCCTGGCCGAACTTGGTGTCGGCGCCGGCGCGGGCGGGCTTGGCGTTTCCGTCGGGCATGGGGTCCGTTGTAGCCGCTGAAGCCGAAGACTTAAATCCTCGGCGAGGGAGCTTAGCCGAGGCGGAAGAGTCTCACGGCATGCGGGCCCAACGCCAGCCGGCCGCCGTCAAGACTGGCGATGCCGGCGCCTGGCGCCAGCACGCGGGCGGCCGCGAGCCGCGAATCCTCGAAGCTCTGGGCCTCGCCGCTCATGTTGAAGACGCAGAGCACCGTCTCGTCGCCCTCGGTCCGGGTGAAGGCCAGGATCGGTTCGGGCGCCTCGACCATGCCGATCTCGCCGCGGGTCAGGGCCGCCGAGCCGCGCCGCAGGGCGATCATGGCGCGGCTGAAGGCCAGCATGGAGCCGGCGTCGGCCTCTTGCGCCGCCACGGTCAGCTCGGCGTGTTCCGGGGCCGAGGGCAGCCAGGGCTTGGCGGGCGAGAAGCCGAGATGGGCGCCCGGCGCCCAGGGCATGGGGGTGCGCGAGCCGTCGCGGCCCTTGGAGATCGGCCAATAGAGGTCGCCGACCGGATCGCGGATCTCTTCCCGGGTCAGGCTCTGGGCCTCGGGCAGGCCGAGTTCCTCGCCCTGATAGATCAGCGTGGTGCCTTTGAGCGTCAGCAACAGGGCGAACATCAGCCGCGCCACCGCGTCGCCGCCGCCAAACCGGGTGGCGGTGCGTGGAATGTCGTGATTGCAGAACGAGATGCAGGGCCAGTGGCCGGGGTGGCGGGCCAGGGTTTCGAAGTGTTCGCGGAACACCTTGGCGCCCAGCCTGCGGGCGTGCAGCAGCACGAAGGTGTAGGCCGAGTGCAGCCCGTCGTCCGGCGTGCAATAGGCGCCGCAGCGTTCCTCCTCCTCGGAGAACTCGCCGAACACGAAGCGATCGCCGCCATTCCGGCCGCTGTGGGCGTCCACGCGGCGACGGATCTCGTCCAGCAGCGGGATGTTTTCCGGCAGGTTGGAATCGTTGAGATGGCGCTGCATCTCCGAGGCGTGGGCCCAGTGATGACGGGTGCGCTCCGCCGCCGGGACGGCCGGGTTTGGCGTCAGGGCCGCGTCGTGCAGGAAGGTGCCGGCCACGTCGAGGCGGAAGCCGTCGATCCCCTTGGCCAGCCAGAAATCCAGCACCGAGATCGCCGCTTCCTTGGCGTCCGGGTTGATCCAGGACAGCTTGGGCTGCTGGCGCAGGAACTTGTGGTGATAGTGCTGGCGCCGCGCCGGCTGATAGGCCCAGGCCGGGCCGCCGAACACGCTGAGCCAGTTGTTGGGCGCCGTGCCGTCGACGGCCGGATCGGCCCAGACATACCAGTCGGCCTTGGGACCGTCGGGACCGCCATCGCGGCTCTGCGCGAACCAGGCGTGCTCGTCGGAGGTGTGGGCCAGGACCTCGTCCAGCATGACCTTGATGCCGCGCCCGTGGGCGGCGTCGACCAGGGCGGTCAGGTCGTCCAGCGTCCCGTAGTCGGCATGGACGCCCTCATAGTCGGAGACGTCATAGCCCCAGTCGCGGTTGGGGGAGGGGTGGATGGGCGACAGCCAGATGGCGTCGACGCCCAGGCTTTCGATGTAGTCCAGCTTGGCGGCGACCCCGGCCAGGTCGCCATGGCCGTCGCCGTCCGCGTCAAAGAAGCTGCGGACATAGATGTGATAGACGACCGCGCCTTTCCACCAAGGCGCGGTCGCCATCGCTTAGGCTTCCTCGGCGCGGTTGATGACCCGGGAGGCCAGGCCATAGGCCACGGCGTCCTCGGCCCCGATCCAGAAGTTGCGTTGGGTGTCCTTGACGATCTTCTCGTAGGGCTGCCCGGTTTCCTTGGCGATCATGCGGTTGACGCGCTCGCGCATCTTCACGATCTCCTCAGCCTCGATCTGGATGTCCGAGGCCTGGCCGCGCACGCCGCCCGAGGGCTGGTGCAGCAGGAAGCGGGTGTTGGGCAGGCAGACGCGATTTTCCTTGGCCGCGCCCAGATAGATATGCGCCCCGGCGCTGGCCACCCAGCCGGTGCCGATCATCTTCACCTTCGGCCCGCAGAAGCGGATCATGTCGTGGATGGTGTCGCCGCTTTCCACGTGGCCGCCGGGGGAGTTGATGATCACCCGGATATCGTCCTCGGACTTCGCCGCCAGCGCCAGCAGCTGAGCGGTGACCCGCTCGGCCAGGCGCATGTTGATCTCGCCAAAGATCAGCACTGTGCGCGACTTGAAGAGCGCGTTTTGCACCGGCCCCGCCGTCATCGGCATGTCAGGCTTGTCGGCGCCTTCGCCCTCTTCTTCGTCGTCCAGCCGCCAGTCGCGCATGGTGTCGTCACTCCGTGTCGTCGTCTTACGGAACCTGATGTGCGCCGCTTGCATCCGCAAGGGGGCCCAGGCCGCCGTCCTGATGAGGCGGGGGTTGTACTGGATGATCCTTTTCAAGTTGTCGACGCCCGATGCTTATTCCTGCGCCAAATGGTGGCGGCTCGGCCCCCGGGCGGCCGGATCGGGCCCGCCCATGCTAGGGTGGCGCCGACAATAGCCAGCCGTTGAGCTCATATGGCCTATCGCGTTCCGCACCATCCCCGGATCGAACACCATGCGCGGCGCCAGACCCTGTTGGCGCGGTTGGTGGGGCTGGTGCTGCTGTGGATTCTGGTCGCGGTCATGGCGCTGGTCGCCGACCGGACCCTCGGGCCCCAGCACCTGATCTGGAAACCGCTCAGCGTCATCGATCCGGTCGGGGCGGCCACCCGCGCCAAGGCCGCGCGCACCGGCGCGGACCCGATCGCCTGCCGCCAGGTGCTGAGCCAGGGCGGGGTGGTGTTCACCGCCGTGCCGGTCCGCCAGACCGCCAGCGCCTGCCAACTGGACGGGGCGTTGCAGATCACCGCCGGCATGGCGCCCCTGCATCCGCTGGACGCCCCCATGACCTGCAAGGAGGCGCTCGCCGTCTCCATCTGGGAGCGCCAGGTGGTGCAGCCCGCCGCGTTCGAGATCCTGGGACAGGGCGTGGTGGGGCTGGACCACTATGGCAGCTACGCCTGTCGCAGGATCTATGGCCGCCCCGAGGGGCCCTTGAGCGAGCACGCCACGGCCAACGCCCTGGACCTGGCCGGCTTCCGCCTGGCCGATGGCGGACAGGTCACCGTGGCCCATGACTGGGCCGATCCCGGGCCAAAGGGCCAGTTCCTGCGCCGGGTTCGGGACGGCGGCTGCCACGTGTTCATCACCGTGCTCTCGCCCGACTACAACAAGGAGCACGCCGACCATCTGCACCTGGACATGGGCGGCTGGCCGCTCTGCGCCTGAGCACAGGAACCAGCCGCCTGGTCGAGGTTCAGGCCTCCGCCGTCGCCAGGCTGGCCGCTGCGCCCGCGATCCGCAGGCCCCGCCGCGCCCGCACCGCCCTGGCCAGGCCGTCCAACGCCTTCAGCGAGGTCGGCCAGTCGATGCAGCCATCGGTGATGGACTGGCCATAGGTCAGGGCCTTGCCGGGGCTGAGATCCTGGCGACCGGCGACCAGATGGCTCTCGACCATCACGCCGATGATCCGGACATCGCCCCCGGCCACCTGGGTCGCCACGTCCTCCAGCACCTTGGGCTGGTTCTCCGGGTTCTTGGAGCTGTTGGCGTGGCTGGCGTCGACCATCACCATTGGCTTCAGCCCCTGGGCGGCGATCTCGCCGCAGGCGGCGGCGACATTGAGGGCGTCATAGTTCGGGGCCCGCCCGCCGCGCAGCACCACGTGGCAGTCGCCATTGCCGCTGGTCGCCGCGACCGCCGACCGGCCCTCCTTGGTCACGGCTAGGAAATGGTGCGGCTGGCTGGCGGCCTTGATGGCGTCGATGGCGATGCGGATATTGCCGTCCGTGCCGTTCTTGAAACCCACCGGGCAGGACAGGCCCGACGCCAGTTCGCGATGGATCTGGCTCTCCGTGGTCCTGGCCCCGATCGCGCCCCAGCCCACCAGGTCGGCGATATATTGCGGCGTAATCACGTCCAGGAACTCGCAGGCCGCCGGCACGCCCATGTCATTGACCTCGAGCAGCAGGCCGCGCGCCATCCGCAGGCCCTCCTCGATCCGGAAGCTGCCGTCCAGATAGGGGTCGTTGATCAGCCCCTTCCACCCCACCGTGGTCCTGGGCTTCTCGAAATAGACCCGCATCAGGATCTCCAGGTCGCCGCCCAGCCGGGCCCGCGCCTCGGCGACCAGCCGGGCGTATTCCAGCGCCGCGTGGGGATCGTGGATCGAGCAGGGACCGATCACCACGACCAGGCGGTCGTCCTCGCCGGTGAGGATGCGGTGGACGGCGTGGCGGGCGGCCTGGACGGTGACGCTGGCGGCAGGCGTGCGCACGATCTCGGCTATCACCTCGGCGGGCGGACTGAGTTCCCGCAAGGTGCGGATGCGAAGATCGTCGGTGGTGGCGGGCATGGCGGGCTTCCTTCGTGGAGAAGAGCCAGCGCCGGCGGCCAATAAAAAAGCCGCCAGGAACGCTGGCGGCTGGGTGGGTGTCTGTTCAGGACGTCTTCACGTCAAACGAACCCCTTCCTCCGCCAGCGGCATCGGAAAGCTAAAGTACCAATAGGAATATTGGGCGCGGAGGTTCATCGCCGCCACCCAAACATCAGCGACGCCGGGGAGTCAACGCCGCGTGCGCCGAGCTTACCTTGGGTGAATCTTGTTCCAGCCGCCGCGAAGCCTAAGGTGGGGCCCAAGAGATCACGGTTCTGACGGGAGACATCACCATGGCCGATTTCGGAGGCGACCTCGAACTTGAGGACTTCCGCGCCGAGGCGCGCACCTGGCTGGAGGAGAACTTCCCGGCCGCCCTGAAGGGCAAGGCCGCGCTGGCCATGGCGATGATGGAAGGCCTGAAGCCGGACGGCGACCTGCTGGCCTGGAAGCAGCGGATCGGCGCCAAGGGCTGGGGCACCCCCACCTGGCCGGCGGAATATGGCGGCGGCGGACTTTCACCGGCCCAGGCCCGCGTCCTGCAGCAGGAAATGGCCAAGGCTGGCGCCTTCAACCCGCTGACCTTCGGCATGGGCGTGACCATGATCGGCCCGACCATCCTCGACTACGGAACCGAAGAGCAGAAGAAGAAGCACATCCCGCCGATCGTGCGCGGCGATATCCGCTGGTGCGTCGGCTATTCGGAGCCCAATGCCGGATCCGACCTCGCCTCCCTGCAGATGAAGGCGGAGGACGCCGGCGATCACTGGAAGATCAACGGCCAGAAGACCTGGACCAGCGGCGCCCAGTGGTCGCAGTGGTGCGGCGCCCTGGTCCGCACCGACTTCTCCGCCAAGAAGCACGACGGCATCTCCTTCATGCTGATCGACATGAACCAGGCCGCGATCGATCCCCGGCCCATCGCCCTGATCGCCGGGGCCTCGCCGTTCTGCGAGACCTTCTTCACCGACGCCCGCGCCGAAAAGGACGCCCTGCTGGGCGAACTGAACCGGGGTTGGACGGTCGGCAAGCGCCTGCTGCAGCACGAGCGCGCCAGCCAGACCGGCGCCCCCTCCGGCGCCCGCGCCACGCCCCTGCAGGACATCGCCAAGCGCTATGTCGGCGAGGACGCGCAGGGCCGCCTGGCCGATGCCGACCTGCGCACCCGGCTCACCCGCCACCTGATGGACGCCAAGGTCCACGGCCTGACCCTGGCCCGCGCCGTGGCGGAGTCCAAGGGCGCCTCGGGCGCCACCAACGCCGCCTCGGTGCTGAAGAATTCCGCCACCAATGTCGCCCAGACCCGCGCCGAACTGACCCTGGAGATCATGGGCGGACAGGGTCTCGGCTGGGACGGCGCGAGCTTCTCCAAGGACGAGATCGAGGCCGTGCGCAGCTGGCTCGGCGGCAAGGCCATGTCGATCTATGGCGGCTCGGTGGAGATCCAGAACAACATCATCTCCAAGCGCATCCTGGGCCTGCCCGACAGCACCCACTCGGCATGACAGCGCGGCCAGGGCCTCACCACATCGAGGCCCTGGCCCGCTCCGGCCATTCGCGATCATAGGCCTCGCCGCCGACGGCGCCTGCGCTGGCGGCGGCCAGCATCTGGCCGGCCGACGGCAGGCTGGCGGGCTCGACGAAGGTCTCCGGGTCCCAGACCCGTCCGCGCATCAGCGCCCGCGCGCACTGGAAAAACACCGTGTCTATGGTGATGACGACCACGGAGCGCGGCGGCTTACCCTCCATCCGGAAGCTGTCCAGCAGGGCGGGATCGGTCTCGATGACCGCCCGGCCATTGACCCGGAGCGTGGTGTTCGAACCCGGGATCATGAACATCAGGGCCACGCGGGGGTCCCGCACGATATTGCGTAGCGAATCGCAGCGATTGTTGCCCCGCCGGTCGGGCATCATCAGGGTTCGGTCGTCGGCGATCCGCACCACGCCGCCCGCGTCGCCGCGCGGCGAACAGTCCAGCCCCTCCGGTCCGACCGTGGCCAGGGCGCAGAACGGCGAGGCCTCCACATAGGCGCGATAGGGGCCATTCAGGCAGTCCAGCTCCTTCACCGTCGAGGCGGCGTTGGTCTGGCCATAGATCGCCTCCAGGGCTTCGAGAGTGGTCAGGCGGGTCATGAACAGTGATCCTCATTCACGGTTTCGCCCAAGAGTGCCGCTTCAGATCATTTTGAAAAATGGAATTCGGGTGCGATAGATCGTGAATAGAACTCACGAAAGGTTCGCCGTGGTTCGTCGCCTGCCGCCGCTCTCGGCCCTGCGCGCCTTCGAGGCGGCCGCTCGCCTGGGCTCGGTCACCCGCGCGGCCGAGGAACTGGGTCGCACCCACGGCGCCGTCAGCCGCCATGTCCGCAGCCTGCAGGACCACCTGGGGGCGCCCCTGTTCGACAAGGCGGGAACCGGGCTGCGGCTGACCTCGCGCGGCGAGGCCCTGCTGGCGACGGTCGCCGAGGCGCTGGACGGGTTGGAGCGCGGCTGGACCCGGCTCGCCGATGACGCCCAGGGTCCCAGCCTGCATGTGGCCTGCAGCGCCACCTTCGCCGTGCGCTGGCTGGCGCCGCGCCTGGCCGGCTTCTACCGGGCCCATCCCAAGGTGAAGGTCCGGCTGTCCATGACCTCGGCCGGAGAGATGCGCCGCCAGGGCGCCGATCTGGTGATCGCCTGGGATCGGGACGGATTTCCGCGCCCGGACCAGGCCCGCGCCATGCCTCTGGCCGAGGCCGCCTTTGGCCCGGTCTGCGCGCCGGACTATCCCTGGTCGGACCCGGAGGGCGGCGTCCTGCGGCTGCCCTGTCGCATCGGCCACGACTTCACCACCAGCGCCTGGGACCAGTGGGGGCGGCTGGCCGGGATCGGCGTCGCCTGGACCGAGGAGCGCAGCTTTCCCCACACCCACCTGTGCCTGGAGGCCGCCCTGGCGGGCGTGGGGGTGGCCCTGGTCGAGCGGCGGATGGCGCAGGATGATCTTGCGGTCGGTCGGCTGAGCGCGCCGCTGGGCTTCCAGTCTTTCCCGCAAGGCCTGGCCGCAATCCCGGCCGGCGCAGGGCCGCTCACGCCCCAGGCGGCGGACTTCGTCAGCTGGCTGCAGGCGGAGCTTGCCGCCGCGCCATGAGCGCGTCGCCGGCCAGGGCCACGGCCGAGATCCCCAAGGGCAGCAGATAGTAGAACAGACGATAGCCCAGCATTCCGGCCGCCAGGGCCGGGCGCGGCAGCTGGGGCAGCAGGGCGACCAGGGCGCCTTCGAACACCCCCAGCCCGCCGGGCACCCCGGAGAACAGCCCCGCCGACATGGCGGTCAGATAGCCGCCCGAGAAGGTGGCGAAGCCCAGGCCGTGTCCGGGGATCAGCAGCCACATCAGGGCCGCCGACAGCACCACGTCGCCCAGGCCGAAGCCGAACTGCACCAGGCCCAGCCACAGGGGCGGCAGGGCGACCTGCTGGCCCAGTAGGGTCACCTGGCGCCGGATCAGGGCGCAGGCGGCCAGATAGGCCAGGGGCGCGGCCGCCAGCAGGGCGCCGGTCACCCGCATCAGGCCCACCGGCGCGCCCAGGGTCTGGAAGGCCGCGGCCGGGGCCAGCAGGAAACTCAGGCCGGACAGGGCCGCCAGGCCCAGGCCGAAGGACATCGCCCCATAGACCGTGACCACCGCCGACTGGGCCACGGTGACTCCATGGCGCGCATAGACCCCGGCCCGAATGGCGCCGCCCACGAAGATGGTCATGCCGAGATTGTTGGCGAGCGCATGGGAGACGAAGGAGCCTCCGACCCCCGGGATCCAGCCGATGTTCGAGCCGGACCAGCGCAGGGCGATCTGCTCATTGATCCCAAGCAGCAGATAGCCGGCCAGGGACAGGGCGGCGGCCACGGCCAGGCGGCCGGGGCTCCAGGCGCGCGCGGCGGCGGCGATCTCGGCGGTGGAGGTGTGGTGCAGTTCCCGCCACAGCACATAGGCCGCCGCCGCCAGCAGCAGTCCGGAGATGGCGGCGTTGATCAGGGCTTTCGGTGGTCTGGTCATTCGGCCCTCTGGGCGCCGCGCTGCGGCGGCGCCCGTTCTGGCCCTCACCTCGGACGTGGGTTGACGCAGGTCAAGGATGCACGCCTAAATCCTGCCGCGAGTGTCCTGGACACCACGTGATGAAGCGACCTCATATTTTGGGGGTCGACGGATCGCTCGGCGGTCGGAACGCGGCGGCGAGCGCCGTTGCAGGATGGAGCGGGTCCATGGGGAGAAGGATCGTCCTGGCCACGGCAGGGACGGCTGGCGACCTCAACCCGTTCATCGCGATCGCCCTGGAGCTGCGCGCCCGGGGTCATCAGCCGATCATCGCCACCCAGCATGAATTCCAGCCGGCCATCGCGGCGGAGGGCCTGGCCTTCCACCTGGTTCGCCCAGGCGTCGACGATGTGCGCCGCGAGCTGGGGCTCGACGCGCCAGAGATCGTCCAGCGCGCCACCCACGGCTCCAGCGGCCTGGAGTTCGCCGTCCGCCGGATCGCCATGCCGTTCCTGCGCCGCGCCTTCGACGACATGATGGAGGCGACGGCCGGCGCGGATCTGGTGGTCACCCACACCTCGGCCTTCGCCGCCCGGCTGGCGGCCGAGAAGCGCGGCGCGCCCTGGCTGTCGACGGCCCTGGCCCCCTTCACCTTCATGTCGGCCTATGACCCGCCGATTCTCTCGACCCTGCCGCCGCTTAAGGCCCTGCGCCAGATGACCGGCGCCCGCTCGGACGCCGCCCTGGCCCGGGTCCTGCGCCTGGCCACCGCCTCCTGGACCGGCAAGTTCCAGCAGATGCGCACCCGGCTCGGCCTGCCGCGCAGCGCCAATCCGCTGTTCGAGGGCCAGTTCTCGCCGTTCGGGACCTTGGCGCTCTATTCGCCGGTGTTCGGGTCGATGCAGCCGGACTTTCCGCCCGACTGCGCCATGACCGGCTTCTGCTTCTATGACCGGCGCCGCGGCGCCGCCGAGCGCCTGCCGGACGATCTGGCGGCCTTCCTGGAAGCCGGGCCGCCGCCCCTGGTCTTCACCCTGGGCTCGGCGCTCACCCTGGAGCCTGGACGGTTCTACGAGGTCGCCCTGACCGTCGCTCGCCGCCTGGGCCGCCGCGCCGTGCTGCTGGTCGGTCCCGACGCCGCGCGTCGCCTGCCGCGCGGCGAGGGCGTGCTGATCACCGAATACGCCCCCCATTCCCTGCTGTTCCCCCGGGCCTGCGCCGTGGTCCATCACGGCGGGGTCGGCACCACCGCCCAGGCCCTGCGGGCCGGCAAGCCGCAGCTGGTGGTCCCGTTCTTCGCCGACCAGCCGGACAACGCCGCCCGGGTCGTGCGGCTGGGCGCCGGTCGATCCCTGTCGGACCGGGCCTGGCGGCCGGCGGCCGCGGAGCGAGAGCTGACCAGCCTGCTGGACGGCAGCTACACGGCCCGCGCCGAGGAGCTTTCGCGGCGGCTGTCGCGCGAGCACGGCGCCGCTGCGGCCGCCGATCGGATCGAGGCCCTGCTCTCCAGCCCCGAGCTTCGGCTGACCGCCTGACCCCCCGTCGAAGCGCTTGACCTTGCGTCCGCCGGCAAGGCAAATGCCGCGCAAGGAATTCAAACATACGTTTTAGGGGGAGGCCGCGATCATGGGCCAATTGTTCGATCTGACCGGCAAGGTCGCCATCATCACCGGCTCCACCAAGGGCATTGGCAAGGCCATAGCCGAACGCATGGCCGAGCATGGCGCCCAGGTCGTCATCTCGTCGCGCAAGGCCGGTCCCTGTGACGAGGTCGCCGCCGCCATCAACGCCGCCCATCCGGGCGCGGCCATCGCGGTCCCGGCCAATATCTCGTCCAAGGACGATCTGCAGAACCTGGTCGACGAGACGCGCAAGGCCTTTGGCAAGGTCGATATCGTGGTCTGCAACGCCGCCTCCAATCCCTATTACGGGCCGATGAGCGGCATCAATGACGACCAGTTCCGCAAGATCCTCGAGAACAACATCATCGCCAACAACTGGCTGATCCAGATGGTCGCGCCGGAGATGCGCGAGCGCAAGGACGGGGCGATCGTGATCATTTCCTCGATCGGCGGCCTGCGCGGCACCTCGGTGATCGGCGCCTACGCCATCTCCAAGGCCGCCGACATGCAGCTGGCCCGCAACCTCGCCCAGGAGCTCAGCCCCGACAATATCCGGGTCAATTGCATCGCGCCGGGCCTGGTCAAGACCGACTTCGCCAAGGCCCTGTGGGACACGCCGGAAGGCGAACGTCGCGCCAGCTCCGGCACCCCGCTGCGCCGCCTGGGCGAGCCTGACGACATCGCGGGCGCGGCGGTGTTCCTGTCCTCCAAGGCCGGGTCCTGGATGACCGGCCAGACCGTGGTCATCGACGGCGGCTCGACCAGCTGAGGTCGCTTACCGACCTGGCGCGCGCGCGATAGTTTTTGTCACGACGTCGCAAGCGCGCCACGGGGTTTGGAGTCATGCTGGTCTCTCCTGATAATCTGGAGAGACCCCATGCCGGCCAGGTTCCGCCACTTCGCGATCAACGCCGATGACGTGCCGCGCGCCAAGCGCTTCTACGAGACCGTGCTGGGCTGGACCTTCACCCCCTGGGGGCCGCCCGGCTTCTACCAGACCCGCAGCGCCGGCGACGGCTTCCTGGGCGCGTTGCAGGGCCGGCGTGAGCTGATAGCCGGCCAGCGCACCAACGCCCTGGAGACCAGCTTCGGGGTCGCGGACCTGGCCGCCACCATCGCGGCCGTCGAGGCCCAGGGCGGGCGGATCATCATGCCCCGCGTGCGGATCGAGGGGGTCGGCGACCTGATCTATTTCGAGGACACCGAGGGCAATGTCCTGGGCGCCATGCAGTACGATCCCGGCGTGTTCGAGGAAGGCGGCGGGGCTTGAGCGAAGCCGGCGACGGGTTCCTGATCCGATCCCTGGCCTCGACCTATCCCGACGGCTTCACCATCGCCGCCCACGATCATCCCTGGGGCCAGCTCGCCTATGGGATTTCCGGGGTGATGCGGGTGGCGACCGAGGCCCGGGTCTGGCTGTCGCCAGCCACCCGCGCGGTCTGGCTGCCGCCGCACCGGCCCCACAGCCTCCGCATGAAGGGCGCCGTGGCCCTGCGCACGATCTATGTCGCGCCCGAGATCGGCGGCGATCTGCCGGTGGAGGCCGTGGTGCTGGCGGTCAGGCCGCTGCTGCGCGAGCTGATCCTGCATGCGCTGTCCCTGGGCATGCTGGGACCCGGCGTCCCGGCCCAGGCCCGGCTGGCCCAGGTGCTGGTCGACCAGATCGCCCTGGCCCCGCGCGAGGACCTGGCCCTGCCCCTGCCGCGCGATCCCCGCGCCCTGGCCCTGGCCGAACAGATCCAGGCGCAGGTGGAGGCCAGGACCAGCCTGCCGGACCTGGCCCGCGCCGCCGGCGCCTCGCTGCGCACCCTGCAGCGGGTCTTCCCGCGCGAGACCGGCCTGTCGCTGGAAGACTGGCGGCAAAAGGCCCGGATGATCCATGCCGCGGCGGCCCTGGCGGCCGGCGCCACGGTCACGGATGCGGCCCTGGGCTGTGGCTATGAGAGCGTTTCCGCCTTCATCACCGCCTTCCGCCGCCAGTTCGGGGTGACGCCGGGCCGCTACCCGCCGGCCGCCTGAGACAGCCTCCGGGCCTGGGCCAGGCGTTCGATCCCGGCGTCCAGGGTGGCGTCGCGCTTGGCGAAGCACAGTCGCAGGATGGTGGTGACCGGCGTGTCCTCATAGAGGGCTGAGACCGGGATCGTCGCCACGCCGGCCTCCTTCACCGCCCGCAGGCAGAAGGCCCGGTCGGACTCGAGAATCCCCGAGGCCGGCAGGTCGATATTGATGAAATAGGTCCCCGACGACGGCAGGACGGAGAAACCCTCGCGTCGCAACCCCTCGGCCAGCCGGTCGCGGGACCGCTGCAGGTCGGCCGGCATGGCGCTGAACCACGGGCCGGGATTGTCCAGGCCATAGGCCACCGCGCCCTGCAGATTGGGCGGGGTGGTGAAGGTCAGGAACTGGTGGGCCCGGGCGAGCGCGTGGCTCAGCGCCGGCGCCGCGATCAGGAAGCCGACCTTCCAGCCGGTCAGGCCGAACATCTTTCCGGCCGAGCCGATCTTGACCGTGCGCTCGCGCATGCCGGGCAGGACCATCAAGGGCGTGTGGACGAGGCCGTCGAACACCACCTGCTCCCAGACCTCGTCGCAGACGGCGATCACGTCGTGAGCCACGCAGACCTCGGCCAGCAGCGCAAGGTCCTGCGCCGACGCCACGGTCCCGGCCGGGTTGAGCGGGTTGTTCAGCACCACCAGCCGGGTCTTGTCAGTGAAGGCCGCCTCAAGCATGGCCCGGTCGAACCGCCAGTGCGGCGGCTCCAGCCGCACCAGCCGGGGAATGCCGCCGGCCCGGCGGATCAGCGGCAGATAGGCGTCATAGACCGGCTGGAACACCACCACCTCGTCGCCCGGCTCGATCAGGGCCAGGAAGGTCGCGGCCAGGGCCTCGGTGGCGCCCGACGTGATGGTGACCTCGGTCTTCCAGTCGAGATCCAGGCCCTGGGTCCGGCCATAGTGGCCCGCCACCGCCTCGCGCAGCTCCGGCAGGCCGGCCATGGGCGGGTACTGGTTGTAGCCGTTCAGCACCAGGTCGGCGGCCCGCTGGCGGATATCCAGCGGACCCGGGTCGTCGGGGAAGCCCTGGCCCAGATTTATGGCGCCCAGCTCCCGGGCGAGGCCCGACATCTCCTCGAAGACGGTGGTGGGCAGGTTTGCGAAGACGGGATGAACCATGGCTCTTGCCTAGCACAGGGTCCGGGGCAGAATCGAACCATGCAGATCGTCAATTTCGAACCCCGCCACGCGCAAGCCTGGAAGCAGCTGAACGAGGCCTGGATCACCCAGCTGTTCAAGATCGAGCCCAAGGATCGCGAGGTGCTGGACCATCCCAAGGCCAAGATCCTCGATCACGGCGGCCATATCTTCATGGCCGAGGCTGAGGCCGGGGGCGAGGCGATCGGCTGCGCAGCCTTGATCGCCCTTCCGGACGGTGGCTTCGAGGTGGCGAAGATGACGGTGAGCGAGGCTGCGCGGGGAACCGGCCTGGGCCGGCTGCTGATGGCGGCCTGCATCGACCGGGCCCGGGCGCTGGGCGCGCCCAGGCTCTATCTGGAGACCAATTCCAGCCTGGCTCCGGCGCTCGGCCTCTATGAGGCGATGGGCTTCGTCCACCTGCCGCCGCGCGAGACGCCCTACGCCCGCGCCGACGTCTGGATGGAGCTGATCCTCTAGGTGGCCTTCAGCGCTTCGCCCAGGGTGCGGCGGGTCACCGGCTTGCCGAGGAAGCCCACGGGCTTCACCCGGGCCATGTCGCGGCGGAAATCCTCGGTGATCGATCCGGAGATGAACAGCGAGCGGATGCCCAGCTGGTCGTAGAGTCTCAGGGCCAGCTTGCCCCCATCGGTATTGCGGGCCAGGCGGATATCGACCAGGGCCAGATCCGGCCGGCTGGTCTCGGCGCGGCTCCAGGCGGTGTTGGCGTCGGCCGCCTCGGCGACCACCTCGTGACCCAGCTCCTCGAGCAGTCCCACCATGTCCAAGGCGATGAGCGCGTCGTCCTCAACCACCATGATGCGCATCGTCATGCCAAACTCCGTGGAAAGACGAGCGCGAAATGCGCGCCGACCTCCGCCGTCTCGATGATGAACCGGCCCTGCAATTGCCGGGTCAGGGCGTCGATGGCCCTCATGCCCAGGCTCTTGCCCCGTCTCGGATCGAAATTCGGCGGCAGACCCTGTCCGTCGTCCGACACGCTTAAGCGATAGGCGCCCTCCTCGGTTCCAAGCGTCACCCTAATCTTGCAGGGCCGGCCCGGCGGACAGCCATATTTCAGGGCGTTGGTGATCAGCTCGTTGAGGATCAGCGCCAGGGGCGTCGCCTGGCGGACGTCCAGCTTGGCGCTGATCACCTGGGTCTCCAGGGTGACCTCTTCACGGCCCAACGACGCCACCAGCTCCCGCGACAGGGTCTCAGCATAGAGGCCGGCGTCGAAATCGCCCAGCATCTCGCCGGAGCGGTAGAGCTGCTCATGCACCCGGCCCACCGCCATGATCCGGTCCAGGGTCTTCTCCAGGGCCTCGCGGGTGTCGGCGTGAGGCGAGGCCCGCGACTGCAGCCGCACGACGCTGGCGATCTGCTGCAGGGAGTTCTTCACCCGGTGGTTCACCTCGTCGATCAGCAGCGTGCGGTCGGCGAGCAGGTCGCGCAGGCGCTCGGCGGCGTCGGCCTCGGCCTCGCGGTCCAGGTCGATCTCGCGCAGGGTGCGCACCACCACGGCGGCCAGCAGCACGGCGAACAGGGCCAGCGCTCCGATCACCCCTACCCGGATGGTGCGGGCCCGATCGATCCGCTCGGTCTCCAGCTGGCGCTCCGTGGCGTCGATCTGGGCCAGCTGGACGCGGATCGCCTCCATGGCCGCGATGCCGCGGCCCTGGCGGATGATGCGGATCGCGGCCACCGGCGCGCCGGCCCGCCGGGCGGCGACCACCTGGTCTATGACCTCCAGCCGTATGCCCATCTGCTGACGCAGCGGGGCGAGGCGGCCTTGCTGGGCGCGATTGTCGGCGGTCAGCCGGTCGAGCGCCTCAAGGCTGCGCACGGCGCGGGTCTTGGCGTCGGCTATGGTGGCGATGAAGCGGCGGTCGGCGGTCAGGACATAGGCCCACTGGGCCGACTCGGCCTCGGTGAGCGCCTCGAGGGTGTCGGCGACTCCGGTACGGACCTTGTGGGTGTGGCTCACCCAGGAGGTGGCGCTGTCGTACCAGAGGAACAGGCCGCCCAGGGCGCCGAAGCCCAGGAACAGGGCGGCCATGATCCCGGCGAGCATCCGGTAGGTGCGCTCCCGCGCCGCCTGCCGGTCAGACCCCGATGTCTCCGTCGGATCCGTGCTCGCCATGCAAATCCTATTCTTCTTTGACGCGTCTCTTGCGGAACGAAGGATTGAGCACTTGTTTCCTCAAGCGGATCGATTTCGGCGTCACCTCGACCAGTTCGTCCTCCTCGATATAGGCGATGGCCTGTTCGAGGGTCAGGCGGCGGGGCGGGGTCAGGCGGACGGCTTCGTCCTTGCCGGAGGCCCGCACATTGGTCAGCTGCTTGGCCTTCATCGGGTTGACGTCCATGTCGTCGACCCGCGAGTTCTCGCCGATGATCATGCCCTGATAGGTCTTTTCGCCGGCGCCGACGAACATGGTGCCGCGCTCTTCCAGGTTCCACAGGGCGTAGGCCGCCGTCTCACCGTCGGAGTTGGAGACCAGCACGCCCTTACGGCCGGCGTCGATCGCGCCCTTGTAGGGCTCGTAGTGGCTGAACACGCGGTTCAGCACGCCGGAACCCCGGGTGTCGGTCAGGAACTCGCCCTGATAGCCGATCAGCGAGCGCGAGGGGGACATCAGGCTGATCCGGGTCTTGCCGGCGCCGGAGGGGCCCATGTCCTTCAGCTCGGCCTTACGGGCCGACAGCTTCTCGATGACGATGCCGCTGAACTCGTCGTCGACGTCGATCATGACGTCTTCGATCGGCTCCAGCCGCTGTCCGGTCTCCGGATCGGTCTGATAGACCACCCGGGGACGGCTGATGGAGACTTCGAAGCCCTCGCGGCGCATGCCTTCGATCAGCACGCCCAGCTGCAGTTCGCCACGGCCGGCGACCTCATAGGCGTCCTTGTCGGCGGTCTCGGTCACCCGGATGGCGACGTTGGACTGGGCTTCCTTCAGCAGGCGGTCGCGGATCACGCGGCTCTGCACCTTGTCGCCCTCGCGGCCGGCCAGGGGGCTGTCATTGACCGAGACGGTCATGGAGATGGTCGGCGGGTCGATCGGCTGGGCCGGCAGGGCGTCGGTGACCTCCATGGCGCACAGGGTGTCGGCCACGGTCGCCTTGGACAGGCCCGCGATGGCGACGATGTCGCCGGCCTCGGCGTCCTCGATCGGCTGGCGCTTCAGGCCCCGGAAGGCCAGCACCTTGGTGATGCGGCCGCGCTCGATTTCCTTGCCGTCCAGCCCCAGGGCGTGGATGGCCATGCCGGGCACGGCCTTGCCCGACTGGATGCGGCCGGTCAGCAGGCGGCCCAGGAACGGGTCGTTCTCGATCAGCACGGACAGGATCTGGAACGGCTTGTCCTTGTTCTCGACGACCTTGGGTTCCGGCACGTGGCGGACGATCAGGTCGAACAGCGGGGCGAGCGTGTCATTGGGCTTGGACATGTCGAGCGTCGCCCAACCGTTCTTGCCCGAGGCGTAGATGTGGGGGAAGTCGAGCTGCTCGTCGGTCGCGCCCATGGCGGCGAACAGGTCGAACACGTCGTTCAGGATGCGGTCGGGATCAGCGTGCGGCCGATCGACCTTGTTGAGGCAGAGGATCGGGCGCAGCCCCATCTTCAGGGCCTTGCCGAGCACGAACTTGGTCTGGGGCATCACCCCTTCCTCGGCGTCGACCAGGATGACGCAGCCATCCACCATGCCGAGGATCCGCTCCACCTCGCCGCCGAAGTCGGCGTGGCCGGGGGTGTCGATGATGTTGATCCGGGTCTCGCCGGCTTCCCCGTGCCACAGCACGCTGGTGCACTTGGCCAGGATGGTGATCCCGCGTTCGCGCTCCTGGTCGTTGGAGTCCATGGCGCGTTCGACCGTCGCCTCATTGGCGCGGAACACGCCGGACTGGGCGAGCAGCTGGTCGACGAGAGTGGTCTTGCCATGGTCGACGTGGGCGATGATGGCGATGTTGCGGAGCGACATTTAAATCTTATCTCGGGGAGGGCGAGGCTTTGAAGGGCGCGCGCTTTTAGTTGAGCGCGCGCGGTTATGCCAGCGCCTTCTCGCATGACCCCTCTGCGTGATTCCGTCGCCATTGTGCAGCGCAACACGAAAGCGGCAGGTCTTCTTGCGTGGTCAAGATATTGATTACGCTAGGGAAGGTTCAGAATTTTCCGCCCAATTCGCACCTGCGACATTTTTGTTCTTGCCGTTTTGTGCGCCGCACCGTATACATCTCTTCGTGAGGCGTCGCTGACGTCTCTGCCCTTCCTGGGCGTTTCCTCCCTAATGAACTGGCCGGGCCTTGTGCCCGGCTTTTTTCTTGGGCGACGCCCTGGCGCGCGTGATCGCGCGAAAATCAGCCAGGTTCAGCCGGTCTTGAGACCGCTCCAGTCCTTCGCCGCCAGCACCCGGGTCAGGTGCTCCAGGTCGCCTTTCAGCTTCTCGAAGCCCGCCGTGGGCGTCAGCCGCGCCTCATCCAGATAGAGCGCGCGGTTGATCTCGATCTGCAGGGCGTGGGTCCGGCGGGCCGGCCGGCCATAGTGCTCGGTGGTGTAGCCGCCAGCATAGGGGGCGTTGCGGGCCACCCTGTAGCCCAGGCCCTGCAGCTCACGCTCGACCAGTTGGGTCACCTGGCCGGAACAGGCGGCCCCGAACCGGTCGCCCAGCACCATGTCGCAGGCCTCGCCCCGTCCGGCCCGCGCTGCGGCCGCCGGCATGGAGTGCCAGTCGATCAGCACCGCCACGCCATGGGCGGCGTGAGCCTCGCCCAGCAGGCGCGCCAGGGCGGCGTGATAGGGGGTGTGCGCCCCTTCGATGCGGGCCCGGGCTTCGGCGAAGGTCAGCTTGCGATCGTAGATCTCCTGGCCTTCCGAGACCACCCGGGCGATCGCCCCCAGCCCCGCCTGCACCCGGGCCGAGCGACCCCGGGCGAAATCCGGCAGCTCGTCGGCGAACATGGTCGCATCCAGCTCGAAGGCCTCGCGATTGACGTCGATATAGGCCCGGGCCAGCCGGGCGGTGATCAGGGCCGCGCCCAGCCGCGGCGCCTCGGCCACCAGGGCGTCGACATAGGCGTCTTCCGAGCGGCGGATGGCCACATCGTCCAGCACGGCCATCATGTCGGCGGGATAGAGCCGTCCCGAATGGGGCGAGGCGAACACCAGGGGGGTGGTGGCCGGCGTTCCCTCCGCCTGGGCCCGGGTGATGTCAAAGGCTGGCGGGGCCTTGGGCCCGGCGGGAGATGGAGCGGGGACGGGCTGCCAGACGTTCATCCCGGGCATATGACGATCGAAGCCTGGGCGGGTCAAACAGATCGGGCCGGTTTGCGCCCCTTCCGGGCTCAGGGTTCATCGCGAGTTTACGTCTGAGGCGCTAGGGTGCTCTTTACCGATATCACCTGGCGGAGCGCCCATGCCCCGGATCCTACTGGCCGAAGACGACGATTCCCTGCGCGGGTTCCTGGCCCGGGCGCTGGAGCGCGCCGGCTATGAGGTCACCGCCTGCGCCGACGGCGACGAGGCCGCCGCCGTGCTCGACCAGAGCTGGGACCTGCTTTTGACCGACATCGTCATGCCCGGCATGGACGGCATCGAGGTGGCCCGCCTGGCCGCCGCCAAGCATCCGGGCCTGCGCATCATGTTCATCACCGGCTTCGCCGCCGTGGCGCTCGCCGCCGGCGAAAGCGCCCCGGCCGGCGCCAAGGTGCTGTCCAAGCCCATCCACCTTCGGGAAATCGTCACCGAGGTGGAGAAAATGATGGCCGCCGCATAAGGCGTTTACTGGCGCTTGCCTTAGGAAAAAGGCGCCGTTATACCGCCGCCTCTCGTTCCCCTCGGGGAGTCCAGATGGACGCGTAGCTCAGCGGGAGAGCACCTCGTTGACATCGAGGGGGTCACAGGTTCAATCCCTGTCGCGTCCACCATTTTTCTCCTAAAACCCAGGCTCCCAACTCGCGCTCAGGCGAAGCCGCGCGCCGGCGAGCCTGTAGGGTTGGAGTCCCGGCTGGAGGGTCGTGGAGACCCTGCTCCTTCGCGGCGATCCTGCCGTCGGCGCCCCTTGAGCTCCGAAGGGCGATCGCTCGCCGGCCAGCGGCGTCCCCGGCGCCCGCGAACAGGCGGGCGGGGGAGGCCATGCCCCGGGCCAGGGGGGCAGGGCGGGCGAATCAAGCCAAGATTTTCGACAATCATGTCAATTGCGGCAAATTCTGCCGGAACGGGCGGGCGCGACCATAGACGGCGCCGGCCACAAAACACCCGTCTTCAGGGTGGTGAAATGGTCGATTTCGGCGTTTAGGTCAAAAAATCGGCATAACGGTGTTGCTTCAGTACCGCAGTGATGCGGCATTGTGTCGGGCCTGTTACAAAATCCTGGCGCCCTTACGGCAACTCGGCTTCCCTTCGCCTAACCACGGGCCGACCCCTCGCGTCAGATCGAGTACGGCGAGCTCGCGGGGGGAGGAAATTATGACCAAACACAGAATCCTGTGCAGCGGATCTGCGCTCGCTGTAGCTATTTCACTCGCAAGTGCGGGGCATGCTCTCGCCGCCGACACAACGACGACCACCGTTCAAGAAGTCGTGGTCACCGGCTCATTCATCGCCGGTTCGTCGGAAAAGGCGGCTTTGCCCGTCTCCGTCATTGGTAAGGAAGAACTCGCCAAGCAGGGCTCGCCCTCGACCCTGGATCTGATCAAGTCGCTGCCGATCAGCGGCCCGGTCATCGGGGACTCCAATCAGTTCAGCACCGGGGCCCAGGGCCAGCCCGGCGCAGGCAGCATCAACCTGCGCGGCATCGGCAGCCAGCGGACCCTGGTCCTGCTCAATGGCCGTCGCTCCACGGTTTCGCCGGGCGCCGGCAGCCAGGGCGTCGACACCAACCTGATGCCCGTCGCCGCGATCCAGCGGGTCGAGATTCTGAAGGACGGCGCCGCCGCCACCTACGGGTCCGACGCCATGGGCGGCGTGGTGAACTTCATCACCCGCAAGAACCTCGAAGGCTTTGACGTCAGCGCCGATTATCGACTGGTCGATGGTTCGGCCGGCGACTATGGGATCAACGGCGCCTGGGGCCACGTCTTCGACAACGGCAATGTCCTGATCGCCGCCGGCTATCAGCGCCGCTCGGAACTGTCGTCGACGGACCGCAAGTGGGCCAACCAGCCCTATCTGACCAACCCGTCGGGCTGGTCGGTCCTGGGTCAGCCCCCGGCCTTCCTGCCGCGCAAGGGCGCGACCCCGGTCGCCGGTGTCACCCGCGACGGCGGCTGCGCTGCGGTCGGCGGCTTCGTCGGCTACACCGGCGCCACGGCGGCCTGCTACTTCACCTATGTGCCCTTCGACAACCTGGTCGAGGATGAGTACCGCTATCAGACCTATGCCGAGGTCAATTTCGACCTGAGCGACACCACCCGCTTCCACGTCGAAGGCCTCTATTCCAAGACCGACACCCCGCATGGCCGCAGCTCGCCCGGCTATCCGCCGACCTCGGGCCCCAACGGCCCCGGCAGCGTGGGCGTGTTCACCGTCCCCAGCTCGAACCCGGGCTTCAATGTCGCCCTGACCCAGGCCGGCCTTGGCGCTCTGATCGGGGTCGCTGACAATGCCTCCCTGACCCTGTTCCGTCCCCTGGGCGCCGGCGGCAGGCCGGGTGAAAGCGGCCTCGGCGGCTACACCTCCAGCCGTAACTTCGAGATGTTCCGCGTCTCGGCGGGCTTCGTCGGCAAGCTGACCGAGTCCATCGGCTATGATGTGGCGGTCACCTATTCCGACGCGACCAACACCTCGCGCGGCAACGACATCCTGATCGACCGTCTGCAACGGGCCCTGAACGGCTTCGGCGGACCGGCCTGCACCGGCACGGTCGCCGGCGCCAATGGCTGCGTCTACTTCAACCCGTTCTCCAACGCCTATGCGGGCAATCCGGCGCTCGGCCTGACCAATCCCGGCTATGTCTCGTCCGGCGCCAACAGCGTCGACCTGATCAAGTGGCTGGCGCCTCCGAACTCCACGGGCGGCGAAGCGCGTCAGAGCCTCCTGGTGTTCGACGCCGTCCTGAACGGTCAGACCGGCATCAACCTGCCGGGCGGCGAGATCGCCTGGGCGGCGGGCATCCAGACCCGTTCGGAAGAAGCTCGCTCGTCGGTCGCCAGTGACCTGGCCGATTCGCGCGTCACGCCCTGCCCGGTCGTGGGCACGGTCAACTGCACCATCAAGACCGGTCCGTTCATCTTCCTCGGCCAGGGCACGCCCTCCTATGTGGACGGTCAGGTCAAGGCGGTGTTCGGCGAATTGAACCTGCCGATCCTCGACAACCTGAACGCTCAGCTGGCGGTCCGCTACGAGGACTATGGCGGCCAGACCGGCTCGACCACCAACCCCAAGCTGGCGGTCAAGTGGCAGGTGACGGATGCACTCGCTCTGCGCGCTTCGGTCGGCACGACCTTCCGGGGCCCGACCCCGGCGGACCGCGCTTCCGACGGCGTGACGGGCCTGTCCGGCATCACCGCGGCTGGCAACAACTTCAAGTCGGTCGACTTCTTCGGCAACCCCTCGATCGGTCCTGAGACCGCGACGACCTACAACATCGGCGCGATCTTCGAGGTCCACGGCTTCCGGGCGATCGTCGACTATTGGAACTACGCCATCGAGGGTCAGATCTCCTCGGTGCCGGCCAATGTCATCGCCACCTCGGTCGCCGGCGCCGGCAACGGCACGCAGTTCGTGAACTGCGGCGCCACCCTCCGGTCGCTGATCACCTTCAGCAACAACAACACCTGCACCCAGGGCGTCACCATCGGCAACGATATCGCCCGGATCCGGTCTGACCGGGTCAATGGACCGACCCTGGACACCTCCGGTATCGACGCTCAAATCGACTACACGCTCGATGACTTCATCGGCGGCGAACTGGGCCTCGGCGCGGCGGCCAGCTATGTGCTGAAGTACGACATCGGGGACTTCACCGCCGGTGGTGTGAAGATCGACTCCGCCTATTCGGCCAAGGGCTTCACCAACTACAACCGCCTGCCCGGGACCATTCCGGATTGGCGCGGCACCTTCTACGCCAACTACAAGCGCGGCATTCACAACCTCCGCGCCACGGTCAACTACGTGGACGGGGCCACCGACAACCGGACTCCGATCTTCGTGCAGAACGGGCCCAGCGCCACCGCTTGCGTCGCGGCCAGCGCCGTCTGCGTCCCGGTCACCTTCGGCCTGGAAGTGAAGCGCTTCGTGACCCTGGATCTGACCTATCGGGTCCAACTGCCTTGGGATGCGACCGTGTCGGTCTCGGCTCTGAACGTGTTCGACAAGGACCCGTCTCAGGCCCGGATCGAGTACAGCTACGACCCCTATATCGGCAACGCCTACGGCCGGACCTTCAAGGTGGTCGCCACCAAGAAGTTCTAAGCCTCTAGATACGACCCAGGGTCCCACGCGAAGGACCCGGCCCTATCACTCAACCAACGCCGCCTCCGAAAGGGGGCGGCGCTTTCATTTGTCGCGGGGGGTGGACGCGGAATCCGCTCGGCAAAACGTCTCCGCCGATCAAAGATCGTCTTCGGTTGCGCCAAGGCGACTCAGAAGGGTCGGCGCGCGCAGGCCATCTTCATGCCGTGGAGGGGCGGGTCGGCTGAGCCGATCCGCCCTGCGACGCCCGGTTCTAAACCTCGCTCAGGGCCGGCTGCGCTTGGGCAGGGCCGCGATCTCGGCGGGGGTCAGCCGGCTCATCTGGCTGACGGCGCATCGCTCGGGACCGGTCGGGCCGTGGCTGATGATCGTCGCCTCCATGGCCGAGCAGATCGAGGATCCCGGGCGGGATTCCAGGCCGATGCCATTGTTCCACTGGATATTGGGGCAGGCGCCCATCAGGTCCAGCCGATAGACCTCTCGCACCCCGACCCGAACAAACACCGTGTGGTCATCGGGGGCGGTGAACCCGTCGGCCTGGCTGGTCCAGAAACAGGCCTGTCGCGCCGGCGCCGGCCCCGCGCCGCCGAGGGTGATCAGGGCGCCGGCGGCCAGGACGCCGGTCAACAGGGTCTTGCGCATGTCGATGCTCCGCACCTTAGGGGGTCCAACCCGGAGACTGCATCCTAGCGCGAAGTCTGGACGGAAATACGGCCCCGTCGCGCCGCGCGACGTTGAAACCGATCGGGATCGACCAGCTCGGCCAGGGCGCGGGGCAGGGGCGAAGGCGCGCCCGCCACCCCGGCCGCCACGTGCTCGGCCAGCAGCGGGGCGAAGGAAAATCCGCGTGAGCCGAACCCGCCGAGCAGGAACAGACCGGGCGGGGCCTCCGGCGCGGCGCCGGCCAGGGGCAGATAGTCGGCGGTGGCCGCGCGCAGGGCGGCCCGGCCTTCCAGATCCTCAAGGACGATCTGCGACGCCAGGTCCGGCCGGGTGGTGGCCAAGGTGTCAAGATTGCGCTGATGGTCCTCGGGGCGGACCTCCGTCCCCGTGTCGCCGCGATCATGGGTGGCGCCGAACAGCAGGCCGTCCCGGGTGGGCAGGACATAGCCGCCCTGGGACGACGCCGCCGGCCGCTGCGGGCGCGCGACCCAACTCGCCTGGCCCCGCACCGGGGTGATCATCAGGCCCGGACAGAGCCGTGCGATCTCCGCCCCCGCCGCCAGGACCACCGCCTCGCCCCGCCACAGCTCGCCGCCGGCAGGATCGCTCAGCACCCAGGCCCCATCTCGTCGCGTGACGGCGCCCACGGCCTCGCCGCGCCAGTCGCCGGCCCAGGCGGCCAGCACCCGATCCGGCGCGATCACCAGGGCCCGGGTCAGGTCGAGGCCGGCGGGGGCCGGCTCGCCCAGCCGGAGGCTGGCCGCCTCGGACCCGATCGCCGCCACCGTCCCGGGCTCGAACAGGTCGCTGGCGGCGATCCGGGCGAAGCGTTCGGGATCGCGTTCGCCCTGGACCAGCTGCAGCACGCCGCGCGACAACACGGCGCCGTCGATCGCCTCATAGAGCGCCACGGCCCGGGCGAAGGTCTGAGCCGCCAGTTCAGCCACCGGCCCCAGCCCGGCGTCGAGGCGGGGCGTGACCAGGGCGGCGGGATTGCCCGAGCCGCCCGCCCCCGGGCCGCTGGCCTCGAACAGCTGGGGCTCCAGGCCCAGGGCCCGCAGCGCCCGGGCCGCCGAGGCGCCGGCAATGCCTGCGCCCACCACCGCCACCCGGGGTCGGTTTGGGCGGGTCGGCGCGGGACCGGTAAGCCGGGCCTCCAGCCGCTCGCGTTTGCGGCCATAGCCGGGGCGTTTCTCGATGGCGAACCCCGCCGCTTGCAGGCCGCGCCGCACGGCGCCGGCCACGGTGAAGGTCGCGGCCCGGGCGTCCGGCGCCGAGCGCGCCGTCACCGCCGCCATCACCGCCTCGCTCCACATCTGCGGGTTCAGGGCCGGCGAGAAGCCGTCCAGGAACCAGGCGTCGGCCGAACCGCTCCAGGCCGCCAGGGCGTCCTCCACCGGCATGACCGCCAGGTCGAGGACGGCGCCCAGTTCCGGCAGTTCCACCCTATGGAAGCCTCGCGCCCGGCCGGGCCAGCGCGCCGCCAGCAGGGCCGCCAGATCGGCGATCTGTGGCCAGCGGGCCACGGCGCGCAACATGTCCTCCGCCCGGACCGGGAAGGCCTCGATGCTGAAGATCGACAGCTGGCCGCCGGGCGGCCGCGTCCGCCGCCACAGCTCCAGCAGGGCCAGGATGTTCAGGCCGGCGCCGAAGCCCAGCTCGCCCACCACGAAGCGATCGCGCCCCGCCCAGGCCTCGGGCAAGCCGCAGCCCTCCAGGAACACTGCCTGGCTCTCGGCCAGGCCGTCCTCCGGCGAGAAATAGATGTCGCCGAACCGTCGCGAGCGCGGATGGCCGTCGTCGGTCCAGTCCAGCGGCGACCCGTCGGGCGAGGAGGTGTCAGGGTTTGCGGTCATGCCTAAAACAAGATGGGCCTCAAACAAGATGGGGCCTCAACGGAAAAGGGCCGCCTGATCAGGCGGCCCTCCGTACACGCGATAGCGGCGTGAAGCGCTTATTTCTTGGCCGGAGCCGGGGCCATCGCGGCGGCGGCGGCGGGCGCCATGGCCGAGGCCTCGGCGGGGGCCGGCGCGGCGGCGGTGGCGTCGCCCGCGGCCTTGGAGGCGTCAGCGGCGGCGTCGGCGGCGGTGGCTGCGGCGTCGGTCGCGGTGCTGGCGGCGGCGGCGGCCGTATTGGCCTCGGTGGTGGCTTCGGCGGCGGCGGCGTCAGCCTTGTCGGCGGGCTTGCTGCAGGCGGCGGCGGACAGGGCGGCGACGGCGGCGGCGGCGACCATCAGCTTGCGAAGAACGGGAGAGGTCATGGGCTTAGGTCCTCGGAGAATGGGGATTTTGGAAGGCGGATGTCCGCGCCCATCTCAACCGCCAGGAGGTGGCCATGGCAAGCGCGGATCGGGACTATGGCCTGCTTTGCGGCCAGAACAAGTCCCCAGGTCACGGTCGCGTGATCACTTCTTTCACCCGGGAAACCTTCCGAAATCCGGCTCAGAGACCGATGCCGGGCACGGCCTGGGCGAGATAGGCGGCCTGGGCCTCCGGCGTGATGTCGACCACCTTGCGGGCGTCCAGATCAAAGCTGATCACCACCGCCTCGGCGCTGGCCCAGGGCTGGCCGCTTTGCGGATCGACCATCCAGTGGAAGACCCGGCGGGTGCGCTTGTCGGCCCCGCCGAAGCCGGAGCGGAGCTCCACATGGTCGCCCGCCCGGGGCCAGCCTAGGTGCAGCACCCGATATTCCAGCACCGCCCCGCCGATGCGCGGCGGCGGCTGGCCGGGAACGGGCGCGGGGCCTGGCCGCGTCTCGCCGAACAGCCGGCCGGCCCCGTCGGAGACCCGGCCGATGAACATCTCGGCGCGCATCCGCCCGAACACGTCGCATTCCTGGGCCTGGATCACCCCCAGGCCGATCCGCGCCAGCCCCAGCTTGTCGGCCCGCGCCAGACTGGCCGTGGCCTTGACGGGCGCCAGGTCGATGCTGCGCGCCGCCGCGTGGGCCGGAACCTCGATCATCAGGTCGGCGGCGGCGTCGCGCACCCGCTGGGGCCAGGGAAAGGGGCGCATGTCGCGGGAGGTGGCGTGGGCCACCACCAGCTGGAAGGTCGCGGCCGGCTCGCCGTTCAGGTGGCGCATGACCAACAGCAGGCGGGCGTCGGCCTCGCCCAGTTCCACCACCCCGCCGGTCATGGTCAGGGTCGCGCCGGCCTTGGCCTCGCGCAGGAACCGCATGTGGGTCTCGCGCACCACCAGCGTCGCCTCGCCGACCGCCGAGAAGGCCCGGGGCATGCCCAGCCGCGCCGCCAGCCCGCCCAGTCCCTCGAGCGCCTTGGCCACCCAGAAGCGGACATTGAGATGACCCATCTCGTCGCATTCCCAGGTATTGACCCCGCCGCTCCAGATCTCCACGCCGTCGCCCAAGCCGCCATCCCCTTAGATTCAGGCGGCGAACTTAGAGGCTGGCGCCTGTAACCAACAGGGGCCCTCGCGCGAATTCGCTTCCAGGCCGATTTCGTGGTCATCTGGCGCGCCGGTCTGGCCGGTGCAGGAGGGGGAGATCATGGCGACACCGACCCATGAGGTGCTGGTCTATCGACATGCGGTGGCGACCCGCCTGACCCACTGGATCAATCTCATCGCCCTGTCGTTCCTGCTGCTGAGCGGGCTGCAGGTCTTCAACGCCCACCCGGCGCTCTATTGGGGCCAGAAGTCGACCTTCGCCCGGCCCTGGCTGGAGATGGGCATGATCGATCGTGGCGACCACGCGATCGGAGTGACCCAGATCGGATCGCTGCGGCTCGAGACCACCGGCCTGTTCGGCTATTCCGGCGCCGTCGGCCACGAGGAGCCGCGCGGCTTCCCGGCCTGGGCCACCATCCCCACCTATCGCGACCTGGCCGACGGCCGCCACTGGCACTTCTTCTTCGCCTGGGTCTTCGTGCTGAACGGCCTGGTCTATCTGTCGGCGGGCATGCTCAGCGGCCACTTCCGCAATGACCTCGCCCCGACCCGGGAGCAGCTGGCGCCCGCCCACCTCCTGAAGGAGATCGCCGACCACGCCCGGCTCAGGTTCCCCAAGGGGGAGGAGGAGCGCCACTATAACGCCCTGCAGAAACTGGCCTATCTGGCGGTGATCTTCGGCCTCCTGCCGCTGATGGTGCTGACCGGCCTGACCATGTCGCCGGGCATGGACGCCGCCTGGCCGTGGCTGCCGCACCTGTTCGGGGGCCGCCAGTCGGCGCGGTCGATCCACTTCATCTGCGCCGGCCTGATCGTGGCCTTCGTCCTGGTCCACCTGGCCATGGTGATCGCGGTGGGCGCCTTCAATTCCGTGCGCTCGATGATCACCGGCCGCTACGCCATCCGCCTCGAAGGAGACGCCCCATGACCCCCGATCGTCGCGGCTGGCTCAAGGGCCTGGCCGCCAGCGGCGCCGGCCTGTGGCTGGCCGCCTGCGACAAGCTCAACGAGAGCGCCGGGGTCCAGAAAGGCCTGGCCAGCGCCCAGGGCCTGACCCTGCGCGCCCAGCGCCTGTTCCAGAGCCGCAAGGCGCTGGCCCAGGAATTCACCCCCGCCGACATCGCCCGCGACTTCCGGGCCAATGGCTCGATCAGCCCCGGTGATCCGGCCTATCGCCAGCTGCTGACCACCGGGTTCAAGGACTACAAGCTGGTGATCGACGGCCTGGTGGACCACCCCCTGACCCTGAGCCTCGCTGACCTGCGCGCCCAGCCGTCCCGCACCCAGATCACCCGCCATGACTGCGTCGAGGGCTGGTCCAGCATCGGCCAGTGGAAGGGCGCCCGGCTCGGCCCGCTGCTCGACCGCGCGGGGCTGAAGCGCGAGGCCCGCTACCTGGTCTTCCACTGTTTCGACAGCCTGGAGGAGACCCTGGACGGATCGGGCCAGTACTATGAGAGCATCGACCTGATCGACGGCTATCACCCCCAGACCATCCTGGCCTACGAGATGAACGGCCAGGTCCTGCCCGTGGCCCACGGCGCCCCGCTGCGCCTGAGGGTCGAGCGCCACCTGGGCTACAAGCATGCCAAGTACATCTCCCGCATCGAAGCCGTCGCCGACTTCGCCCACCTGGGCCAGGGCAAGGGCGGCTATTGGGAAGACCGCGGCTATGAGTGGTACGGCGGGATCTGAGGGGCAGGCGGCCGCCTCAGGGGATTTGAGGCGGCGGATGAAGTGGTCTCGCGCGTGAGGGCGTGCGCGGGGTGAGGGTCTCTGATTCACGATGAGAGCGGTCGCGAGTTGACAGCCG
>NZ_CANCLE010000023.1 GCF_947378715.1 Phenylobacterium aquaticum
CTGGCCTAGAGCCGCCTGGACGATTAGAGGGGCGCGGATGGACCACCATCCGCCCCTTCGCTCCTTTGGCCGCATCAAGTCGCGGACCATCAAGCCCCGCCAGGCCGCCCTCATGGACAGCCTGCTGCCGGAAATCCGCTGTCCTCAGGCCGCCTTCGATCCCAGGACCCTGGCGCCACAGGCGGCGCGGGTCTGGCTGGAGATCGGGTTCGGCGGCGGCGAGCACATGGCCGCCCAGGCGTCCCGCGACCCGGAGGTGCTGATCCTCGGCGCCGAGCCCTTCCAGAACGGGGTGGCCAGCGCCCTGCGCCACATCGATGAGCGGGGCCTGGCCAATGTGCGGCTGTGGGACGCCGATGTCCGCGAGCTGATCGCCCACCTGCCGGACGCCTGCCTGGACCGGATCTTCATCCTGTTCCCCGACCCCTGGCCCAAGGCGCGGCACAACAAGCGCCGGCTGGTCAATGCCGAGCTGCTGGTCGAGCTGGCGCGGGTGTTGAAACCGGGCGGGGCCCTGAGGTTCGCCACCGACTGGGCCGACTATGCCGACTGGACCCTGGAACGCGTCCTGCGCGATCCGGCCTTCAGCTGGCCGGCGACGCGGGCCTGCGACTGGCGGGTCCCGCCCGCCGACCACATCACCACCCGCTACGAGGAAAAGCGCCTGGGCGACTGCGCCCCGGTGTTCCTGGATTTCGTGCGTCAATAAAAGGGCGCGTCATCCCCCGGTCGCTGCGCGGCCGGAGGATGACGAAGCGGGGTCGGGCGATCAGCCCTTGGCCGCGACCTGGGCGTTGTGGCGCTCGATGCCTTCGCGGATCAGGGCGCCGGTCTCTTCCGGATCGGCCCAGCGGACGATCTCGACCGACTTGCCCTTTTCCAGGTCCTTATAGTGCTGGAAGAAGTGGGCGATCTGCTCGGTGAGGATCGAGGGCAGGCCGCGCCACGAATCCACGCCGGCATAGAAGGGGTGCAGCTTGTCGACCGGCACGGCCAGCACCTTCTCGTCGCCGCCGGCCTCGTCGACCATCATCAGGCAGCCGATCGGGCGCACGCGGATCACCGCGCCGGGGACCACGGGGGTTGGGCCCACCACCAGCACGTCCATCGGGTCGCCATCGCCCGACAGGGTGTGGGGGATGAAGCCGTAATTGCCGGGATAGAACATCGCCGTGTGCAGGAAGCGGTCGACGAAGATGGCGCCCGACTCCTTGTCGAGCTCATACTTCACCGGCTCGCCGCCGCCGGGGATTTCGATCACGGCGTTGACGTCATAGGGCGGGTTCACGCCGACGGGGATCTTGGAGAGGTCCATGGGGAGATGGCCTTTTCACACACAGGGGAAGGAAAGTGGCCGGCTTGTGGACCAAGAACGCCGCCTGGGGAAGGGGGCAGGCGACCCGGCGCCGGTTGAAGGCTTGAGCCGCGCGATCGCCCGTCCGCTCAGCCCCCCGTGACAAACCCTCTGCGCGGGCGTATATGACCCGCAACATCGTCCGTAGCGCTGGATAGCGCATACGAGCGGCGGGCTCCGGCCCAGCCGCTTTTTTGTTGGCCGGAGGGCCGGGAACTATATGCGCGGCAAGACCGCTGAAGACCGATCGCTGGTGGAAATCCTCGACCCTGTCGCGGAAGCGGCTGGCTACGAGATCGTCCGCCTGCGCCTGATGGGCAGTGACCATGCGCGCCGCCTGCAGATCATGGCCGAGACCGCGGACGGCGAGATGAATGTCGAGGACTGCGCCAAGCTGTCGCGCGCCGTCTCCGAGATCCTCGACGCCGCCGACCCGATCAAGGGCGAATACACCCTGGAAGTCTCCTCCCCCGGCGTTGACCGGCCGCTGACCCGGCTGAAGGACTTCGTCACCTATGAGGGCTTCGAGGCCAGGATCGAACTCGACCGCGTGGCCGAGGGCCGCAAGCGGTTCCGGGGCCTGCTGGTCGGGGTCGAGGACGACAATGTCGCCATCGACCTGGACGGCGAGGAGGAGACGGCGCTCGTCCCCTTCGCCTGGATCATCGAGGCCAAGCTGGTTCTGAACGACAAGCTGATGAAGCGCGGCGCCGATGAGCGCGCCCAGCGCATCGCGGCCGACCCCCAACAAACTTCCGAATAAGAGGACTTCTCCCATGAGCCTGACCGGCATCTCCGCCAACCGGCTGGAACTCCTTCAGATCGCCGAGGCCGTGGCCCGCGAAAAGTCGATCGACAAGGAGATCGTCATCGAGGCGATCGAGGAGGCGATCCAGAAGGGCGCCCGCTCGCGTTACGGCGCCGAGCACGACATCCGCGTCCATATCGACACCAAGACCGGCGAGACCACGGTCAAGCGCTTCATCACCGTGGTCCCCGACGACGCGGTCTATGAAAGCGCCGATGGCGAGACCCCGGCGGAAGAGCCGGCCGGCATCCGCCGTCTGTCCGACGCCCTGCGCGACGACAAGACCGCCGTGGTCGGCAAGGTCTATGAAGAGATCCTGCCGCCCTTCGAGTTCGGCCGGGTCCAGACCCAGATGGCCCGCCAGGTGGTGACCGGCAAGGTCCGCGAAGCCGAGCGCGAGCGCCAGCACGAAGAGTTCAAGGACCGCGTGGGCGAGATCGTCAACGGCACGGTCAAGCGCGTCGAATACGGCAACACCGTCGTCGACCTGGGCCGGGGCGAGGGCATCATGCGCCGCGACCAGTCGATCCCGCGCGAGAACTTCAATATCGGCGACCGGATCCGCTGCTACATCTATGACGTCCGCCGCGAGGCCAAGGGCCCGCAGATCCTGCTCAGCCGCGCCCACGGCGGTTTCATGGCCAAGCTGTTCGCCCAGGAAGTGCCGGAAGTCTATGACGGGGTGATCGAGATCCGCGCCGTGGCCCGCGACCCGGGTTCGCGCGCCAAGATGGCCGTGGTCTCAAATGACAGCTCCATCGATCCGGTCGGCGCCTGCGTCGGCATGCGCGGGTCGCGCGTTCAGGCGGTGGTCGCCGAACTGCAGGGCGAGAAGATCGACATCATCCAGTGGAGCTCGGACGAGGCGACCTTCATCGTCAACGCGCTCGCCCCCGCCGAGGTCTCCAAGGTGGTGATGGATGAGGAAGACGAGCGCGTCGAAGTGGTCGTGCCCGACGAACAGCTGAGCCTCGCCATCGGCCGCCGCGGCCAGAACGTCCGCCTCGCCTCCCAGCTGACCGGCTGGCAGATCGACATCATGACCGAGAGCCAGGAGAGCGAGCGCCGTCAGCGCGAGTTCACCGAGCGCACCGCCCTGTTCCAGGAAGCGCTCGACGTCGACGAGGTCATCGCCCAGCTGCTGGTCACCGAGGGCTTCGCCACGGTGGAAGACGTGGCCTATGTGGAGAATTCCGAAGTCGCGGCCATCGAGGGCTTCGACGAGGACACCGCCGAGGAGATCCAGGCCCGGGCCCGCGACTTCCTGGAGAAGGAAGCCGCCGAGCTGGACGCCAAGCGCCGCGAGTTCGGCGTCGAGGACGGCCTTCTGGAGATCGAGGGCGTGACCCTGCCCATGGCCGTGGCCCTGGGCGAAGGCGATGTGAAGTCGGTCGAGGACCTGGCCGGCCTGATCCCCGACGACCTGCGCGGCTGGTTCGAGAACAAGGACGGCGAACGGGTTCGCGAGCCGGGCATCCTCGAAGCCTTCACCCTGGACGCCGCCGACGCCGAGGCCCTGATCATGCGCGCCCGTGTCGCCATGGGCTGGATCGAGGCCCCGCCGACCGTCGTCGAGGAAGAGATCGAGGTCGAGCTGTCGGAAGAAGACCGGCTGTTCGGCGTCCCCGGATCGCGGCCGGCCGCTGCTGCTGCGGCGCCTGCCGAGGTCGAGGCTGAAGCTGAAGCTCCGCCCGAGACGGAGGCCTAAAGCCTGAGCGTGACCGAAGCGATCGTCCCCACCTCCGCGCCCCCGCCCGGGGCGGCGTCCCCGTCTGAGCCGGGTAAGGGTCCGCACCGGACCCTGGCGGAGGCCGCGCGCGAGCGGCGCGACGTGGTGACGGGCGAGGTCATGCCCGAGGAGCGCCTGATCCGCTTCGTGGCCGGGCCCGACGGGACGGTGGTTCCCGACCTGGCGCGCAAGCTGCCCGGCCGGGGAATCTGGGTGGCGGCGGACCGCGCCTCGGTGGAGACGGCGGCCCGCAAGGGCCTGTTCGCCCGCTCCGCCAAGGCCAGGCTCACCGCGCCCAAGGACCTCGCCGACCAGGTCGACCGGCTGTTGCTGCGCCGGGTGTTGGACGGACTGGGCCTTGCCAAACGGGCCGGCGATCTTATCTCCGGCTTCGAGAAGGTCTCGTCCGCCCTCAACAGCGGCAAGGCCGCCTGGCTGATCGAGGCCAGTGACGGCGCCCCGGATGGCCGCCGCAAGATCATGGCTGTGGCCCGCAAGTCACCCCGTCAGGCCCGAATGATGGCCGCCTATTCCGCCGAGGAATTGGGTTTGGCCTTGGGGGGCGAGAATGTGATACACACCGCCTTCCTTGCGGGGCGTGGCGCCGATCGCTGGACTTTCGAGGTCCTGCGGCTATCAGGCTTCCGCCCGCTCCTTCCCGAGAGTTGGCGCGAGGAGCCGTGACATGAGGCGGGCGGAACAACCTTGTTCCGCGCGCCTTCAGGTATTTGACGAGCCCGGGATTCGCCCGGGGTGAAGTAAAGCGAGCGCATGAGCGACGAGAACGACAACGGCCGACCCTCCGCCCCCGGCGGACGTGCGCCCCTGACGCTGAAACCCCGCGCTGTCGGTGGTTCGGTGAGCGCGGGCACCGTGAAGCAAAGCTTCAGCCATGGCCGATCCAAGACGGTGGTCGTCGAGACCAAGCGGGCGCGCCCGCACGCCGCGCCGGGGGGAAACCTCGCCGCGCCGTCGTCCGCTGAGAAGCGCGTCTTCACGCCGCCGCCCGCCGCCCCGCCGCGCACCGGTCAATCCGCCGGCGACGGCAATCTGTCCGCCGAAGAGCGCATGGCCCGCCAGCGCGTCCTCGAGGCCGCCGCCCAGGCCCGTCAGGTCGCCGAGCAGCAGGCCGCCGCCGAGCGCGCCCGCGCCGAAGCTGCGGCTCAAGCCGCCGCCAAGGTCGCCGCCCCGGCGCCCGCGCCGGAAGCCCCCAAGGTCGAGGCGCCCGCCGCGCCCAAGGTCGAGGCCGTCGCGCCGCCGACCCCCGCCCCTGCTCCCGCACCGGTGGCCCAGGCTCCGGCGGCCCCCGCGCCCGTCGCCCCCGCTCCTGTTGTCGCCGCCGCGCCGGTCGCCCCGGCCGCCGTGGTTCCGCCCCGCCCGGTCGCCGCTGCGCCGGCCGCGCCGGTGGCGCGCGCCCCGGCCGCCCCGACCCACGCCCCGCGTCCCCAGGCTGATGGACCGCGCGCTGCGCCCCAGGCCGGCCAGACCCGCAGCTACGAGCCGTCCCGCGAACGTCGCGACGACCGGCCGTCCACCACCACCTATCGTCCCGACCGCTCCGCCGGCCGCTTCGAGAACGCCAATTTCGGCCAGCGCGCGCCGCGCACCGACGGCCCCGGCGCTGGGTTCCAGCGTCCGGCCGCCGACCGCCCGCAAGGCGATCGGCCCCAGGCCGACCGGGGTCCGCGTCCGCAGGGCGACCGCCCTCAAGGCGACCGTCCGCAGGGCGATCGCGGTCCGCGTCCGGCCTCGGGCGATACGGTTCGCTATTCGGCCCTGGCCCCGCGCCCGGCGCCGGGTCGCGACGGCGCCCGTCCGGGCGGTCCGCGTCCGCCGGGTCGCGGCGCTGTGCCCAACGCCCCGCCGGCCACGCCGGAAATCCAACGCGCCGCCCGCCAGGCCCCCCGGCCCGGCTCGGCCAATCTCGACCGTCGTCCCGACGATGATGACGATACGCGCCGCAAGGCGGCGAACGCTCCGGCCAACAAGGCGATCAGCCGGGTCAAGGGCGCGGCTCAGCGTCGTGAGGGCCGTCTCACCATCCAGGCCGTGGCCGGTGACGATGAGGGCGCCGTCGAACGGATGCGCTCCCTCGCCTCGGTCCGCCGGGCGCGCGAACGCGAACGTGAAAAGCGCAAGGGCGGCGGCCAGGAGCAGGCCCGTGCGGCCCGCGAGGTCATCATTCCCGACGTCATCACCGTGGCCGAACTGGGCAACCGGATGGCCACCCGTGGCGTCGACATCATCAAGTTCCTGATGCGTCAGGGCGTGATGCTGAAGATCAATGACGTGATCGACAACGACACCGCCGAGCTGGTGGCCACCGAATTCGGCCACACCGTCCGCCGCGTGTCGGAAGCCGACGTCGAAGAAGGCTTCATCGGCGGCGAGGATGTCGACGATCACCTGCTGCCGCGTCCCCCGGTCGTGGCGGTCATGGGCCACGTCGACCACGGCAAGACCTCGCTGCTGGACGCCCTGCGTTCGGCCGATGTCGCCAGCGGCGAACATGGCGGGATCACCCAGCATATCGGCGCCTATCAGGTGCGTCTGGAAACCGGCGAGTCCGTCACCTTCCTCGACACCCCCGGCCACGCGGCCTTCTCGGCCATGCGGGCGCGCGGCGCCGATGTGACCGACATCGTGGTGCTGGTGGTGGCCGCCGACGACGGCGTCATGCCCCAGACCATCGAGGCCATCCAGCACGCCAAGGCGTCTGGCGCCCCGATCATCGTGGCCATCAACAAGATCGACAAGCCGGGCGCCGATCCGACCCGGGTCATCAACGAGCTCTTGCAGCATGAGATCGTCGCGGAAAGCCTGGGTGGCGACACCCAGATGATCCAGGTCTCGGCCACCCAGAAGCTCGGCCTCGACGACCTGATCGAAGGCATTCTGCTGCAGGCCCAGCTGCTGGACCTGCGGGCCAATCCCGACCGCACCGCCGATGGCGTGGTGATCGAGGCCAAGCTCGACCGGGGCCGTGGCGCGGTCGCCACCGTGCTGGTCAAGCGCGGCACCCTGAAGCGCGGCGACATCGTCGTGGCCGGGGCCAATTTCGGCCGCGTCCGCGCCCTGTTCAACGAGCGCGACGAGCAGCTGCCCTCCGCCGGTCCCTCCGTGCCGGTGGAAATCCTCGGCCTCGACGGCACGCCTGCGCCGGGCGAAGCCTTCGCCGTGGTCGAGAACGAGGCCCGCGCCCGCGAGCTGACCGACTACCGCACCCGTCTGAAGCGTGAGAAGGCCGGCGCGCCGACCAATGCCGGCGTGACCATGGCCGACTTCATGGCCAAGCTGCAGGACAAGAAGGTCTCGGAGCTGCCGGTCATCATCAAGGCCGACGTCCAGGGATCCGCCGAAGCCATTGTCGGCTCGCTGGACAAGATCGGCACCGACGAGGTCCGCGCGCGGATCATCCTGTCGGGCGCCGGCGCGATCAGCGAAAGCGACGTCATGCTGGCCAAGGGGGCGAATTCGCCGATCCTCGGCTTCAACGTCCGCGCCTCCAGCCAGGCCCGCCTGCTCGCCGAGCGCGAGGGCGTCGAGATCCGCTATTACGCGGTGATCTACGACCTGATCGACGACATCAAGGCCGTGCTCTCGGGCATGCTGGCGCCGGAACAACGCGAAACCTTCCTGGGCAACGCCGAGGTCCTGCAGGTGTTCGACATCACCAAGGTCGGGCGTGTGGCCGGCTGTAAGGTGGTCGAGGGCACGGTCCGCAAGGGCGCCCGCGTCCGGATCATCCGCAAGGACATCGTGGTCCTTGAGCTCGGCACCCTGCAGACGCTCAAGCGCTTCAAGGACGAGGTCAACGACGTCCAGTCCGGCCAGGAATGCGGCATGTTCTTCCAAGGGTTCCAGGACATCAAGGAAGGCGACACCATCGAGTGCTTCACCCTCGAAGAGGTCAAGCGCAGCCTCTAGGCCGTCGCGGTCGGCATCGAAATCTGAAAGGGCCTCCTCGAAAATCCGAGGGGGCCTTTTTCGATATATCGAACCAGCCGTGAGAACCCCTTCATCTGCTGCCTCAATCGCCCTGGCCAAGGCCATCAAGACACCCCATTTCCGGACTATCCCACCGCTGGGGTCATAGGAGATCAAAGTGCGGCTCTTTCTGGTGATCGCCCTGGCGCTCGGCCTCTCGGCCTGCGCCACCGCCCAGCGGCTCTCCGCCGCCAACGATGTCCACGCCCTGCTGGTCTCGATCCGCGACAATGACAGCGCCGCCTTCGACGCCCATGTGGACCGCGCCGCCCTGAAGGCCGAGATCGAAAGCCGACTGGTCGACCGCACCCGCGAGATGAAGGGCAAGGACAGCTGGAAGGCGCTGGGCGCCATGCTGGCCCCGGCCCTGGCCGACATCGCCGGCGACGCCCTGGTCCAGCCCAAGGTGTTCCGCCAGGTGGCCGAATATTACGGCTACAAGGCCTCGACGCCGCTGCCGGGCGCCATCGCCATCGCCGGCTCCTTGAAGCCGCTGGACGATGGTCGGGTCTGCGCCACCAAGTCCAAGAACGGTCCTTGCATGCTGGTCTTCACCCAGACCGCCGGGGTCTGGAAGCTCTCGGGCTTCGAGGGCGACATTTCCATGCTGCGCATCAAGCTCTGATGCCTCTAAGCTCGTCCCCAGACCTAGGGGGACGAGATGGGCTACGAAGCGGCGCTTTCCGACTACGAGAAGATCGAGTTCACCGACGGCCCCTGGACCCGGCCCTATTACCGCCGGGGCTCCGGCCCCGCAGTGATCATCATCCATGAGATCCCGGGCCTGCACCCCCTGGTCGTCGCCTTCGCCGACCGGGTCGCGGCCCAGGGCATGACGGTCTATCTGCCCAGCCTGTTCGGCGAGCCGGGGCGGCCGGTCTCCACCGGCTATGCGCTGGGCGCCATGTTCAACGCCATCTGCATCCGCCGCGAGTTCAATGTCTGGCAGTCGGGCAAGTCGAGCCCGGTGGTCGAGTGGCTGCGGGCCCTGGCCCGCAAGGCCCATGCCGAGTGCGGCGGCAAGGGCGTCGGCGCGGTCGGCATGTGCTTCACCGGCGGCTTCGCTCTGGCCATGATGACCGAGCCCAGCGTGGTGGCCCCGGTCCTGTCCCAGCCCTCCATGCCCATGGCCGCCGGGTCGAAGACCCGCGCCGCCGGCATCGACGCCTCGCCCCGCGAGATCGCCTGCGCCAAGCAGAGGTTCCAGGACGAGGGGCTGTCGATGATCGGCCTGCGCTTCAAGAGCGACGCCCTGGTCCCCGACGCCCGGTTCGACACCTACCGGCGCGAGTTCGGCGACAAGTTCGAGGCCATCGAACTGGAGGACGAGGACGCCCGACCCTCGGAGCGTCCGCCCCATTCGGTCCTGACCGTCCACCTGAAGGAGGACGGCCCCTCCAAGGCCGCCGAGCAGCGGGTCATCGCCTTCTTCAAGGAGCGCACCGGAGCCTGACGGTGGACAAGGGCGCGGCCTCGCACTAGAAGCCGCGCCTTCCCTGAGGGCGCGTCCGATCCTCGCCTCAGGCTCATCGAGGCCGAGATCCCATGAAACGTCCTATCAGCCGGGGCCGCCCCGCGCCCGCCGGCCCCTCCCAGCGCCAACTCCGCGCCGGGGAACTGATCCGCCACGCCCTGGTCGAGATCCTCCACGAGGAGGACTTCGCCGATCCGGAACTGGAGGCCGTGTCGGTGACCGTCACCCAGATCCGGATGAGCCCGGACCTGCGCAACGCCAACTGCTTCGTCGAACCCCTGGGCGGCGGTCACGCCTCTCAGGTGGTCAAGGCCCTCAACCGTCACGCCAAGTTCCTGCGCGGACGCCTGGGCCGGATGATCGACATGAAGTTCACCCCGGCGCTGAAATTCCACCACGACGAAAGCTTCGACGAGGCCACCCGGATGAGCCGACTGTTCGATGATCCGCGCGTGCGCCAGGACATCGAGGCCCCGAAAGGCGATGACACCCACGACGACAGCGACGCCTGATGGCCCGCCGCAAGAAGGGCGACGCCGTCTCCGGCTGGATCTGTCTCGACAAGCCCTATGACCTGACCTCGACCCATGCCGTGGGCCGGGTGCGCCGGCTGTTCAACGCCCAGAAGGCCGGCCACGCCGGCACGCTCGACCCGCTGGCCACCGGCATATTGCCGATCGCGCTGGGCGAGGCGACCAAGACCGTTCCCTTCCTGGTCGACGCCGACAAGGCCTATCGCTTCACCATCGCCTGGGGCCGCACCACGGCGACCTATGACCGCGAGGGCGAAGTCATCGACCAGTCCGACGTGCGTCCCGACCGGGCCGCGGTCGAGGCGGCCCTGCCGGCCTTCGTCGGCGAGATCATGCAGACCCCGCCGATCTATTCGGCCATCAAGGTCGACGGCGAGCGGTCCTATGACCTGGCCCGGGCCGGCGAGACGCCGGAGCTCAAGCCCCGGCCGGTGGTGGTCCACATGGCCCGGGTGGCCAAGGTCCCCGATATCGACCACATCGAGATCGAGATCGAGTGCGGCAAGGGCACCTATGTCCGGGCCATCGTCCGCGACCTGGCCCTGGCCCTGGGGGCCTGCGGACATGTCAGCGCCCTGCGCCGCACCCGCGTCGGACCCTTCACCGAGGACCGAGCGATAACGCTGGAATTGCTGGAGGAATTCGGGCATAAGGCCGCGCATCTGGAGCACCTGCTTCCGGTTGAGACCGCCCTGGACGACATCCCGGAGCTGGCCGTAACCGCCGAAGACGCTTTCAGATTAAAGCAGGGACGACCGATCGTTCTCGTTCCCCGACAGGTCGAAGCCTTGAAAGCCCGGCTCACGCCCGGCTCTCGAACCGTTTCAACCATGGCCGGTGGCGTGATGATCGCGCTCTGCGAGATGCGTGCGGGCAAGCTCGAGCCCACCCGGGTCTTTCATCTGGACAAGAGCGGAGACTAACCGATGTCGATCACGACCGACCGCAAGGCCGACCTCATCAAGTCCCACGGCCGCACTGAGGCCGACACTGGCAGCGCTGAAGTGCAAGTGGCGATCCTGTCCGAACGGATCGCCAATCTCACCGAGCACTTCAAGATGCACAAGAAGGACAACCACTCGCGTCGGGGCCTGCTCAAGCTGGTTTCCCACCGCCGTTCGTTGCTCGATCACCTGAAGAAGTCCGACGAGGGCCGCTATCAGTCCCTGATCGAAAAGCTGGGCCTGCGTCGCTAAGACCATGGTCGGCCCCCGGGAAACCGGGGGTTTTGCGTATCAGGCACAGATCTAAAGCGCCGCTTTCCCCGTGATAGGCCGGGGCAAGGCGGCGAACCGGATTCCTTCGGATGGAAGCCGGCCACTACACGCCGAGGGTTCAACGAGATCCTCACCGCCTATCGTCTGGAGAGGATTTCGGAAGTCCGACGCCCTGTCCGCCCCCGCCGGGAATACGCCCGCGGGTCGAGAAAGAAGAGAAAATGTTCGACATCAAAAGAAAGACCATCGAGTGGGGCGGTAAGACGCTGACCCTCGAGACCGGCCGCATGGCCCGTCAAGCCGACGGCGCCGTCCTGGCCACCTATGGCGAGACCATGGTCCTGGCCACCGCCGTCTTCGCCAAGAGCGCGAAGCCGGGTCAGGACTTCTTCCCCCTGACCGTGAACTATCAGGAGAAGTTCTACGCCGCCGGCAAGATCCCCGGCTCGTTCCCCCGCCGCGAAGGCGCGCCGAGCCAGAAAGAAACCCTGACCTCGCGCCTGATCGACCGTCCGATCCGTCCGCTGTTCGTCAAGGGCTTCAAGAACGAAGTCCAGGTGGTCTGCACCGTGCTGGCCCACGACCTGGAAAATGATCCCGACATCGTCGCCCTGGTCGCGGCCTCCGCCGCCCTGGTGATCTCCGGCGCCCCGTTCATGGGCCCGATCGGCGCGGCCCGCGTCGGTTATGTCGACGGCGAATACATCCTGAACCCGACTCTCGACGAGATGAAGGACAGCAAGATGGACCTCGTGGTCGCCTCGACCAACGAAGCCGTCATGATGGTTGAGTCCGAGATCCAGGAACTCAGCGAGGACGAAGTCCTCAAGGCCGTGATGTTCGCCCACAACGGCATCCAGCCGGTGATCGACGCGATCATCGAACTGGCCGAACACTCCGCCAAGGAGCCCTTCGAGTTCACCCCGGACGACACCGACGCCATCAAGGCCGACGTGAAGAAGCTGATCGGCAAGGATCTGGCCTCGGCCTACAAGATCATCGCCAAGGGCGAACGCCAGATCGCGGTCGGCAAGGCCAAGGCCAAGGCGACCGAGAAGTTCGGCAAGTCCGACGCCAACCCCACCGGCGTCGCGCCGGACAAGCTGGGCGGCGTGTTCAAGGAACTGGAAGCCGACGTCGTGCGTCGCAACATCCTGGACACCGGCATCCGCATCGACGGCCGCACCGTCGACAAGGTCCGCCAGATCGTCTCGGAAGTCGGCGTCCTCAGCCGCGCCCACGGCTCAGCCCTGTTCACCCGCGGCGAAACCCAGGCCCTGGTCGTGGCCACCCTGGGCACCGGCGACGACGAGCAGCTGATCGACGCGCTGGAAGGCAAGTACTACGAGAAGTTCATGCTTCACTATAACTTCCCCCCCTTCTCCGTGGGGGAAACCGGCCGCATGGGCGCCCCTGGCCGTCGCGAAGTCGGCCACGGCAAGCTCGCCTGGCGCGCCATCCGCCCCATGCTGCCCAGCCAGGAAGACTTCCCCTACACCATCCGCCTGGTCTCCGAGATCACCGAGTCCAACGGCTCGTCCTCGATGGCCTCGGTCTGCGGCTCCTCGCTGGCCCTGATGGATGCGGGCGTGCCCCTGAAGAAGCCGGTCTCCGGCATCGCCATGGGCCTGATCCTGGAAGCCGACGGCTTCGCGGTTCTGTCGGACATCCTGGGTGACGAAGATCACCTGGGCGACATGGACTTCAAGGTCGCCGGCACCGAGGACGGCATCACCTCGCTGCAGATGGACATCAAGATCGCCGGCATCACCGAAGCGATCATGAAGCAGGCGCTCGAACAGGCGAAGGGTGGGCGTCAGCACATCCTGGGTGAAATGGCCAAGGCCATGGAAGCCCCCCGCGCCGAGCTCGGCGAACACGCGCCGAAGATCGAAACCATCAAGATCGCGGTCGATAAGATCCGTGAAGTGATCGGTTCGGGCGGCAAGGTGATCCGTGAGATCACCGCCGAAACCGGCGCCAAGATCGACATCGGCGAAGACGGCACGATCAAGATCGCGGCCGCCGAGCAGTCCAAGATCGACGCGGCCAAGGAGTGGATCAAGTCCATCGCCTCGGAACCGGAGATCGGCCAGATCTACACCGGCAAGGTCGTGAAGATCGTCGACTTCGGCGCCTTCGTGAACTTCTTCGGCGCCAAGGACGGCCTGGTTCACGTCAGCCAGATCTCCAGCGAGCGCGTCGGCAAGGTCTCCGACGTCCTCCAGGAAGGCCAGGCCGTGAAGGTCAAGCTCCTGGGCTTCGACGACCGGGGCAAGACCCGCCTGAGCATGAAGATCGTCGACCAGGAAACCGGCGAAGATCTCTCCAAGAAGGAAGGCGCCGAGACCGAAGAGGCTTAAGCCTCCTCACTCAGCACTGAAATCGAAGGGCGGCCGCAGCGATGCGGCCGCCCTTTTCGTTGGTCGGGCCCGATCCTTGGTTGAAGGGCGGACGGCGGCGTGCACCTGATGCCAGGATCACGCTCTGGAAAATCCGCCATGCCCACGCCCTCGCTTCCCCTCGCCGGCGGCTGCCGCTGCGGCCAGGTCCGGTTTTCGATCTCGGCTCCGCCCCTGATCACCATGGCCTGCCATTGCCGCGGCTGTCAGAGGATGACCGCCAGCGCCTTCTCGCTCAGCGTGCTGGTCCCCTCGGCCGGGTTCGCGGTCACGCAGGGCGAACCGGTGATCGGCGGCCTGCATGGCTCGCCCAAGCACTTCCACTGCGCCCACTGCATGAGCTGGATGTTCACCCGGCCGGATGACGCCCCGCATCTGGTCAATGTCCGCTCGACCCTGCTGGACGATCCGACCGGGTTCGCGCCGTTCATGCAGACCTGCGTGAAGGACAGGCTCCCCTGGGTCTCCTTGCCGGCCGCCTACAGCTTCGATGAATTCCCGGGGATGGCCGACTATCCGGCCATGCTCCAGGCCTATGCGGAGAGCTGACCTGTTCCTCGCCCCGCTTGCGGGGAGAGGGAGGAGAGACCTCAACGCGAAAGGCCCGCCGTCACCGGCGGGCCTTCTGCATTTCAGCGCCGAAGACTGAATTCAGCCGCGCAGCTTCCGCAGCAGCACGTCCAGGTCCCGCTGTAGGGCCGGGTCGTCGGCCTTGAGAGCCTCGATGCGGCGGACGGCGTGGAGGACGGTGGTGTGGTCGCGACCGCCGAACCGGCGGCCGATGTCGGGCAGGGAGCGGGTGGTGATCTGCTTGGCCAGCCACATGGCCGCCTGGCGGGGCCGGGCCACCGCGCGGGCGCGGCGCTCGGAGATCAGGTCGGCCTGCTTCAGCTGATAATGCTCGGCCACGGCCTTCTGGATCTGGTCGACGGTCACCCGGCGATCGTTGCAGGCCAGGTGCGGCCGCAGGATGGCCTGGGCCTCGTCCAGGGTCAGGCGGGCGATCTCGCCGCCCACCCGGGCCACCAGGGTGTTCAGGGCGCCCTCCAGCTCGCGGACGCTGTCGGTGAAGCGGTCGGCCAGGAACTGCAGCACCTCGGGCTTGGCCGAGGGCACGAAGCGGCCCTGCTGGGCCAGCGTCGCCAGCTTGCGCTCCAGAATGCCGAGGCGAAGGGTGCGGTCGGCCGGCTCGATGCCGCAGACCAGGCCCGCCTGGAGGTGGCTGCGCAGGCGCGGCTCCATCTCCGACAGCTCGGCCGGCGACCGGTCGGCGGTCATCACCACCCGGCGGCCGTCCTCGACCAGGGCGATCAGGGTGTGGAACAGTTCCTCCTGGGTGGAGGACTTGCCGGCCACGAACTGGACGTCGTCGATCAGCAGGAGGTCGGCGGTGCGCAGCTCTTCCTTGAAGGCGGCGGTCTGGCGGTCCTGCAGGGCCTTCATGAAGGCCGAGGTGAAGCGTTCGGCCGTCAGATAGACCACCCGCTTGCCGGGGGCGGTGCGCATGGCCTCCCAGGCCAGCGCATTGAGGAGGTGGGTCTTTCCGAAGCCATAGGGGCCGTGGAACAGGACCGGATTGAAGTGCCCGTCGGCCCAGGAGGCGACGCGGCGGGCCACGGCGAAGGCGAATTCATTGGCCGGGCCGGGCACGAAGGTCTCGAAGGAAAAGCGCTCCTGCAGGCCTTGCTGACGGGCGGCCTTGGCCGGTTCGGGCGCAGAGAGGTCGACCTCGATCTCCACGACACCGGTGTCGTCAGGCGTGAACGCCAGAGCGGTCGAATGGGCTGTGGCGGCGGCCGGAGCGGACGAGGCCATCACCGACGACGGGGCACCGGCCAGGGGCGCGCCCAGGGCGTCGAACTCCATCCGCGACTTCAGGTCGAGGCGGCGGCCCATGGGGTCGTTCTGGGCCCACAGCTCGCCAATACGGCGCCAGGCGTGACGGCGGATCCAATCGCGGGCGACGCCGGTGGCGGCGACCAGGCAAACATCGTCGCCATGCTCGCGCAGCGCCGCCTGGCCCAGCCAGGAGCCAAACGTGGCCTCGCCGAGTTCGCGCTTCAGGGCCTGGCACGTCACCGTCCAGACAGCCCCGGCCGGCGAAGCCGACATGGTCTCCGCGATACCTCCGCTCGACATTTGAAATGCACCCCTGTCAACAGCCGGGCCGGCCGGGCCCCCACGACCCGATCGGCCTTAGATTAGTAAAAACAATCCTCTAGCCGCCGCGAGAGTAGACTCTCACCGCCGGTTTTTTTCATCCGAGTTCAGATGGAAGATCGTCCTTAGAGGTTGAACACTAGCCAGGGGCGGAGGGGGGTCAACGGAGATTCTTCACCCATTTTGCGGATATTTTCGTTGACTCAAACTGAGCCCTCGCGCGGCAAGGGAATCCGGTTTTCAGCCCTCCGTTAACTGAGCGCATTCGTCGCAGCGCACCCACCATTTTGGGTGAGACAGACGGAAACACCCGCCAACCTTTCGGTCAGCGGGTGTGTCACTTAACGCAGTAATTTCAGAAACTTAGTCGCGGGCGACAGCGCCTGCGACTAAAAATCAGGCGACGGCGAGCTTCTTCAGCTGGGCCGCCAGGCGCGACACTTTGCGCGACCCGGTGTTCTTGTGGACCACGCCCTTGGAGACCGCCCGCATCAGTTCGGACTGGGCCTCGACGAAGGCGGCCTTGGCCACGCCGGCGTCGCCAGCGGCCAGCGCCTCTTCGAACTTGCGCAGGTAGGTGCGGACGCGCGAGCGGCGCGCCTTGTTGACTTCCGTGCGACGGGCGATCTTGCGGACCGCTTTCTTGGCGCCGGGGTTATTGGCCATGCTTCAGCTCTCAAAACGGATCGCGCCCGACCCCAGGGCCCGGCGGTAAAATGGAGGCGCGGATATACGGGATGGGCCCGGCCGGGTCAATGCGCTGGCTGAGCTAATCTGAGGTCGTCGTGAAACGGACCCAGGCGGGGTGGGCGCAGACCAGGTCGGCCATCTGCTGATAGCCCCCCGCGCCGGGGTGCGCGCCGTCCCAGGCGAGCGCCTCGGCCTGCCACAGGCCATTGGCGGCGAGCGGTCGGAACACGTCGATGAACGGGACCTTCAGCCGGCCGCAGAGCGCCATCAGGGCCTCGCCCAGCGCCTCCACGCGGGCGCAGACCCCGGCGTCGGCCACCGGGGGCGGGCCGACCATCAACACAGGGCACAGCGCCTGGGCGGCGCTCAGCAGGCCCTGGGCGTTCTTCAGCGTCTGGACGGCGGTCACCCGAGGCGCGCCGGCCTCCAGGTTGGCGTCATTGATCCCGAAGGAGAACACCATCCGCATGGGCTCGTCCGCCGTCATCCGGGCCACGGCCTCGGCCCGCCAGCGGGCGGCGATGTCGCTGGAGGTCTCGCGACGGACGCCCAGATTATAGAGGGTGACCTCGCGACGGCCCGCAAGCGCCCGGCCGACCCAGCCCAGATGGTCCGGGTCGCCGGCCCCGGCGACCATGCTGTCGCCAAAGGCGATCAGCCGCATGGGCTACTGGCCCTTGAAGTCCGGTTTCCGCTTCTCGATGAAGGCGGCCATGCCCTCCTTCTGGTCGTCGAAGGCGAACAGGGAGTGGAACAGCCTGCGCTCCAGGGCGACCCCGGCCGTCAGGGTGGTCTCGAAGGCGGCCTCGACCAGCTCCTTGTTCATCATCACCGCCAGGGGCGACTGGCCGGCGATCTTGGCGGCGGCGGCCTGGGCCTCCTCCATCAGCTTGTCGGCGGGGACCACGCGGGAGACCAGCCCGCCGCGCTCGGCCTCGGCGGCGTCCATCATCCGGCCGGTCAGGATCATCTCCATGGCCTTGGACTTGCCCACGGCGCGGGTCAGGCGCTGGGTGCCGCCGATGCCGGGGGCGACGCCCAGATTGATCTCAGGCTGGCCGAACTTGGCGGTCTCGGCGGCGATGATGAAATCGCAGAGCATGGCCAGTTCGCAGCCGCCGCCCAGGGCGTAGCCGGCGACGGCGGCGATGATCGGCTTGCGGAACTGTTCGATCCGCCGGGCCACGGCGCCGAAGAAGTCGGTCTTGAACATGTCGGCATAGGACTTGTCCGACATCTCCTTGATGTCGGCGCCGGCGGCGAAGGCGCGCTCGGACCCGGTCAGGATCAGGCAGCGGACGGCGTCATCGGCCTCGGCGGCGTCCAGGGCCAGGGACAGCTCGCCCAGCAGGTGGCTGTTGAGCGCGTTCAGCGCCTCGGGCCGGTTCAGGCGAATGAGGGTGACGCCGGCTTCGGTCGTCACGAGCAGGGTGTCATAGGCCATGTCCGGCTCCATCTGGGTGTTGACGCGACTTAAGGCCCCTGGACCGAATAGCCAAGCGCCCGCAGCCGGGCCGGCACCCCGCCGGGGCCGATCAGATGGCCGACGCCGACCACCACCACCGTGCGGCCCTTGCCCTTCAGCCGGGCGTCGAGGGTCCGGGTCCAGGCGGCGTTGCGGGCGGTGACCAGGCGCTCATAGATATCCGGCGCGGCCTTGCGCAAGGGGGCCAGGGCCTCGCGGTCCAGGGCCCGGACATCGCCCCTCATCCAGGCGGCCAGCAGATGCTCATAGGCGTGGGGGTCGCTGTCCAGTTCGACGAGGCTTTCCTCCAGCGAGGCGATCTGGGCGGCGCGGGGGGCGGCGTCGAACATCTCGATCTGCTGGGCGGGGGTCTCGAAGGCCCGGCGCTGGGCGCTGGCCGGGGCGGAGGCGGCCAGGGTCTTCTCCACCCCTGCGTCGGCATAGGCGCCCTGGTCGCGGAACTGGGCGCTGGCCAGCACCACCTCGGCGAACCAGGGCTCCAGCCGGTCGATCAGGCGGGGGTCGACGTCGAGCGCCTGGCAGGCCTTGGCCAGCCGCGCCTGGGTGGCGGGGGCGAGCAGGGCGGCCAGGGACTGGCCCTGGGGCAGATAGCCCTTGGCGGCGGCGATCTGGGCGGTCTCGACCTCCGAGGCCGGATCGATCGGCAGTTCGAACCACAGGTCGTCGGCCCGGGTCAGGGCCTTGTCGAGGGCGGCGGGACGCCACTTCAGCCCCGGCGGCAGGACGTGGATGGAGCCGAACAACACCACCTCGGAATCTCCGTCGCGGACGATCCAGATCGGGGGCTTGGCGACTGCGGGGCTGGCCAGGGCCAGGGCGGCGGCGAAGGGCGCGGCCAGGCCGCAAAGGCTCGCCCACAGGCGCTTGAACTTCCACATGTTGGGAAATCTAGGGGCTCCTGGGCCCCGGCGCCATGTCAGGCTTGGCAGAGCTGGCAATAGAAGGTGGAGCGACCAGCCTGGACCTCGCGCCCGATGGTCCCGCCGCAGCCGGGATTGAGGCAGGTCTCGCCCTCCCGGTCATAGGCGCGGAAGCGGTGCTGGAAATAGCCGAGCGCCCCGTCGGCGGCGGCGTAGTCGCGCAAGGTCGAGCCGCCGGCCTCGATGGCCTCGGCCAGGACCTCGCGGATGATCGCCACCAGGGGACCGAGCTTTTTCCGCGGGATTGTTCCGGCCGGCTTGAAGGGCGAGATCTTCGCCCGGTTCAGGGCCTCGCAGACATAGATATTGCCCAGGCCCGCCACCACGCGCTGATCGAGCAGCAGGGTCTTGGGCCCCTGCTTGCGGCCGGCGAAGGCGGTTTCCAGGCGCCGGGCGTCGAAGGCGCCCGACAGCGGCTCGGGCCCCAGCCCCTTGAACCAGGGGTGGTCGGTGAGGGTCGCGGTCTCGATCAGGTCCATATAGCCGAACCGCCTGGGGTCGTAATAGGTGACCCGCCCGCCGTCCTCGGTCTCGAACACCACATGGGCGTGCTTGGGATTCGGGTCGGGGGCGTAGTGGAATTCGCCGGGGCGGACCGACCCCTCGGGGCGCGCGATCTCGAAGCGGCCGCTCATCCCCAGGTGCATGACCAGGGTCTCGCCTCGGTCGAGCTCGGCCATCAGATATTTGGCCCGGCGGGTCAGGGCGACCAGCCGCGCGCCGGTCAGCCGCTGGACGAAGCCCTCAGGAAACGGGAAGCGCAGGTCGGGGCGCCTGGCCTCGACGCGGGTCAGGCGACGGCCCTCCAGCACGGGCGCCAGGCCGCGGCGGACGGTTTCGACCTCAGGAAGTTCAGGCATGGGCGGTCCCCGGCAGGACCTGGGCTTGGCACAGGCAGGCGCTCGCGCGCAATGTCGAAGGGCGCGAAGGCGGGTGGCGCGCCGTCCAGTCCGGCGCTATGAGGCCCCATGCCCGAAGCGACTTTCGGATTCCGCGACGTCGATCCCGCCGACAAGCCTCGCCTGGTGCGCGGCGTGTTCGATTCCGTCGCCGGCCGCTATGACCTGATGAACGACCTGATGAGCGCGGGCGTGCACCGGCTCTGGAAGGACGCGACCGCCGCCCGTCTGAATCCGCAACCGGGCGAGACCATCCTCGACATCGCCGGCGGCACCGGCGACATGGCGCGACGGTTCTCCAAGATGGCCCGCGCCGCGCAACAGCGCCGGGGCGGAGACGACGCCCGGGTCTTCGTGCTGGACTATAACGCCGAGATGATCGCCGCCGGCCGCGCCAAGGGCGGGGAGCCGGAAATGGCCTGGGGGGTCGGCGACGCCCAGCGCCTGCCGCTGCCCGACGCCTTCGCCGACGCCTATGTGATCTCCTTCGGCATCCGCAATGTCACCGACGTCCAGGCCGCCCTGGTCGAGGCCCGCCGCGTGCTGAAGCCCGGCGGCCGGTTCCTGTGCCTGGAGTTCTCGCACCCGGCCACCGAACTGCTGCGCAAGGCCTATGACGCCTACAGCTTCAAGGTCATTCCGGCGATCGGTGAGCTGGTGGCCAAGGACCGCCCGTCCTACCAGTACCTGGTGGAGAGCATCCGCCGGTTCCCGGACCAGAAGGCCTTCGTCGGCATGATCGCCAAGGCCGGCTTCGCCCGGGCCAGCTACACCAATTTCACCGGCGGCGTGGCGGCCCTGCACCAGGGCTGGGCGATCTAGACCATGGGCGGCGTCGCGGCCTTCGGCCGGCTGATCGGGGCGGGCTGGCGGCTGGCGCGGAATGACGCGCTGCTGCCCCGCGAGCTGGACGGCCTCTATCCCCCTGGCGTGCGAACCCTGGCCAACGCCCTGCGGCTGTTGGCGGGATCCGAGGCCCGGCGCGGCCGGGCCGGCGAGCGCCTGGCCCGCAGCCTGGAACATCTGGGGCCGGTGGCGATCAAGCTCGGCCAGCTGTTGTCCACCCGGGCCGACATCTTCGGCCTGGAGTTCGCCCAGGACCTGTCGCGGCTGAAGGACCAGCTGGCGCCCTTTCCCCTGGAGATGGCGCGGCGCGAGGTGGAGCTGGCCCTGGGCCAGCCGGTCGAGCGCCTGTTCTCCGATTTCGGCCCGCCGGTCGCCGCCGCCTCCCTGGCCCAGGCCCACCCCGCCTGGCTGAAGGACGGCCGCAAGGTGGCGGTCAAGGTGCTGCGTCCCGGCATAGCCCGCCGGGTGGCGCAGGACGCCGAGGTCCTGACCCTGGCGGCGCGGTGGGTCGAGGGCTGGAGCGTGGCGTCGCGGCGGCTGGAGCCCAAGGCCCTGGCGGCCACCGTGATCCAGGCCACCCTGCTGGAGCTCGACCTGCGGCTGGAGGCGGCCGGCTGCGACGAGCTGGCCGAGGTCATGGCCCGCGACGGCTACATGTCCGCGCCCAAGGTGATCTGGGAGGGGGTCGGCAAGCGGGTCCTGACCCTGGAATGGGCGAGCGGCGTGGCGCTGTCGGACCCCGCCGCCCTGGAGCTGCCCGGGCTCGACCGCAAGGCCCTGGCCAACAACCTGATCCGCGCCTTCCTCAGCCAGGCCCTGGACCACGGGGTGTTCCACGCCGATCCGCATGAGGGCAATCTGTTCGTCCAGGCCCCGGCCCAGATCATGGCGGTGGACTTCGGCATCATCGGCCGGCTCGGCGCGCCCGAGCGGCGCTATCTGGCCGAGATCCTCTGGGGCTTCCTGGAGCGCGACTATGACCGGGTCGCCCGGGTGCATTTCGACGCCGGCTATGTGCCCCGCACCCAGAACGTCGCCGGCTTCGCCCAGGCGTTGCGGGCGGTGGGCGAAGCCGTGTTCGGCCGCCCCGCCAGCCAGGTGCCGATGAGCCGGGTGCTGCTGCAGCTGTTCGAGATCACCGCCCTGTTCGAGATGCGGCTGCGCCCGGAACTGGTCCTGCTGCAGAAGACCATGATGACGGTGGAGGGCGTGGCCCGTCGCATCGACCCGGAGCACGACATCTGGGCCGCCGCCGACCCGGTGGTGCGCCGCTGGATGCTGCGGGAGCTGTCCCCGGCCACCCAGGCCAAGCGCTTCGCCGACGAAGCCCTCGCCGCCCTGCGCAACCTCGCCCGCCTGATAGAGACCCCGCCGTCGACGACCGTGGTCGAGGCGCGCGAGCCCAACCCCGGCCTGTGGTTCGCCCTGGGCGCGGCGGTGGCCGGCCTGGCCTTCGCGCTGGCGGCCTTGGTGCGGTAGCGGTTCATCCAACGCCATCGTCATCCTCCGGTCGCCCGGATCAGCCTTCGGCTGACCGGCGGATGACGGAGGGGGACCGAATTCTATCGCGTCACCCGTTCAACCGCTCAGCTCACCCCGCATCCCCCGAACGGCTCTTGCGGGCGGAGCCTTGGTTGGTCTTCTGCTTGTCCCAATAGGCCGCGCCCTCGTCGGGCTTGAACATGGTGCGGGGCACGCCGTCCTTGTTGGCCACGGCGAAGATGTTGGTCTTGGCGTCGTAGTACAGGGTGTCGCCATTGGGCCGCTTCAGGGTCTCGGCGCCGGCCGGCGGGTGATCGACGAAGGCGTGGGCCTTGCGGACGAAGGCGTCCATGTCGCTGGCCCCGAAGGCCTCGCCATTGCGCTCGAAGCTGCGCTGGGCGTTCTCCTGGGCCGAGCCCTTGCGGCTCGAGGACCACATGGGCTTGCCAGCCACGGTCGGGACATCGGCGTCCGCGACCTCGGCGCGATCGCCGCCACGGCTGCGCTCACCACCGCCGCCGTCTCCGCCATAGGTCCGCTCGGCCGTCGGGGGCGCCGCCGCGCCGCCGCTGCTGGCCACGGCGGACGATCGCTCGCATCCCGCCAGCAAAAGGGCCGCCGCCCCCGCACACACCACCCAATTGTATCTCGACATGTTCCGCCCCTCCGGCACGGTCAGGTTGAATTGGAACAAATTAAGAACAGATTGGCGGGTTTGTCCAGAGCCTGTGTTTGGCTTAAGAGGCAAGCTTGTTCTGGAGCGCGCGAAGCCTTGTCGGAAAAGCGAATTCTGTTGATCGTCGGGGGCGGGATCGCCGCTTACAAGGCCCTCGAGCTGGTGCGGCTGGCCCGCAAGGCCGGTCTGGCCGTCCGCCCGATCCTGACGGCTGCGGGCGCCCAGTTCGTCACGCCCCTGTCGCTGGCGGCGCTCAGCGAGGACCGGGTCTATTCCGAGCTCTTCTCCCTCACCGACGAGGCGGAGATGGGTCATATCGAGCTCTCCCGCTCCGCCGACCTGGTGGTGGTGGTCCCGGCTACCGCCGACCTGATGGCCAAGGCCGCCCACGGTCTGGCCGGCGACCTGGCTTCCACGACCCTCCTGGCCACCGACAAGCCCGTGCTGATGGCCCCGGCCATGAACGTGCGCATGTGGACCCACGCCGCCACCCAACGGAACCTGGCCACCCTCAAGGCCGACGGGGTGATGTTCGTCGGCCCGGACGACGGCGCCATGGCCTGCGGCGAGTTCGGCCCCGGTCGCATGGCCGAGCCGGCTGTGATCCTGGCGGCGATCCAGCAGGCCCTGGCCGGCCCGGCCGCGCGGCCCCTGGCCGGCCGTCGCGCCATCGTCACGGCGGGGCCGACCGCCGAACCCCTCGATCCGGTGCGGGTCCTGACCAATCGTTCCAGCGGCAAGCAGGGCTTCGCCATCGCCGCGGCCCTGGCCGAACTGGGCTGCGAGGTGACCCTGGTGGCCGGGCCCGTGGCTCAGGCCACGCCCATCGGCGTCAGGCGGGTGGATGTCGAGACGGCGCGCGAGATGCTGGCGGCCTGCGAGGCGGCCCTGCCGGCCGACATCGCCGTCTGCGTGGCGGCGGTCTCGGACTGGCGGCCGGACACCGTGTCGGCCGTGAAGACCAAGAAGACCGGAGACGCTCCCCCCAGCATCGCCCTGGTCGAGAACCCCGACATCCTGGCCACCCTGTCACGCGCGGCCGACCGGCCCCGGCTGGTGGTCGGCTTCGCGGCGGAGACCCATGAGGTCGAGACCTACGCCCAGGCCAAGCTGACCAAGAAGGGCTGTGACTGGATCGTCGCCAATGACGTCTCCATCGCGGGCACCATGGGCGGCGACGACAACGCCGTGGCTATCGTCACCGCGGGGGGAATCGAGCGATGGGACCGGGCGCCCAAGGCCGAGGTGGCCCGGCGCCTTGCCCTGCGCATGGCCCAGATTTTCAACTGAAAGTTCGTCGCCCGTGAAGCCCGTCATTCCGGTCCGCCGCCTGGACCACAATCTCGACCTGCCTCTGCCGGCCTATGAGACGGCCGACGCCGCCGGCATGGACCTGCGCGCCGCGGTGCCGGAGGATCAGCCGATCGTGCTGCAGCCGGGCGCGCGGATCGCCGTGCCGACCGGTTTGTCCTTCGCCATCCCCTCAGGCTTCGAGGGCCAGGTGCGGCCGCGCTCGGGCCTGGCGCTCAAGTCGGGGATCACCCAGGTCAATACGCCGGGCACCATCGACGCCGACTATCGCGGCGAGGTGAAGGTGATCCTGATCAATCTGGGGGCCGAGGATTTCCACATCCGCCGGGGCGACCGCATCGCCCAGCTGGTGATCGCCCCGGTGATCCAGGCCGCCTGGGCCGAGGTCGACAGCCTCGACGAGACCGCGCGCGGGGCGGGGGGCTTCGGCTCCACCGGCGCGCAATAGACTCACACGACAACAAGGCGGGCCAAACCCGCCATTCTTTGGGGGGACTGCCTTGGAACTGATCCTGATCCGCCATGGCCTGCCGATCCGCAGCGCCGCCACCGACGATCCGCCGCTCTCGCCCGAGGGCCAGGACCAGGCCCGGCGGGTGGCGCTCTGGCTGGCGCAGGAGAAGATCGACGCGGTCTGCTCCAGCTCGATGGTCCGCGCGGTCCAGACCGCCGAGCCCTTTGCGGCCCAGGCCGGCCACGACGTGCGGCTGCACAATGGCATCGTCGAATTCGACAAGGGCTCCGGCGCCTATGTGCCGATGGAGCAGTTGAAGCGCGAGGACTATGAGGCCTGGAAGGCCCTGGCTGGGGGCGACCACGGCATCGATGTCGCCGCCTTCCAGTCGGTGGTGGTCCAGGGCATGGAAGAGATCATCGCCGACCATCCGGGCCAGCGGGTGGCGGTGTTCTGCCACGGCGGGGTGATCAATGTCTGGACGGCGCACGTGCTGGGCATGGCGCCTCGCCTGTTCTTCGAGCCGGCCTATACCAGCGTGCACCGCTACATGTGCGCGCGGGGCGGCCAGCGGAACGTGCTCAGCCTCAACGAGACCGCCCACCTGCGCCCCGGTTTCGTGAGCTAGATCGCGGCCGTCAGAAACCCGGCGGGACCAGGAAGCCCCGGAAGTTCTCGTCTATGGCCTGGGCGACGGCCAGCGTCTTGGTGTCGGCGCCATAGGGACCGATGATCTGCATGCCGACCGGCAGGCCCGAGGGCGTCAGGCCGGCGGGGACCATGCTCGCGGGCAGGCGGCAGGCCGTGGCCAGGCTGATCCAGCCGAGGATCGCGGCATAGGGGATGACGCGGCCGTCCTCCAGCTTGAGCCGGCGGCTCTGGAAGGCCCCGTGGTCGTGGGGGAAGGCGGCGCGGGGCGTGGCCGGGGCGAAGATCACGTCATATTTCGAGAACACCTCGTCCAGCTGCCGCGACAGCCGTTCGCGCACCTCATGGGCGGCCAGCCATTCGGCGTGGGTCGGGGTATAGGCCAGGACCAGTCCGGCCCAGGAGCTCTCGCCCGCCGCCGCGCCCAGGGCCCGGGCGAATTTGGCCAGGGGCCGCATCCGCTGCATGGCGCGCAGCTGCTTCGGCGGCAGGCCGGCGCCGGTCGGCCCCCCCAGCAGCACCATATAGGCGGCCATCAGCTGGTCGATCGGGACCGGGCTCTTGATCTGCTCGACCACAGCCCCCGCCGCCTGGACCTCGCGGGCCAGGCGGTCGATCACCTCGACGCACTCGGCGTCGACCGGCAGCAGGGGGTCGTCGAGCCACAGGCCGATCTTCAGCTTCGTCAGGTCGGCGGGGGGCGCCTTGGCCTGGCCCGCCCCGGCGATCACCGACAGGAGCAGGCGCACGTCGCGGGCCGAGCGGGCCATGGGGCCGACCACGTTCAGGTCCGGCTCGGCGAAGGCGCCCGGGGCCGGGGGCACGTGGCCGCGCTGGGAGACCAGGCCATAGGTCGGCTTGTGGCTGAACACCCCGCAGAAGCTGGCCGGGACCCGCAGGGATCCGCCGATGTCCGAGCCGATCTCCAGGGGCGTGACCCGGGCGGCCAGGGCGGCGGCCGCGCCGCCGGAGGAGCCGCCGCTGGTGCGCTTCAGATCCCAGGGATTGTTGGTGGTCCCGAAGATCGGGTTGTAGCTCTGCCAGTCACTGAGCATGACCGGCACATTGGTCTTGCCCCAGATCACCGCGCCGGCGCGCCGGGCGTGGGCCACGGCGTCGGCGTCCTCGCACCAGCGATGGCGGAAGGCCTCGACGCCTGACGAGGCCGGCATGTGCTCGACATCCAGCCCGTCCTTGATGGTCATGGGCAGGCCGGCCAGCGGTCCCAGCAGCTCGCCGCGCTGGCGGCGATCGTCGACCACCTGGGCGGCGCCCAGCGCGCGCTCCAGGTCGGCGGCGATCACCGCGTTGAGCTTCTTGTGGGTCTTCTCGTGGCGGCCGAGCGACAGCTTCAGCAGCTCGACGGCGGAGATCTGGTTGCTGATCAGCGAGAGCAGCTGATCGGTGGCGTCCTGGTCGAGGATGTCGCGCGGCACCGATGTCTCCCTGACGCGGACCTGGGACGCCGCGCTTGCCGACCCAGAGTGGCAGGATCAAGGCCGGGGCTTCAACCCCAGAACGTCCTGCATGTCGTAGGCGCCGGCCGGGCGGGTGGCGACCCAGATGGCGGCGGCCACGGCGCCCCGGGCGAACAGCCCCCGGTCGCGGGCGGAATGGCTGAGCGTCAGGATCTCGTCCTCGGCGACGAAGGACACCGAGTGCTCGCCGACAATGCCGCCGCCGCGCATGACCGAAAACCCGATCTCGCCGGTGGGCCGGGCGCCGGTGATGCCGTCGCGCACGCGCTGGGCCACGGTGAGCAGGTTCAGTCCGCGCCCGCGGGCGGCGGCTTCGCCCAGCATCAGGGCGGTGCCGGACGGCGCGTCGACCTTGCGCTTGTGGTGGGCCTCGAAGATCTCGATGTCATAATCCTGCGCCGCGAGCGCCCGGGCCGCTTGCTCGACCAGGCCGACCAGCATGTTGACCCCCAGGGAGTAGTTGCCGGTCTGGACCATGGGGACCTTGGCGGCGACCAGGGCGAGGGCGGCCAGATCGGCCTCGGCCAGGCCGGTGGAGCCGATCACCAGGGCCGGCCCGCCCCGCGCAGCGCAGGCCTGGCCCAGGGCCACGGAACTGGCGGGGGTGGTGAAGTCGATGACCACGTCGCAGGCGTCGAGCGCGGCGTCCTGGCTGACCAGGCCCTCGCCGGTCGCGCCTGGACGGTCGAAGCGGGCGGTGACCACGGCGTCGTCGCGGGCCTCTATGACCTTGGCGACGGCCTGGCCCATGCGCCCCAGGGCGCCGGCGATGGCGATGCGGATCGGGGCGGTCACGGGGCGTCTCCGGGCGGGAATGTCGGCCCGCTTGTCCCGCGTGCGCGCCCACCCGGTCAAGCCCGGGCCTTGATCCCGGTCACGGCGGTGGCGTGGCGTTCGTGCTTGTTGTCTAAGGGCGCAAAGCGTCCGGCGGACCCCGCCCGGGCGAACAAGACCCGGGAAACGCCATGAAGCTCTATTCCGTCGACCTCTCGCCCTTCGCCGCGCGGGTGCGCCTGGCCATCTACGCCAAGGGCCTGGCCGTGGAGATTCTGCCGCCCCCCGGCGGCGACACCAAGAGCGCCGACTATCTGGCGATCAATCCCATGGGCAAGATCCCGGCCCTGGTCCTGGCCGACGGGGTGGTGATCCCCGAGAGCGACACCATCGTCGAATATCTGGCCGACGCCTTCCCTGGGAGCGGCCTGCGCCCCAAGGGGGCAGAGGCTGCGGCCCGCGCCCGCCTGCTGGCCCGGGTGGCCGAGCTCTATGTCATGGCCTCCGGCGCAGCCCTGTTCGGCCAGATGAATCCGGCGACCCGCGACGCTGTCGTGGTCGAGGCGGCCTTCGCCAAGCTCGCCGACGGCCTCACCCACCTCAATCTGTTCGCCACCGAGGACGCCTATGCGGTCGGCGACACCATCACCACGGCCGACTGCGCCCTGGTCCCGATCCTGGTGTTCCTGGGGGTGTTCGGCCACGTGTTCGGCAAGGGCGACCTGCTCGCCGGCCACGGAAAGCTCCACGCCTATTGGGCCCGGGTCCAGAAGGACGCCGCCGTAATCAAGGTGGTGGGCGAGATGCAGGCCGCCATGGCCGCCCGCGCAGGCTGAGAAAGCCGGAATTCCCCTGGGTCAGGGGGAATTCCACAGGTTGTTCGCGGGCGGTCGCCTCTGTAGGTTGGCCGCCCTTCACTAGAAATGCCGACCCGAGGATCCGCCGCTGTCATGAGCGACGCCGAAAAACGCACCTTCACCGACGAGGAAGCGCTCAGCTTCCACAAGCACCCGACCCCGGGCAAGATCGCCATCGTGGCCACCAAGCCGATGGCCACCCAGCGGGACCTGTCGCTCGCCTATTCCCCGGGCGTGGCCGTGCCTGTGCTGAAGATCGCCGAGGATCCCGAGGCCGCCTACGACTACACCTCCAAGGGCAACCTGGTGGCGGTGATCTCCAACGGCACCGCCATACTGGGCCTGGGCAATCTGGGGGCTCTGGCCTCCAAGCCGGTGATGGAGGGCAAGAGCGTGCTCTTCAAGCGCTTCGCCGACGTCGACTCCATCGACATCGAGGTCTCGGCCACCGATCCGGACGAGATCATCACGGTGATCAAGAACATCGGCGTCACCTTCGGCGGCATCAATCTCGAGGACATCAAGAGCCCCGAATGCTTCCGCATCGAGACCGAGCTGCAGGAGCTGCTCGACATCCCGGTGTTCCATGACGACCAGCACGGCACGGCGATCATCTCCGCCGCCGGCCTGATCAATGCCTGCCACATCACCGGCCGCGAGCTGAAGGACGTCAAGGTGGTGCTCTGCGGGGCCGGGGCGGCGGGCATCGCCAGCCTGGACCTGATCAAGGCCATGGGCGTGCGTTCCGACAACTGCATCGCCGTCGACAATACCGGGGTCATCTATCGCGGCCGCACGGCCGGCATGAACCAGTGGAAGTCGGCCCACGCGGTCGACACAGACGCCCGGACCCTGGGCGAGGCCCTGGTCGGCGCCGACGTGTTCCTGGGCCTCTCGGCCAAGGGCGTCCTGACCCAGGACATGATCATGAAGATGGCGCCCAATCCGCTGATCTTCGCCATGGCCAATCCCGATCCGGAGATCACCCCGGAAGAGGTCCACGCCGTGCGGCCCGACGCCATCGTCGGCACCGGCCGCAGCGACTATCCCAACCAGGTCAACAATGTCCTGGGCTTCCCCTACATCTTCCGGGGCGCGCTGGACGTGCGGGCGCGCCGCGTGAACCTGGAGATGAAGATCGCCTGCGCCAATGCGCTGGCCCAGCTGGCCCGCGAGGACGTGCCCGACGAGGTGGCCGCCGCCTATCATGGCCGCCAGCTGAAGTTCGGCCCGGAATACATCATCCCCTCGCCCTTCGATCCCCGGCTGATGTCCTATATCCCGCCCTTCGTGGCCCAGGCGGCGATGGACACCGGGGTGGCGCGCAAGCCGATCCTGGACATGGACGCCTATCGCGCCAGTCTCGCCCAGCGGCTCGACCCCTCCGCAGCCTTCCTGCAGAAGCTGCAGGGCGCGGTGCTCAAGGCCCCCAAGAAGCGCATCGTCTTCGCCGAGGGCGAGGAGCCCAGCGTGATCCGCGCCGCCCATGGCTTCCAGAGCGCCGGCCTCGGCCACGCCCTGCTGGTCGGCCGCGAGGACCTGGTGCTGGAGAACATGAAGGCCGCCGGTCTCGACCCGGCCGAGGTCAATATCGAGATCGTCAATGCGCGGGTCTCCGAGCACAATCCGGCCTTCGTCGACTTCCTCTATGCCCGCCTCGCCCGCGAGGGTTTCCTGAAGCGCGACGTCCAGCGGCTGATCAACCAGGACCGCAACTCCTTCGCCGCCTCCATGGTGGCGCTGGGCTATGCCGACGGCATGGTGACCGGGGTGACGCGGTCCTATGACCAGGTGCTGGAAGAGGTGCTGCGGGTGATCGACCCCGATCCGGCCGGCCGGATCATGGGCATGAGCGTGGTGCTGGCCAAGGGCCACACCCTGTTCGTCGCCGACACCTCGGTCACCGAGATGCCGGACGCCGAGGACCTGGTGGAGATCGCCATCGGCGCCGCCCGGTCCGTCAAGACCCTGGGCTACACCCCGCGCGTCGCCTTCATGTCCTATTCGACCTTCGGCAACCCCATGGGGCAGCGCTCGGAAAAGGTGATCGAGGCGGTCGCCATGCTGGACGAGATGGGCGTCGACTTCGAATACGAAGGCGAGATGTCCCCCGAACTGGCGCTGGAGCCGGAACGGCGGGTCAATTACCCGTTCATGCGCCTGACCGGGCCGGCCAATGTGCTGATCATGCCGGCCATCCATTCGGCCGCCATCTCGACCCAGCTGTTGCAGTCGATCGGCGGGGCCACGGTGATCGGTCCGATCCTGCTGGGCCTCTCCAAGGCGGTGCAGATCGCGCCGCTTTCGGCCTCGGTGTCCAAGATCCTGCAGATGGCGACACTCGCCGCCTATGAGCAGGACATCCTGGAGGCTCAGAGCTGATGCGGCCCCTGAACTAGCGGATCGCGCGTCCCGGCAAGGGGGCGGACGATCCGTCGTCCTCCCCCTTCGAACAGGAGCGCCCGATGACCGGCCTCAGTCTCGGCGTCGATTTCGGCACCACCAACACCGTCGTGGCCCTGGCTGGCGCCGAGGGGCCGGCCCAGCTGGTCACCTTCCCGGCGCCCGAGCGCGACGTCTTCGCCTTCCGCTCGGCGATCAGTTTCCACGCCCCGCCCGAACGACCCTCCGACCGCACGGTGGAGGCCGGCCCCTGGGCGATCGAAGCCTATGTGGAAGACCCGCTGGAGACGCGGTTCATCCAGTCGTTCAAGAGCTTCGCCGCCTCGGCCAGCTTCAGCGAGACCCAGATCCTCGGCAAGCGCTACCAGTTCGAGGACCTGCTGGCGGCCTTCCTCCTGAAGATGCGCGACCATGTGAAGGGCGGTCACGCCGACTGGCCCAAGCGGCTGATCGTCGGCCGGCCGGTGACCTTCGCCGGCGCAGCGCCCAGCGAGGACCTGGCCCTGACCCGCTATGAGGCGGCGTTCAAGCGGCTGGGCTTCGAAGAGATCCTCTACGCCTATGAGCCGGTGGGGGCGGCCTTCTTCTTCGCGCGCGAATTGCAGGAAGACGCCACCGTGCTGGTCGGCGACTTCGGCGGCGGCACCTCCGACTTCTCGATCATCCGCTTCCACCGCGAGGCCGGCGAGATCCGTTCCACCCCGCTGGGCCGATCCGGCGTAGGCGTGGCGGGCGACGCCTTCGACTACCGGATCATCGACCACCTGGTCTCGCCCAGCCTCGGCAAGGGCTCGAGCTATACGAGCTTCGGCAAGATCCTGCCGATTCCCAACCGCTATTATTCGGCCTTCGCCCGCTGGGACCAGCTGGCCCTGATGCGGGCCAGCCGCGACATGCGCGAGATCCGCAAGCTGGTGCGCGAGGCCAATGAGCCGGAGAAGATCGAGCGCCTGGTCGAGACCCTCGACGAGAACTACGGCTACCTGCTCTACCGCGCGATCTCGACCCTGAAGGAGGCCCTGTCCCGCGACGACGCGGCCGAGTTCCGGTTCGAGGCCGGGACCATCGCGCTGGGCCGCACCGTGGCCCGCACCGAGTTCGAGGGCTGGATCGCGCCAGAGCTGGAGGCGATCGACAAGGCCGTCGACCGGGCGCTGGCCGATGCGGGCCTTGGGCCGGACGGCATCGACCGCATCTTCCTGACCGGCGGCTCGTCCCTGGTTCCGGCCGTGCGCCAGATCTTCACCCGCCGCTTCGACCCCGCCAAGATCGAGAGCGGCAGCGAACTGGAATCGATCGCCTCCGGCCTGGCCCTGATGGGTCGCGAGCGCGACCTCGACCGCTGGTGCAAGCGAGCGGCGGTCTAGCGCCTCTGGAACCCTCGCCCCGCAAAGCGGGGAGAGGGCAGGGTGAGGGGCCTTGCTGAATCACAGCGTCTCGCCCGCCGCCGAAAGACCCTCCGCTCCGCTACGGGCCCCTCACCTAACCTCTCCCCGCAGGCGGGGAGAGGAATGGGTCACCGCTTGCCCTTCGGCCCCTCCGCCGCCAGCTCCCGCAAGGCCGCATTGGCGATGGTGAGCTTGGCGAAGGTCCAGCCGCCGCTGGCGGCCTCGATCTCCTCGATGGCCTTGGCGGCGCTCTCCACGGTCTCGCGGCGCAGGGCCGCC
>NZ_CANCLE010000024.1 GCF_947378715.1 Phenylobacterium aquaticum
GCACCCGGCCGGACCAGGGATCGATGGCCACCATGGCCCCGTTGACGATCGGCACCTGGCGCAGGTTGAAGCGCCCCGGCGCGGTCATCGGCTCGACCCACACCAGATCGCCGCGCGTCAGGCCCTTGCCGCGCTTGGCCCAGGCCACGTCGGCCGGATCGAGATAACCCACATGCCCGTCGGAGGCCTGGACGCGGACGTTGGCGGCGGCGTCCTCGACGATGGCGGCCCGCCACAGGCGCCGCTCGGCGGGCGGGGTCTTGTCCTTGACCTTCTGGGTCCAGTCGGAATTGAGGTCCATGTGGCCCCAGGCCCCGCGCCAGCCGTGGCGGCGGTCGTAGACCTCAAGGCCCTTCATCAGGCTGTCGCGGGCGATGGACTGCAGGCGCGGGTCCAGCGTGGTGCGCATGTAGTAGCCGCCCTCGGTGAGCTTCTCGCCCATGGTGACGGTGGCGCGCTGGCGCACTTCTTCGACGAAATAGTCGGCGTCCTGGTACTTGGCGCGGGTCGGCGCGGCCTGGACCACCAGGTCTTCGCGGGCGGCGGCCTCGGCCTGGGCCTGGCTCACGAACCCGGCGTTGGCCATCTGGCCCAGCACCCAGTTGCGGCGGCGGAGCGCCGCTTCCTTGTTGCGGATCGGGTGGTAGTTGTCCGGACCCTTGGGCAGGGAGCCGAGATAGGCCATCTCGGCCAGGTCCAGCTGGTTCAGCGACTTGCCGAAGTAGTTGTAGGCGGCGGTGCCGATCCCATAGGAGCGGTAGCCCAGCCAGATCTCGTTCAGATAGAGCTCGAGGATCTGCTCCTTGTTGAGCGTCTGCTCGAGCCGGCGGGCGAGGATCGCCTCCTTGAGCTTGCGGCCCACGGTGGCGTCGCTGGTCAAGAGAACGTTCTTGGCCACCTGCTGGGTGATGGTCGAGCCGCCTTCCAGGCGCTTGCCGCGCACTGCATTGAGCACGTTCTTGCCCATGGCCCGGACCAGGCCGGTGGCGTCGACGCCGCCGTGCTGGAAGAACGAGTGGTCCTCGGCGGCCAGGAACGCCTGGGCCAGCTGCGGCGGGATATTGTCATAGGGCACGAAGATCCGCCGCTCGCGGCTGAACTCGCCGATCAGGGTCCCGTCCCAGGCATAGGCGCGCGTGGCGGTCGGCGGGCGGTAGTCCACGAGGTCGGTGGCGTCCGGCATGTCGTGGAACAGCCATGCGGCATAGATGGCGATGGCCAAACCGGCCACGGCGATAGCGCTGAGCACCGTGACACCGGCGACCGCGACCCATCTTTCCGGGGGATTCAAGACTGACAGACCTCCGCGGGCGCCAGCTCCCGCATGGTCTTCGTCTAGAGCGCGTTTCGAAAAAGGGGAAGTCGATTCCCGCAGCGCGGGGCGACCCCTTGGGATCAGCGCGCGGCCAGCCGGGTTTCCTGGGCGAAATAGGCGTCGATGGAGTCGGCCACGGCGTTCATCATCTTGCCCCGACCACCCGGGTCGCGCAGGAAGGACTCGTCGTCGGGATTGTTGACGAAGCCCATCTCCAGCAGCACCGCCGGCACATCAGGGGCCAGCAGCACGGCGAGGCCCGCCTCACGATGGCTGCGGCGCAGCAGCTTGATATCGCTGTCGCTGATCCGGTCGAGCAGCATCTCGGCGAAGCTGGCGGAACGGTTCTTGGTGGCGCGCTGGGTCAGGTCGAACAGGATGCCGGAGACGCCACGGTCGCCCTGCAGGCTGGCCTTCATGAACCAGTCGTCCTTGGACACCAGCTTGGCCGAGCGGCTGACCGCCCGGTCGGCGAGGGTATAGACGCTGGCGCCGCGATTGGCGGTGTTGGGGCCGGAATCGGCGTGCAGCGAGATGAACAGGTCGGCGCCGGCCCGACGCGCGATCGGCACCCGGGTCTCCAGCGGCACATAGACGTCCGAATCACGGGTCATGACCACGCGATAGCGGCCCGAGCGTTCCAGCCTGGCCTTCAGCGCCAGGGCCGCGGCCAGGGTGACGTCCTTTTCATAGCCGGTCGCGCCGAGGGCGCCGGGGTCCTTACCCCCATGGCCGGCGTCGATCACCACGATCTTCTTCAGGGCCAGCGGCGGCGCGCGCATCGGCATGGGCTGAGAAATGAAGGTGACGCCGTCGGCGCGCAGGGTGGGCGCGGAGGCGCCGGCCGCGGCGCCAGAGGCCAGGTCGATCACATAACGATAGGTGGCTGCGCCATCGGCGGGCGGCAACAGGAAGCGGCGCTTGATCACCGCGTCGCCGGTCAGGTCGACCTTGAGGCGCGCGCCGGTGGCCGTGCGGTCGATCATCCAGGCGCCCACCAGCCCCTGGCCCCCGCCCTGCAAGGCGGAATCGACGTTTACGCCGGGAAGATTGATGATGAGGCGATGGTCGTCGGCGCCGTCGGCGATCACCTTGCCGGCGGCCGAACGGTCGAGGTCGATGACGATCCGGGTCTCGGCGCGATCACCGCCGAGCCGCACCTTGAGCACGCCGCCGCCCGCCGCCGAGGCCTGGGACACCGCAGCCACAGCCACGCACAGGGTCCCGGCGATCAAGGCCGCCAGCCCGCGCTTGCCGCTCCGCATTGCAAGGCCGCCAAGCCGCGACAGCATACTGAAACCCACCAACCCACTCGATTATCGTATTTGGGAATTCACTATAGACCCAAACCGGGTAGACAAACGGTTAAGCGCGCCGTCAGAGCGCGGCCTTTCCTTTTCCGCCCCAGTGTTGCAATGTCGACCCGCGTGTGATCGCCCACGGCCTCGCCCGGGCGCCGTCCGCGCAAATCAGCCTGCGTCGGCTACCGACTTTTCGGCCACCACGCATCATCCGATCCGCGCCCGCGCTCTGTGGGCGCGCCTGGGAAACACACTATGGGCAGCGCCGCTCGAGCCAACTTCCGGCCTAGCACCGCCCGCGTCGTCTTCGACGCGATCGGCGGATGCGCGCGCGCCCTCCTGACAAATAGGCGGCGCCCGGCCCGTGGGTTCGCGGCGCGCCACGGAGATTCACCTAATGACGAAGAAGATGCTTATCGACGCCGCGCACGCAGAAGAGACGCGTGTGGTGGTGGTCGACGGGAACCGGGTTGAAGAATTCGATTTCGAGAGCCAGAACCGCAAACAACTTAGAGGCAACATCTATCTCGCCAAGGTGACCCGGGTGGAGCCCTCGCTCCAGGCGGCGTTCATCGAATATGGCGGGAACCGCCACGGCTTCCTGGCCTTCAACGAAATCCACCCTGACTACTACCAGATCCCCGTCGCGGATCGCGAAGCCCTCATGCGCGAAGAGGCCGAGGAGGACGACGAGCCCCATGAGGCTCGCGCCCGGTCCAACGACGACGAGGACGAGGACGACAGCGTCGATGACGACGATGACGTCATGGAAGAAGAAGTCGCCCGGCGTCGCCGGCGGCTGATGCGCAAGTACAAGATCCAGGAAGTGATCCGCCGCCGGCAGATCATGCTGGTGCAGGTCGTCAAGGAAGAGCGCGGCAACAAGGGTGCGGCGCTCACCACCTATCTGTCGCTCGCCGGCCGTTATGGCGTCCTGATGCCCAACACCGCCCGGGGCGGCGGGATCAGCCGCAAGATCACCACGGTCACCGACCGCAAGCGCCTCAAGGGCGTGGTCCAGAGCCTGGATGTGCCGGACGGCATGGGGCTGATCGTGCGCACGGCCGGCGCCAAGCGCACCAAGGCCGAGATCAAGCGCGACTACGAATATCTGCTGCGCCTGTGGGAGAACATCCGCGACACCACCCTGCACTCGGTGGCGCCGGCGCTGATCTATGAGGAAGAGGACCTGGTCAAACGGACCATCCGCGACCTCTATGACAAGGACATCGATGAGGTCTGGGTCGAGGGTGAGGCCGGCTTCAAGGAAGCCCGCGACTTCATGCGCATGCTGATGCCCTCGCAGGCCAAGAAGGTTCAGGCCTATCGCGAAGCGACCCCGCTGTTCGTGAAGCACAAGGTCGAGGACCACCTCAGCCAGATCTACACCCCCACCGTGCCCCTGCGCTCGGGCGGCTATCTGGTGATCAACCAGACCGAGGCCCTGGTGGCCGTCGACGTGAACTCCGGCCGCGCCACTCGCGAGCGGAACATCGAGGCGACCGCGCTGAAGACCAACATGGAGGCGGCCGAAGAGACCGCTCGCCAGCTGCGTCTGCGCGATCTGGCCGGCCTGATCGTCATCGACTTCATCGACATGGATGAGTCGAAGAACAACCGGGCGGTCGAGAAGAAGCTGAAGGATTCGCTGAAGGACGACCGCGCCCGCATCCAGATGGGCAAGATCTCGACCTTCGGCCTGATGGAGATCAGCCGTCAGCGTCGCCGCAGCGGCGTGCTGGAAGGCACGACCCATGTCTGCGAACATTGCGCCGGCACCGGGCGGGTCCGCTCCGTGGAGTCCAGCGCCCTGGCGGCCCTGCGCGCCATCGAGATGGAGGCTCTGAAGGGCGGCGGCGAGGCGACCCTGAAGGTCCCGCGCGCGGTCGGCCTTTATATTCTCAACGAGAAGCGCAACCACTTGGCGCGGGTCCACGAGACCCTCGGCCTGTTCATCACCATCCTGATCGACGACGTCCTGGCCCATGCCGATCACGAGATCGAGCGCACCGCCAGCGAGCCCCGTCCCGAGCACGCGATCATCGCCCGTCAGAAGCCGCTGGAGGCCTATGCCCCCGCCGACGACGACTTCGACGATGACGCCTATGAGGACGAGGACGAAGACGAGGACGACGAGGAAATCGTCAGCAAGGGCCGCGACGACGAGGAAGAGGATGAGGACGAGGACGATGATCGTCCGGTTCGCGCCTCTGGTCGCGCCCCCGCCGCGGATGCGCCGGCCTCCGACGATGACGAGAGCGGCGCCCGTCGCGGCCGTCGCCGTCGCCGTCGCGGGCGCCGGGGCGACGAGCCCCGCGCCGCCGAGGAGCCCAAGGCTCCCCGCGCGCCGGAGCCCCTGCGCGCTGACGAGGAAGACGATGGCCATGGCGGCCGCCGTCGCCGTCGCGGACGCCGTGGCGGTCGCCGGATGCGTGACGACAGCCGTCCCGCCGACGTCTTCGCCTGGACGCGCCCCTGGGTGCCCTATGGCGATGATCCCTTTGTCTGGCACGATCCGGCGGAAGACTTCCGCGCCCCGGCCCCGGCCAATGACCGCGCCCCTTCGCCTGTCGTGATGGAGGAAGAGGCCGACGACGCGGCTTCGCCGATGATCGCCCCGGCTGCCGAGGGCGGCGACGACATGTGGGTCGAACTGCCCGCGATCGAGGACAAGCCGAAGAAGGGCCGCGCCCGTCGCGGCCGTGGCGGACGCACCGTCGACGCCGAGGCTGTCGCCGAGGCGCCTGAAGTGGTCGCCGCCGAGGTCGAGGTCGCCGAAGGCGCCCCGGCCGAGCCGGACCCGGTGGTCGTCGCCGAGGAAGAGGCGCCCGCCAAGCCGGCCCGCGCCCGCCGCAGCCGCGCCAAAGCCGCCCCGGTCGAGGCCGTCGCCGAGGTCGTCGAGGCCCCAGCAGCAGCGGTCGCGCCCGAGCCTGTCGCCGCAGAGCCCGTTGTCGAAGTCGCCCCGGCGGCCCCGCGCGAGCCGGATCCGGCCGAGATCGTCGCTCCGCCCGCCGCTCCGAAGAGAGGCTGGTGGCGTCGCGGTTGACGCTATAGGGTTCGGGTCGGGGAGCGGCGCTTAGGAGTTCTTGAGAAGCATGGTCTCCCCGACCCGAACGCCATTCCGTCTGGCCATGGCCGCAGCCCTGGCCATGAGCCTGACGGTGCGGCCCGCGCCCGCCGCCGCCCAGGATGACAATGTCTCCCTGATCCGGGACACCGAGATCGAGGACATACTGCACGACGACGCTGCGCCGCTGTTCGACGCCGCAGGCCTCGACGCCAAGTCGGTGCACATCCTTCTGATCGGCAGTTCGGACCTGCAGGCCTTCGCCTCGCCCGGGACCATGGCGGTCTATACCGGCCTGATCCTGGAATCGAAGTCGCCGAACCAGTTGCAGGGCGTCATGGCCCACGAGATCGGACACCTGGCCGGCGGCCACTCCGCCCGCTCCGACGACATGAACCGCGCCGGGCTGAAGCCCTTTCTCTTGACCATGGGGCTGGGCGTCCTGGCCGCCCTGGCCGGCAACGCCGAGGCCGGCGCCGTGCTGGCCGGCAACGCCGGCTATTTCGGCACCCTGGGCGCCCTGGGCTACAGCCGCGAGCAGGAGAGCCGCGCCGACCAGGCCGGGGCGACCTATCTGGAAAAGGCCGGCATGTCAGGGCGCGGTCTGGTCGAGTTCTTCGACAATTTCCGCTACCAGGAAGTCTTCCAGGAAGCCCGGCGGTTCCCGTATTTCCGCAGCCACCCGCTGTCGTCAGACCGGATCGAGGCCCTGCGCGCCCGGGTCGAGAAACTGCCCCACTACACCCAGACCGACAGCCCGGAAGCCATGGCCCGGCACGAGATCATGAAGGCCAAGCTGCAGGGCTTCATCAATCCCAACATCGCCATGGCCAAGTGCGGCGACAAGGACCCGGACTATCCGACCCAGTACGCCTGCGCGATCGCCTATTATCAGCTGCGCGAGCCGGAGAAGGCGATCAAGCGCATCGACTCCATGCTGGCCGCCCAGCCGAACAACGCCTACCTCTGGGAGCTCAAGGGCCAGGTGCTGTTCGAATTCGGCCACGCGCCCGAGGCCGAGGCTCCGCAGCGCAAGTCGGTCGCTCTGAAGCCCGACGCCCCGCTGCTGCGGGTCAATCTTGGCCAGACCCTGATCGCCCTGCCGGACAAGGCCAAGGTCGAGGAAGGCGTGGTCGAGCTCAAGCGCTCCCTCGACCAGGACGGCGACAACGCCGTCGCCTGGCGGCTGCTGGCGGAGGCCTATGCCGGCCAGGGCAAGGACGGCCTGGCCCGCTACGCCACCGCCGAATACAACGACCGCATCGGCGACAAGCGCCAGGCCCTGATCTTCGCCATGCGGGCGCGGGACATGCTGGACAAACATTCCCCCGAATGGCGGCGCGCCACCGACATCGCCCGGACCTCAAACCCGGACAAGGACACCTATCGCGGGCTCGACAAGGACGACCGGCTTTAGCCGCCGCGCCACCTCGCGCCCTTCGCAAACCCCACCGCTTCCACTAAGCCCTGGCTCCATGAAAACACCCTTCCGCGTCGCCGCCGTCGCGCTCTGCGCCCTCCTCGCCCTGACCGGCTGCCAGAAGTCCGCCGATGCGGCGTTCGGGGAAAAGGTGCGCGGCTATCTGCTCGCCCATCCCGAGGTGATCGAGGAAGCCATCGTCGCCCTGAACGCCAAGAAGCAGGCCGACGCCGCCAACCTGGCCAAGGCCTCGCTCACCACGCAGAAGAAGGCGCTGGAGGCTGATCCGCGCGATTTCGTGGCCAATCCGGGCGGCCAGATCACGGTGGTGGAGTTCTTCGACTACCGCTGCGGCTACTGCAAACTGTCCGCGCCCGAGGTGGTGAAGATCATTCAGCAGAACCCCGACGTCCGGTTCGTGTTCAAGGAGTTCCCGATCTTTGGCGCCGAGTCCGACCTGGCCGCCAAGATCGCCCTGACCTCGGCCGGCAAGGCCAAGGGGGTGCAACTCTACCAGGCCTGGATGGCGGAGAAGGCCCTGGACGACGCGGCCATCGACCGCCACCTGGCCGCCCTGGGCATAGACCCGACCGCCGCCAAGGCCGCCGGCGAATCACCGGCTATCGCCAAGCAACTGGCCGACACCCGCGACCTGGCCAAGGCGCTCAATATCGAGGGCACGCCGGCCTTCATCGTCGGCGACCGGATGATCCCGGGCGCCGACCTGCCCGCCCTGCGCGCCGCGATCACCGAGGCCAAGGCCGCGATCCGACGGGCGGGTTAGAATTTATAGTACGGCCTTACCTAAGGTCTGCCTTTCCAAGACCACCTAGAGGCGCATAGGATTCCCGGAAAACATTGTTTCGGGAGGCTTCATGACCGAACAGGTCCTGGTGATCGGCGCCGGCATGGCCGGGCTCTGCGCGGCCCTGGCGCTCGCGCCGACAGGCCGCGAGATCACCCTGCTCGAGCGCGACCCGCCGCCGCCGGGCGGAGACGCTGATCAGGCCTTCGCCGACTGGACGCGGCGCGGCGTCGGCCACCTGCGCCACAGCCATGCCTTCCTGGCCCGCCTGAGATCGGTGATCCGTGACGAGCATCGCGCCCTGCTGGATGACCTGCTGGCCGCCGGTTGCCGCGAGATCGCCTTCGCCGAAATGCTGACCGACCTGCACAAGACCCGTTACGTCGCCAAGCCGATCGACGCGGAACTGGTGGTGCTGACCAGCCGGCGAACCACCCTGGAGTTGATCATCCGGCGCTATGTGGAGCGCCTGCCCCACGTGACCATCCGCTCGGAGACCTTCGTCAAGGCCCTGGCGGTGGAGACCGCCCCGGATCGCCCCCTGAAGGTCACTGGGGTCGTGCTGGAGAATGGCGAGACCCTGAGCGCGGATCTGGTCGTGGACGCCGCCGGGCGCACCTCTGGGGCCTGCGAGCAACTGACGGAGTTGGGCGCCGCGATCGGTGAGGTCTCCGAGACCGCGGGCATCCTCTATTTCACCCGTCACTACCGCCTGCGCCCCGGCCAGAGCGAGCCGCCGCGCGGCAAGACCCCGGCCAGCGGCGACCTGGGCTTCCTGAAGTTCGGCGTGTTCCCGGCTGACAATAGTTGCTTCTCGATCACCATCTGCGTGCCTGAGATCGAGATGGAGATGCGCAAGGCGATCGTCGACCCCGACACCTTCGACGCCCTGTGCCGCCAGATGCCCGGCATGGTCCCCTGGATCGAACCGGAGCGCACCGAGGGGGTGAGCAAGGTGTTCGGCATGGGCGACCTGCACAGCCGTTGGCGCGACCTGGTCAAGGATGGCCGGGCGGCGGCGACGGGCTTCTTCGCCATAGGCGACAGTCTGGTGCGCACCAATCCGCTCTATGGCCGGGGCTGTTCCTTCGCCGCCGTCAGCGCCTATCTGCTGCGCGACACCCTGGCCGAAAGCCCCGATCCCACGGCCCGGGCCCTGATCTTCCACGACAAGGTCGCCGCCGAGATCAGGCCCTATTACGACAACATGCTGGAACAGGACCGCGCCGCCATCCGCCGGGCCCGCCACGCGCTCACCCCCAGCTACAGGCCGGGGCTGCGGGCGCGGGTGCTGAAGAGCTTCCTGGAGGATGGGGTCAATATCGCCGTCCGATCCGACCCCGGTCTGATGCGTGAGGCCTTGCGCGGCTTCCACATGCTGGAGCACCCCTCGGCCTGGCTGCGCCGGCCTCGGAACCTGGCCAAGGTGATGGGCTATTGGGCGCGCGGCAAAGCCGCCAACGCCGCCGCCTATCCGCCCCAGCTAGGGCCTGAGCGTGGCGAGCTCTACCGCGCGGTGGGTGTCTCGGCCTCGGCCGACATCGAGCGCCTGGCGGCGGAACGGGCCTAGAGCATTTCCTGAAAAGCGTGACGCACGTTTCAGATCAAGAAATGCCCTAACTTGTTGATTTGGAGCCATTCTTTTCCAGTTTGGTTGAGTCAGCCAGACTGGAAAGGGCTCTCGCCGCTCCGCATCCCAGGCGACGTCCCCTACCCCGCCGTGGCCGCGTCGATCCCGGCGAAGGGACCCCTGGCGATGAACTGGTCGCGCACCGCTTCCGGGGTCAGGGTCGCGGCCTTGTCGAGCTCGATCAGCTCCGGCGGCACGTACCAGTGCAGTTTGTCGGAGTGATAGGCCTCCCAGACCACCTCGGCCACGGCCGAGGGCGGGATGGCGCGGAACATGCCCTCCTTGGGCGCGGCCGCGACGGCGCCGGGCGGCAGGATCGGGGTGTCGATCAGGCCCGGCAGCACATCGGCGACCCGCACGCCATAGGCCTTGAACTCGACCGCCAGGGCCTCGGTCAGCCCCTTCACCGCATGCTTGGTGGCCGAATAGACCGCGATCCCCGCCATGCCATAGGTGGCTGAGGACGAGGAGGTCGTGAAGCACATGGAGTTGGGCGTGGCCTTCAGCAGGCCGATCCCCTCGTGGATGCCGATCAGCACCCCGACGAAATTGACGTTCACCACCGCCATGATGTCCTCGAACGGCTGGTCGGCGAAGGGCCCGCCCCGGCCGATGCCGGCATTGTTGTAGAGGATGTCCATCCGCCCGCCGGTGGCCTCGGCGAAGGCGGCGAAGGCGGCCTGATAGGCGGCGCGGTCGGTGACATTGAGCACGCCCGTGACGCAGTTCTCGCGGCCGATGTCGCGCTTCAGCGTGTCCAGCCCCTGGCTGTTGACATCATAGGCGCCGACGAACCAGCCCTTCTGATGGAACAGCAAGGCGGTCTCGCGGCCCATGCCCGAGGCGGCGCCGGTGATGAAGATGGTCGGACGGCCGTTCGACGTGCCCATGTGCGTTTCTCCCTGGCGACTTGGCGTGCGCTTGCTGCCGGCAGTCTAGGACCATTGCCGTGGCGGAATGGAGGGGGGAATTCGCCACTGCGACACGACTTGACCCTCGTCAAGGACAGAGGGGATGACCGGCTTCCAGCTGGGGACATGACCAACGCCCAAAGAATCGCGCGGATTGCCGGCCCGTCCCTGGTTGTCCTGTCCATCACTGAGGCCCTGAACCTCGACGCCTTCGCCGCGATCACGCCTCCCCAGGTCTATCTCAACGGCACGATCCTGTTCGTGGCGGGGGTGAGCATCCTGCAAGCGCATCGAAGCTGGAGCCGGGACTGGCAAGTCCTGGTGACTCTGGCCGGCTGGGCGCTTTTGCTGGCCGGGCTTTGGCGCATGATCGCCCCGCACGCACCGCAGTTGGGCCAGGGCGCAGGCACGGACGCCGTCTTCATCCTGCTGATCGGGGTCGGCGCAGTCCTCAGCTTCAATGGATATCGCGCGGAGCGACGTCCCTAGCCCCGCGCGGTCAGCCCGTGCTGCTTCAACCGCCAGACCAGCAGGTCGAAGCGGTCCTGGCCGAAGAAGGGCTCGCCTTCGAAGGTCATGGTCGGAACGCCCCAATGGCCTGAAGCCCGGTGGGCCTCCTGGTTGGCCTCGATCTCCCCGGCTATGGCGTCACCGGCGGCGTCGGCCTGCGCCTGCAGGGTCGCCATGTCGAGGCCCGCCCGGGCGATGGCGCGCTCGAGCTTGTCGCCCTCGTTCCAGGGCATGTCCTCGCCCGACCAGATCAGCCGGCTGACCTCGTCATAGAAGGCCACGCCCTGGGGCGTGTGGGCGGCCATGACGCCAAGCGGCATCAAGAGGTCGAGGTGCGGCTGCTCCGGGGTCCCGTTCAGGGTCTCGCGGTTGATCACCACCGGATCTGGGCGCGGCCATTGCAGCGGCAGACCGTGGAACTCCGCCAGACGGCGGATGTCGCGCATCAGATAGGGGATGAATAGCGGATCGGCCTTGGTGAAAAAGCCTTCCGAGCGCACGGCCAGGGGATAGACCGGCCGCATGTTGATGGTGACGTCATAGGCCTCCTGCAACGCCCGCAGCTTCGAGGTCACCAGATAGGAATAGGGACTGCGAAACGACCAGAAGACGTCGACGGACAGCGGCATCAGATCAATCCGGATAGGGGCGAGGACGGATCAGCATACATGCGTTTTGGCATTCGGCCTGCCAGGAACGCCTCACGCCCGGCGATGACCGCGTGCTTCATGGCGGTGGCCATGCGGATCGGATCCTGGGCTCCAGCGATGGCGGTGTTCATCAGCACCGCGTCGCAGCCCAGTTCCATGGCGATGACGGCGTCCGACGCCGTGCCGACCCCGGCGTCGACCAGCACCGGCACCTTGGTCTGCTCGATGATCAGGGCCAGGTTCAGCGCGTTCTGGATGCCGCGCCCCGAGCCGATCGGGGCGGCGGCGGGCATGATGGCCGCAGCGCCGGCGTCCTCGAGCTTCTGGGCGTAGACCGGGTCGTCGGTGCAATAGACCATGACCTGGAAGCCCTCGGAGATCAGCAGCTTCATGGCCCGAAGCGTCTCCTCCATGTCCGGCAGCAGGTGCTTGGTGTTGGACAGCACCTCCAGCTTGACCAGGTCCCAGCCCCCGGCCTCGCGGGCCAGGCGCAGGGTGCGGACCGCCTCCTCGCCGGTGAAACAGCCGGCGGTGTTGGGCAGGAAGGTGAAGCGGTCGGGCTTGACGTAGTCGACCAGCATCGGCTGGCTGGGGTCGGACAGGTTCACCCGGCGCAGCGCCACGGTGACGATCTCAGCGCCCGCCGCCTCGGCGGCCGCCGCGTTCTCGGCATAGTCCTTATACTTTCCGGTGCCGACGATCAGCCGTGACCGGAAGGTGCGGCCGGCTACGGTCCAGCTGTCCTCGGCCTGAGCGGTCGCCTGGGGGGTTTGCGCGCCGTCCATGTCAGCCGCCTCCGATGAAGTGAACGATCTCGATCCGGTCGCCGTCGGCGACGGGAGTCGCGTGATAGGCCGAACGGGGCACGATCTCCAGATTGCGTTCCACCGCCACCTTGCGCGGATCCAGGCCAAGCGCCTCGACCAGGGCCGCCAGATGCGAAAACCCGGTGAAATCGCGCATTTCGCCATTGATGGTCAGGGTCATGACGGACCTCGAATGCGGGGTGAATCCTCGCGATGCTTGTGACCCCCGCCGTCCCCCGTTACAAGACGGCGGAATCGACGGCGGAGCCGAATGTCGAAACCGATCTATGTGCTGAGCGGGCCCAACCTCAACCTTCTGGGGACCCGTGAGCCGGAGATTTACGGAAAAGCGACCCTGGACGACGTGCGCGAGCTTTGCGAACGCCGCGCCGGGGCCCTCAACCGTACGATCGTCTTCCGGCAATCCAATCACGAAGGCCAGTTGATTGACTGGGTGCAGGAGGCGCGGACGCATGCCTGCGCCGTGGTCATCAATCCGGCGGGCTACGGACACACCTCCGTGGCCCTGCTGGACGCCTTGAAGACGCTCGAAATTCCGATCATCGAATGTCACCTGTCCAACCCGGCGGCGCGCGAGGCGTTCCGTCATCACACCTATGTCTCGCTGGCGGCGACCGGAGTGGTCTCCGGTTTCGGCGCGGCGAGCTATGAACTGGCTGTCGAGGCCGCGGCGAAGCTTTCCGCCTAAGCCCCCACACCTAAGAGAGATAAGGGTCCTTCCATGGCTAGCAGTCCTAAGGCCACCGCCGACACGTTCGACGCGCGCCTGGTGCGCAAACTGGCCGATATCCTGACCGACACCGGGCTCAGCGAGATCGAGATCGAGCATGAGGGTCTGAAGATCCGCGTCGCCAAGACGCTGACCGCCGCCCCCGTGACCTATGCCGCCCAGCCCGTCGCCACCGCGCCGGCGCCTGCGGCCCTGGCGGCCGCCCCCGCCGCAGAGGCCGCCCCGGCCGCCGCCCGGGGCGACGCGGTGAAGTCGCCGATGGTCGGCACGATCTATCTGCAGCCGCAGCCCGAATCGCCCGCGTTCGTGAAAGTCGGCGACACGGTCACGGCCGGCCAGACCCTGATGATCGTGGAGGCCATGAAGACGATGAACCCGATCCCCTCGCCCAAGGCTGGCAAGGTGATCGAGATTCTGGTGGCCGACGGCCAGCCCGTCGAGTTCGGCGAACCCCTGATCGTCATCGGGTAGGATCATGTTCGACAAGATCCTCATCGCCAATCGCGGCGAGATCGCGCTGCGGGTCCACAGGGCCTGCAAGGAAATGGGCATCGCCACCGTGGCGGTCCATTCCGAGGCCGACGCCAATGGCATGTGGGTGCGGCTGGCCGACGAAAGCGTCTGCATCGGCCCGGCGCCCGCGTCCAAGAGCTATCTCAACATCCCGTCGATCATCGCTGCGGCGGAGATCACCGGGGCCCAGGGCATCCACCCCGGCTACGGTTTCCTCTCGGAAAACGCCCGCTTCGCCGAGATCGTCAACGCCCACGGCTTCACCTTCATCGGGCCCAAGCCCGAGCACATCAAGATGATGGGCGACAAGATCACCGCCAAGCAGGCGGTGAAGGACGCCGGCATTCCCGTGGTGCCCGGCTCCGACGGCGCCATCACCACCGAGGAGGAGGCTTTCGCCGCCGCCAAGGAGATCGGCTTCCCCGTGCTGATCAAGGCCGCCGCCGGCGGCGGCGGGCGCGGCATGAAGGTCGCCCAGACCGAGGACGACCTGGCCGAGGCGGTCTCCACCGCCCGCTCCGAGGCGCGCGCGGCCTTCGGCGACGACGCGGTCTATATGGAACGCTACCTCCAGACCCCGCGGCACATCGAATTGCAGGTCGTCGCCGACAGCTTCGGCAATGTCTGCCACCTGGGCGAACGCGACTGCTCGCTGCAGCGTCGTCACCAGAAGGTGCTGGAAGAGGCTCCCTCCCCGGTCATCGACGCCGCCGGTCGCGCCAAGATCGGCAAGGTGGTGGTCGATGCGGTCAAGGCCATCGGTTACCTCGGCGTCGGCACCATCGAGTTCCTGTACGAGAACGGCGAGTTCTTCTTCATCGAGATGAACACCCGCCTGCAGGTCGAGCACCCGGTCACCGAGGCCATCACCGGCATCGACCTTGTCCGCGAGCAGATCCGCATCGCCGCCGGCCTGCCACTGTCCTTCACCCAGAAGGACGTGGTGTTCGAAGGCCACGCCATCGAGTGCCGCATCAACGCCGAGAACCCGCGCACCTTCGTGCCCTCGCCCGGCATGGTCACCGATTTCCACGCCCCGGGCGGCCTGGGCGTGCGGCTGGATTCGGCCATGTACGCCGGCTATTCGATCCCGCCCTACTATGACAGCCTGATCGGCAAGCTCATCGTCCACGGTCGCGACCGCGAGGAGTGCATCGCCAGGCTCAATCGCTGCCTGGGCGAGATCGTGGTCGGCGGCATCGAGACCACCATCCCGCTGTTCCAGGACCTGTTGCTGCAGCCCGACATCCTGGCCGGGAACTACGACATCCACTGGCTGGAACGCTGGCTGAAGGCTCAGGCCGCCGAGGCCTGAGCCAGCGGCGGTGATCGCATGACAGGCTAGATGCTCCGACATGGACGCCTTCGACGCCCAGGATCTGCTGAACTGCTACGCCAACGGCGTGTTCCCCATGGCCGATGCGCGGGAGGACGAAAGCGTCTTCCTGATCGATCCACAGCGGCGCGGGATCATCCCCCTGGACCGCTTCCATGTGGGCCACCGGTTGGCGCGCAAGGTGCGCAGCGAGCCGTTCGAGGTGCGCTTCGACACCGCCTTCCCGCAAGTCGTCGCCGCCTGCGCCGAGGCGAGGCCCGGCCGCGACGAGACCTGGATCAACGCCACCATCGAGACCCTGTACGGCGAACTGTTCGAGATCGGACACGCCCACAGCGTCGAGTGCTGGCTGGGCGAGGAACTGGTCGGCGGCCTCTACGGCGTGTCGCTCGGCGCGGCCTTCTTCGGCGAGAGCATGTTTTCGCGGCGCACCGACGCCTCGAAAGTCGCGCTGGTTCACCTGGTGGCGCGACTGATCGCTGGGGGCTTCACCCTGCTGGACACCCAGTTCATGACCGACCATCTGGCGCGGTTCGGGGCCGAGGAAGTTCCCCGCCTCGACTATCATCGCCGGCTGGCTAAGGCGCTGGAGCGCCAGGCCGATTTTCAGGGGTTCGGCGGCATGGGCGGCAGCGGGGGCTTGGCTGAGACCGCCGGCTTGAGCACGGCGGGCTTGGTCGACACCGGCGGCTTGGCCGCCGCCACAGGCCGGGCCGGGGCTGGCAAGGCGGCCGGTGCAGGCGCGATGACCGGGGCGTTGGCCCTGCAGGTGATCAGCCAGGCGTCATAGACCGGGTGCTGCAGCGGGTTGAGGCCCGGCGACGAGGCGTACATCCAGCCCTTGAACACCTGGCGCGGCGGCGGGGTCGGGCGGCCTGACGTGGGCTTGGGCTGGGAGTCGATGGTCAGATAGGCGATGGAGTCTTCCATCGGCTCGTCCGCCGCAGCCTGTTCGCAAGCCTTCACGGTGAACACCAGGGTCTTGTAGCGCACGGGCTGGCCGACCGCGGCCTCGAAGCGGACGGTCTCGGCGGTCACCTTGTCCAGGGCCTGGAGGATGGCGACGTCGTAGCGGGCGCGCTTGACGGTGCTGTCGGCGGGCTTGTCGACGACCTGGGCCTTGGGCGGCGTGGCGGCGGTGACCTCGGAAGCCTGCATCGGCGGCGTCGCCACCGGCGGCGGCGCGGAGACGACCTCTGGCGGCGCCTCTTCAGGCGGTGCGGCGATCGGGGCCTGGTTGGCGGGCGGCGCGGATGGGGCCGCAGTCTGGGCGGTCCCCGCCCCGGAGAGGCTGAGGACGGCCAGGCCGCTCAAGGCGGCGGCGGCGAGGGTGAGGGTCCGCCGCATCACCTATTCCGGACGCCAGGCCTCGTAGTCGCCAGACGCCTTCTGGCGCTCGCCGCCCCGGGCGATGGAGCCCTTGGGCCGCCAGGCGTGGACGGTGCCGGTGAGATTGGGCTGGGTGTCCTTCTCCCAGGACCGGCGCAGCAGCGGCTCGATGGTCGGCGGCTGGTCAAAGGTGTGGTGCAGCCAGCCGTGCCATTCGGCCGGAACCTTCGAGGCCTCGGCATAGCCGTTATAGATCACCCAGCGGCGCTTGCGGCCGTCATAGGAATCCGAGGTGTCCTTGGCCTGGTAGTAGCTGTTGCCCAGATCGTCCTTGCCCACGAAGACGCCACGGCGCCAGAACGTGAACCGCGCGCCGATGGTCGCGCCGTTCCACCAGGTAAAGATCGCTTTCAGCACTGTCGTTGCGAGTCCGGAACGGTTGGGAGGCGCGCGGACTATAGGGTTCCGCCCCGGGGGCGTCCAGCCGCGCGAACATCGCAAGATGTTGGGGATAGCTGCCTCTGCGACCACAACATCTGTTGCGGCCGGTCGGTCCGGCCCGTAACCTCTCCTGATAGGAGAACCCCACGTGCGTACGGAACCGGCGAGGATCGAGCGCAGGCCCCTGGAGCGGGCCGGCGCCGTGGTCGAGGTCCTGGCCCCCTCGAGCTGGACCGATGCCCGGGTCGAGGCCTGGCTGGACTGGGCCCAGGGCGAGACCGACCTGCCGTCCGCTATCTTCCGTCGCGCTGAGATCATCGCCGAACTGGGCGAGGCCCAGGGTCTGTTCGCCGACGCCGCGGCACGCGCGGGCTTCCGCCGCGACCTGGGCGCCGCCCTGCTGACCGGCAAGCTCGCGCTCTCCGAACCGTCCTTCGCGCGCCCTCTGCGAGTGGTCGAGGCGACCGATCCGGCCGCCGGCGCCACGCTGGGCCAATTGCGCGCCGAGCGCCGGGGCCGCGCCGCCGCCCGCGCCTCGGCGCATGAGCTCAGCCGCCGCCTGCAGGCGGTGATGGACGCCATCCTGCGCTGTGAGGGCGATCCGGCGACGTGCGCTGATCCGGCGGGCAATCCCGGCCTGGCCCGCGCCGCCGAAGCCGCCCGCACCGCCGGGGCCAGCGACCCGATGATCCTGGACGCCATGACCCTGGCCCGAACCGGCGAGAACCTCTGGGACGCCCAGCTGTTGTTCGAGACCGGCGAGGGCGTGGATCTGATCTGCGCCGCTAGGGGCGAGCCGCAAGGCGCTATCGCCGACGCCCTGGCCGCCACCGCCTGGGAGACCGGGGCGGTGATCGCCGGCTTCGACCTGGAGGCGTCCGGCCGGCTGGCGGAGGCGGGACGACCGACGCGCGCGGCCCTGGACCTGATGGTTTTCGGGATGGGCGAGACCTTCGACACCGAAAGCTTCGAGGATGCGGTGCGGATCGCCACCCTGGCCTTGGCCGCCGCCGGCGGGCCCGTCGCCCTCGGCCTGGCGGGCATGGCCGACTGGCTGACCGCCCAGGGCCTCGCCTATGATTCGCTGCAGGGCCGCCGCGCCGCCCGCCGCATCTTCCTGCAGGCCCATGAGATCGTCGCCCGGACCGCCAAGCTGCAGGGCGGGCTGGCGGTGTTCGACGATCCCGACCTGGCCCTGAAGCTCGGCGGCGCCCCGACGGGCGGCGCGCCGGGCCTGGGCGCCGTGACCGTGGCTGAGACCGAGGACGGCGTCCTGACCCGGGTGCTGAGCGAGGCGACCCTCCAGGGCCTGAAGGTCCTGGGGATCGACGCCGCCGAGGCCCGCGCTGTGTTGCTGGGCCGTCACGACCTCGCCGAGGCGCCCGGCATCGACCACGCCGCTCTGCAGGCCCGGGGCTTCACCGAGCATGAGATCGCCGCCGTTGAGGCCGCCCTGCCCTTCGCTGCGCGGCTGGCCGACGCCGTTTCGCCCCAGACCATTGATCCGGGCTTCCTGTCCGACGTATTAGGCGTCACTGACGCCGAACTGGCCGATCCGGACCTCGACCTGCTCTCGCGCATGGGCTTCACGCCTCAGCAGATCGGCGCGGCCGAGACCTATGCCCTGGGCGGCGGCAGCCTGGCCGAGGCCGCCTTCCTGACCCCCGACCAGCGCGCGGTGTTCCAGAGCGCCGACGAGCTCGGCCCCGGCCCCTATTTCGCGATGATGGCGGCGCTGGCCCCGGTGCTCGACATCCCGCCGGTGGCGGAGCTGGAGCTTGAGTGGGACACCAGCCCGCTCGACGCCCGCGCCCTGCTGGCCGAGGCCGCCCTGGCCGGCGCGCCAGCCATCCGCATCCGCCGCATGGAGCCACCGGCCCATCTGGTGCTGGATCTCCCCAGATTGCCCGAAGCCGCGCCCCGCCCGCTTCGGTCGGCCGAGCCCGAGCCCATCGCGGCGGCCGCGCCACCGCCGAAAGAACGGATCGTCGAGCGCATCGTCGAGCGCGACCGCACCCGCCGCAAATTGCCCGACCGCCGCAAGGGCTATATCCAGAAGGCGGCCGTGGGCGGCCACAAGGTCTACCTCCACACCGGCGAATATGATGACGGCGAGCTGGGTGAGATCTTCATCGACATGCACAAGGAAGGCGCCGCCTTCCGCTCTCTGATGAACAATTTCGCCATCGGCATCTCGATCGGCCTGCAATACGGCGTGCCGCTGGAGGAATTCGTCGACGCCTTCGTCTTCACCCGCTTCGAGCCGGCCGGACCGGTGACCGGCAATGATCAGGTGAAGTCGGCGACCTCGATCCTCGACTATATCTTCCGCGAGCTCGGCATTTCCTATCTGGACCGCCAGGAACTGGCCAACGCCGACGGGGAACTGAACGCCGACGGCCTGGGCCGGGGCGCCGCCGAGGGCGAACCCGACCTGACCACCGATCCGCAGCCGGCCTCGCACTTCATTTCACGGGGCTTCTCGCGGGGCGCGACCCCGGACAATCTGGTGTTCCTGCCCAGCGCCGGCGGACGCGGCGGCGGCTTCGGTCGGGTCGAGGCCGATGTCTGCGCAGCCTGCGGCGACGTGGCCGTGGTCCGCAAGGGCGCGAGCCTGATCTGCGAGACCTGCGGCGTGCGCGCGAGCCCCAAGGACGAGGACCGGGCGGGCTGAACCCTATCGCGCGCCCAGCCGCGCCAGCACCGCTCGGGGGATGTTGAAGTCCCGGATGATGGCGTCGTGGCCGCGCAGGCCACAGGCTTCCCTCTGGATGAAGAAGGCCCAGACGGCCTGGGCGGCGGCCTTGAGCAGGGCCTCGCGGCCCTCGGCCTCCAGCGCGTCGGGATCTTCCAGCCGGGCCAGGGCCGCCTCGGCCGCCCGGCCCATCCGGCCCAGGGCGCCCGCCTTCTCTCCCGCGATCTCCTGCTCCAGGCTGCCGGCCCCGGTCTCGAACCGGAAGGCGCTGGACGGGGTCTGGGGCGGGCGAAGGGCCATGAGGTCTCCTGACCGCATCCTAGCAGAGCTTCCGGCGTGGTCACCTGGCCTTAAGCTTGCTGGACCTATCTGGGGGTCGAGCCCCGATTGGAGCCCTGCGCCACTATGAAACCGCTGTTGATCGCGAGCCTGATTGTGAGCCTGGCCCTGCCGGCCGTCGCCCTGGCCCAGAACGCCGGCCAGATCGCCAGCGCCCGGCGCGGCGCAAGCTGCCCTGGATGCAACCTGTTCCAGGCTGATTTCTCCGGTCTTGAACTCAAGGGCCGCAATTTCACCGGCGCGCGGCTGCGCCAAGCCGACCTCAGCCTGGCGGTGATGAACCGCACCAGCTTCGCCCGGACCGACCTGCGCGACGTCAACGCCTATGGCGGGGTGTTCTCCTCGGCCAGCTTCGCGGGCGCCGATCTGACGCACGCCAGTTTCGTCGGAACCTATTTGCAGGGGGCCAATCTTGCGGGCGCCCGGCTGGACGGGACCAATTTTTCCGGCGCAGAGATGAACCACGCCCGGGGCCTCAGCCAGGCGCAACTCAACCGGGCGTGTGGCGACGAAGCGACCCACCTTCCCCCTGGGTTGCGAATTCCCGCATGCTAAAGCTCAAGAATTACCGCGATTTAAGTAGCCTGATGGTCCACTGACGGGCAGAGGCTACACCCATGGTTCGTTCCGCCAGCTCCCGTGTGTCCCGCCTGGTTCGCCGCCTTATCGTGCTGGCGGCCGCCCTCTCGATTCTGCCCGTGGCCGCCCAGGCCATGACCATGGACGGCGACAAGGAAGTCGCCCGCATGGTCTCGTTCGGCGGCTCATGCTCCAAGTGCGAGCTCTCGGGGCGCAGGCTGAACGGCGCTCATTTCGACGGGGCCGATTTCGGCGGCGCGTCCCTGGTGGGGTCGGACCTGCGGGAGGCGCGCTTCACCGGCGCCAATTTCGCCAATGCCGATCTGTCCCGCGCCGACCTGTCCGACGCCCATATGCTGGGCGCGAACTTCAGCGGCGCGAACCTGTCCAACGCCCGCTTCCGCGACACCCAGGCGCCCGGCGTGAACTTCGTCCGCGCCAGCATGGCCAATATCGACATGCGCGACACCCACGCCGAGGGTGCGGTGTTCTCTGACGCCAATATCTCCAGCGGCCAGTTCGACGATGCTGTGCTGAACGGCGCAGTGATGGTCCGGGTCCACGCGGCCAACGCCAGCTTCCGCGACTCCCAGATGACCGGCGCCACCATGTCGGGCGGGAATTTCTCCGGCGCCTCGTTCCGCGACACCGATCTGACGGCGGCGATCATGACCGGGGGGATGTTCTCCGGCGCGGACTTCCGTGACGCCGACCTGACCCAGGCCCAGCTCTACGGGACAGATCTTTCGCGGGTGAAGAACCTGGTCCAGGACCAGCTGAACGACGCCTGCGCGGACGGATCCACTCGCCTGCCCGCAGGGCTGGTGGCCAGGACCTGCCGCGGAAGCCGCTGGTCGCCCCGGCCGCCACGCATGCCGGTCGCGCCCGTCGCTCCGGCGCCCCCAGCCCCTCCGGCTCCGCCGAGGTACTGAGGGCCTGGAGTTTGCCCGCCTAGACCTTGCCCGCCTAGACCTTGATCGGCGGGGCGGTGCGGATGTGCAGTTCCTTGAGCTGCTTGTCGGTCACGTCCGACGGCGCGTTCATCAACAGGTCCTGACCCTGCTGGTTCAGCGGGAAGGCGATGACCTCGCGGATCGCCGTCTGGCCAGCCAGCAGCATGACGATGCGGTCGATGCCAGGGGCCAGGCCGCCGTGGGGCGGCGCGCCGTGCCTAAAGGCGTTCAGCATGCCGCCAAACTGTTCCTCGACCACGCTGGGGCCGTAGCCGGCGATATCGAAGGCCTTGAGCATCACGTCGGGACGATGGTTCCGCACCGCGCCGGAGCAGAGCTCGTAACCGTTGCAGACGATGTCGTACTGGTAGGCCAGGATGTCCAAGGGGTCCTTGGTCTCCAGCGCCTCCAGCTCGCCTTGCGGCATGGAGAAGGGGTTGTGCGAGAAGTCGACGTGGTTGGTCTCCTCGTTCATCTCGAACATCGGGAAGTCGACGATCCAGACGAACTCGAAGCGGTTCTCGTCCACGAGGCCGAGGTCGGTCCCGACCTTGGTGCGGGCGGAGCCGGCGAACTTGTAGAAGACCTTCGGATCGCCGGCGACGAAGAAGGCCGCGTCACCCTGGCCCAGGCCCAATTGGCCCATGACCGCGTCGGTCTTTTCAGCGCCGAGGTTCTTGGCGATCGGGCCGCCCCAGGCGCCCTGGTCTTCGCTCCAGAAGATGTAGCCCAGGCCAGGCTGCCCCTCGCCCTGGGCCCAGCTGTTCATGCGGTCGCAGAAGGCGCGTGAGCCGCCCTTGGGGGCCGGCACGGCCCACACGGCGTTCTTGGCGTCTTCCAGGATACGGGCGAACAGGCCAAAGCCGCCGCCCCGGAACCGCTCGGAGACGTCCTGCATGATGATCGGGTTGCGCAGGTCCGGCTTGTCGGACCCGTACTTGGAGATGCTCTCCCGATAGGGAATGCGCGGGAACGGATAGGGGGTCACCGGCTTGCCGTCCGAGAACTCCTCGAACACGCCGTGCATCACCGGCTCGATGGCCGCGAAGATGTCCTCCTGGGTGACGAAGCTCATCTCGACGTCGAGCTGGTAGAATTCCAGGCTGCGGTCGGCGCGCAGGTCCTCGTCGCGGAAGCAGGGCGCGATCTGGAAATAGCGGTCGAAACCCGAGACCATCAGCAGCTGCTTGAACTGCTGCGGCGCCTGCGGCAGGGCGTAGAACTTGGACGGATGCAGGCGCGAGGGCACTAGGAAGTCGCGCGCGCCTTCCGGCGACGAGGCCGTCAGGATCGGGGTCTGATACTCCAGGAACCCCTGGCCGATCATGCGGTTGCGGATCGAGTGAATGACCTTGGAGCGCAGGACGATGTTCTTGTGCAGGGTCTCGCGACGCAGGTCGAGATAGCGGTGCTTCAGCCGGATCTCTTCCGGATAGTCAGGCTCGCCAAACACCGGCAGCGGCAGCTCTGCGGCTTCCGACAGCACGTCCACCGAGGTGACGCGAATCTCGACCCCGCCGGTGGGCAGGTTCGGATTGATGGTCTCGGCCGTGCGGGCCACGACCTCGCCGTCGACGCGGATCACGCTCTCGGCGCGCAGGCGCTCGACGAGGCTGAAGCCCGGGGTCTCGGGCGCAAGCACCAGCTGGGTCAGGCCGTAATGGTCGCGCAGGTCGATGAAGACCAGCCCGCCATGGTCGCGCTTGCGATGGATCCAGCCCGACAGGCGGACCGGCTGACCGGTGTCGGCGGCGCGAAGCGCGCCGCAGGTATGAGTGCGATAGGCGTGCATGGGACTGTGCTAAGGCTCAGAAAATCAAGGCGCGGAAGGGCGCATGGGGGGGGGCGGAATGTCAAGGTGAGGCGACGTTGACGCCCGCCTTCAAGGCTCACTTCTCCGGATGGGTCAGCGCCTGATAGGTCAGGGTCCGGGCCATGGTCCCCAGGTCATCACCGCCGCCCCGGCCGAACCGCTGGATCATACCGACGAAATAGAGGTCGTTGGTGGGGTCGATCCAGAACCAGGTGCCGGCCGCGCCGCCCCAGCTCATTTCGCCCTTGCCGCCCAGGCTGCCGGCCTTGCGGGGATCATTGACCACCGCGAAGTCGAGCCCGAAGCCCACGGCCTCATTGAAATACTGGCCGGACGTGCCGTTCGAGGTCACCAGCACGCTTTGCGGGATGACATTGGTCCCCATCAGCTCGACAGCGGCGGGCGACAGGATGCGCACCCCGTCCAGCTCGCCCTTGTTGAGGATCATCTGGGCGAAGCGGCCATAGTCGGTCGTGGTCGAGACCAGGCCGCCGCCGCCGGACTCCATGGCCGGCGGCTTGGTGTAGTCGGGCATTCTCCCGCCGAACAGGTTGTCCGCGGCCGCGAGCTTTCCGGTCCTCGGATCGATGACATAGACCTTGGCCAGGCGCGAGGCCTTGTCAGGCCCGGTGTAGAAGGCCGTGTCATTCATCTTCAGCGGGCCGAACACCCGCTGTTGCAGGAAATCGCCGAATTTCTGGCCGCTGATCTTCTCGACGATGTAGCCCTGGACGTCGACCGAGGCCGAATAGGACCAGCTGGTTCCCGGCTGGAACATCAGCGGGATGTCGGCCATCCGGTTGATCATCTCCTGCAGGCTCGACGCGCCCAGCACGCGCCGGTCGCGGAACATCTTGTCCACCGGGTGCTTGTCGCCCAGGCCGTAGCCGAAGCCGGCTGTGTGACTCATGATCTCGCGCATGGTCGGCGGGCGATTGGCGGGGACGGTGATCATGTTCCCCTTGTCGTCGACCCCGGTCATGACCTTGAGGTCCTTGAACTCCGGCACGAACTTGGTGACCGGATCGTCCAGCTTCCACTTGCCCTCTTCGAACAGGATCATCATCGCCACCCCGGTCAGGGGCTTGGACATCGAATAGATGCGGAACATGGCGTCGCGATCCATCGGCGCCGCCGTGGCCAGGTCCTTCTGGCCATAGGTGTTGAAGGCCACGACCTTGCCATGGCGGACCAGCAGGGTGGTCATCCCCGCCACCCGGCCCTGGGCCACGGTTCCCGCCATATAGGCGTCGAGCTTCTTCAGCCGCGCGGCATCGAAGCCGACGGATTCCGGCGCCACGATCCTGGGCGCGGCGGTCTCATGCGCCGAGGCCGGCGTCTTGGCGGTCGCCTGCCCCCCGCCGACCATGAGGCCGAAGGCGACGAAAGCGGTCGCAAATAGTCTGGCGCGTGGCGTCATGGCGAGATCCCCCTGGAATTGCCCCGTCTGGACGCGGGTCCTTTGAGTTGAGCTAACCCAACCGCCGCTCAGGCGAAAGCCCCTAGGCCTTGGGCCGGAACCTCTTGCTGGTCGGGAAGCCCTTGGGGGCCAGTTTGCCGGCGGCGGCGCGCTTGGCCAGCCATTCCCGCCACTCCGCCCAAACCCGCGTGCGCCCGGCCGGATCGATCCAGGCCGCGCCGTCCTCGGCCTTGAAGACGATGGCGTCACGCAGGCCGCCCTCGCGGTAGGCCTGCAGCTTGACGCCCTTGCCACGCGGCATCTCCGGCAGCTCCTCCAGCGGGAAGATCAGGATCTTGCCGTTGTCGCCGATGACGCCCAGGTGGTCGCCGACCGCCGGCAGGGCGAAGGCTGCGCCCTTGGCGCCGACATTGAGAACCTGCTTGCCCGCCTTGCGGCCTGACAGCGCCTCCTCCTCCGGCAGGACGAAGCCGTAGCCCTCCTTGGAGGCGATCACCCGCTTCAGGCCCGGCTTGTGGGTGAAGACGTCGATGATCCCGGTCTTGTCGTCGAGATCGAGCAGCAGCCGCAGCGGCTCGCCATGGCCCCGCGCGCCTGGAAGCTTGTCGCAGCCGAGGGTGAAGAACCGGCCGTCCGAGGCGAAGATCAGGAGCTTGTCGGTGGTCTCGGCCGGGACCAGGAAGGCGAGCTTGTCGCCCTCCTTGAACTTCAGCTCCGAGGGATCCTCCACCCGGCCCTTGGCGGCGCGGATCCAGCCGCGGTCGGACAGGATCACGGTGATCGGCTCGCGCACGATCATGGCCTCGATGGCGGCGTCGGCGTCGACCACGGGCGCCTCGGCGAAGATCGAACGGCGCCGGCCGATCGTGGTGTCGGGACCCAGGATGGCGCGGACATCCTTCAGCCCCACACCGACCAACCGCCATTGCTGCGTGTCGGAGCCCAGCAGCTTGAGCAGACCGTCGCGTTCCTCCGCCAGTTCAGCGTGCTCGCGGCGGATCTCCATCTCTTCCAGCCTGGCCAGCTGGCGCAGGCGGGTGTTGAGGATGGCGTCGGCCTGGAGCTCTGACAGGGCGAAGGCCGCCATCAGCTTGGCCTTGGGCTCGTCCTCGTAGCGGACGATGCGGATCACCTCGTCGAGGTTGAGGTAGGCGATCAGCAGGCCGTCGAGGATGTGCAGCCGGGCCTCGATCTTGCCCAGCCGGAACCGCGCCCGGCGGACCAGGACCTCGCGGCGGTGATCCAAGAAGGCCTTCAGGATCGACTTCAACCCCATGACGCCGGGGGTGCCCCTGGCGTCGAGGACATTGAGGTTCACCGAGAAGCGGTTCTCGAGGTCGGAGAGCTTGAACAGGCTCTCCATCAGCACTTCCGGCTCGACGTTGCGGGTCTTGGGTTCCAGCACCAGGCGCACGTCCTCGGCGCTCTCGTCGCGGACGTCGCCCAGCAGCGGCGCCTTCTTGTTCTCGATCAACTCAGCCAGCTGTTCGACCAGATCGGCCTTCTTCACCTGGTACGGGATCTGGGTGACGATGATCTGGTACGTGCCCCGACCAGTGTCTTCCTTTTCCCAAAGCGCGCGCAGCCGCACCCCGCCACGGCCGGTCTCATAGGTCTCCAGCAGCGAGGCGCGCGGTTCGACGATCACGCCGCCGGTCGGGAAGTCCGGGCCCTGGACATGGGCCATCAGCTCTTCCGTGGTGGCCTGGGGATTCTCCAGCAGCAGGGAACAGGCGTCGATCAGTTCGGCGGCGTTGTGCGGCGGGATCGAGGTCGCCATGCCCACGGCGATGCCGGTGGTGCCATTGGCCAGCAGGTTGGGAAAACCGGTCGGCAGGACGACGGGTTCTTCGTCCTGGTTGTCATAGGTCGGCTTGAAGTCGACCGCGTCCTCGTCGATGCCGTCCAGCAACAGGGTCGCGGCCTGGGTCAGGCGCGCCTCGGTGTAACGCATGGCCGCCGGGTTATCGCCGTCGATATTGCCGAAATTGCCCTGGCCATCGACCAGCAGATAGCGCTGGGCGAAGTCCTGGGCCATGCGGACCAGGGTGTCGTAGATCGACTGGTCGCCGTGGGGGTGATAGCCGCCCATGACCTCGCCGACCACCTTGGCGCACTTGCGCGCGGCGGACTCCGGGTTCAGCCGCATCTCGCGCATGGCGTAGAGCACGCGCCGCTGCACCGGCTTCAGGCCGTCGCGGACATCCGGCAGGGCGCGGTCGGTGATGACCGAGAGGGCATAGGCCAGATAGCGCCGGGACAGGGCCTCGGACAGCGGTTCGTCAATGATGCGCTCGCCGTCGCCATCGGACGGCGGGGGGATGTGTTTGGCCATGTCGAATCAATCGGGAAGGTTTGAAGTCGTTGTAGGCGCGGACGCCCGCGAAGTCGCCGTCAGGATGGTCGCGGGCCTTGGCGTCAGAGCCGCTGCGCTTCCCTAAGGCGATCGACCAGCCACAGGCGGGCCGGCGGCAGCGGCCGGTTCATCGGCGCGAAGACGAAGGCCTCCAGGAAATGGGCGGTCAGGTCGAGCCCCGCGCCCACATCGCCCGCCGCCAGCCCGGTCTGGGCCGAGAGCATGAAGGGCGGCAGGACCAGCAGGCGATCCTTGTAGGGCGCGCCGGCGTCACGGCTGACCGCGCGACCGGTGCGCGGGCTGACATAGATCAGGTCGTCCATGGAACCGGTGGCGGCGCATTTGGAGAGGTCCAGGCCGAAGCCCAGGTCCTGCAGCAGCCCCGCCTCGAAGCGCACGAACACCGCCGGCCAGATGTCGGGCAGTAGCAAGGCCGAGGACAGGGCCTCGAAGGCCAGGAAGGCGCCGGGATGTGGCGCGCGCTCTGGCAGGGCTCCGGCGGCCACGGCGGCGGCGGCGGCCAGACCGGCCAGGGCCAGGGCGTCATCGAACAGGGCGGACGGCCCCTCCCCCACCGGCTCCAGCTGGGCTGAGCCCAGCTGGTCGGAGATCCGGGCCCGATAGTTGAGGATCACCCGGGCGCCGGCCTGCAGGAACGGCTTGATCCGGCGCGAGGCGCCGCCGGCCACGTGGGCGGCGTACTTGCCGTGATGGGCGGTCAGCAGCTCGACGATCGCGCCGGTTTCCCCATGGGCGCGGGCCGACAGCACATAGGCGTCGTCCTCGAATTCCATCAGATACGCAAACCGCTGGCGCGGCCCCCTCCACCCCTTCGGGGTCCCCCTCCCCCAGAGGGGAAGGAGCCAGACCGAGCTGCTCCTCCTGTGGGGGAGCTGGCGCGGAGCGCCTGTGGGGGCCGGCCGACGGGCCGGACGCTAGACGTCGAAGTCGAGGCCGACATCGCCGTAGAACTCGCGCTTGTCCGCCCAGGACTCATCGACCTTCACCGTCAGGAACAGGTGGACCGTGCGGCCCAGGAGCTCTGTGAGCTCCTCGCGGGATTTCTGGCCGATCCACTTCAGGGTCTGGCCGTTCTTGCCCAGCACGATCGGCCGCTGGCTCTCGCGCTCGACATAGATGGTCTGCTCGATCCGGGCCGCACCGTCCTTGCGCTCCTCGAAGGACGTGGTCTCGACGGCGGCCGAATAGGGCAGCTCCTCGTGGACGCGCAGATAGATCTTCTCGCGGGTGATCTCGGCGGCCAGCAGGCGCACCGGCAGGTCGGCGGTCTGGTCCTCGGGATAGAACCAGGGGCCTTGCGGCATGGCCAGGACCAGGCGGGCCATCAAGTCTTCGACGCCGGCGCCGGTGGCGGCCGAGATCATGAACACCTCGGAATAGACCCCGGACTCGAACAGCCGTTGCGCGATGGCCAGCAGGTTCTCGCGCTTCAGGCCGTCGATCTTGTTGAGCGCCAGGACAGCGGTCTTGCCGGCCGCCTTCAGGCCATCGACGATGGAGTCGACGTCGATCCGCGCCCGCTTGTCCTGGGCCTTGCCCTCGCCGGCATTGACCGCCATTTCGGCGGCGGCGTCGACCAGGTGGACGATGATGTCGGCGTCTTCCGTTCCGCCCCAGGCGGCGCGGACCATGGCCCGGTCCAGCCGGCGGCGCGGTGCGAAGATCCCGGGGGTGTCGACCAGCACGATCTGGCAATTGCCGGACATGGCGACGCCACGGACGGGAAAGCGCGTGGTCTGGACCTTCTGGGTGACGATCGAGACCTTGGCCCCCACCAGTCGGTTGGTCAGGGTGGACTTGCCCGCATTGGGCGCGCCGATCACGGCCGCAAAGCCCGCGCGGGTGGATTCCACGGTCATAAGGCGTCTTCTCTCTTTCGTAGCATCAGGTCGGCGGCGATCTTCTCCGCCTCCCGCTTGGAACCGCCCTCCGCCCGTTCCGGCTCGAAGCCCTGGAGCCGCACCTCGATGGTGAAGCGGGGCTGGTGAGCCGGGCCGGTGGTGGCGATCACGTCATAGCTGGGGACGGGCAAGCCGCGGGCCATAGCCCATTCCTGCAGCAAAGTCTTGGAATCCTTGAGCCGGGGCGCGTCCAGCTCCCCAAAGGCCTCACTCCAGAAGGTGAGGACGAAGGCCTTGGCGACCTGCAATCCACCATCCAGATAGAGCGCGGCGATCACCGCCTCGCAGGCGTCACCCAGCACCCGGTCATTGTCGCGCGCGCCCACCTTGGTGGCGCTGGCGTCGACCCGCATGGCGTCAGGCAGGCCGACCAGCCGGGCCGCGACGGCGCAGACATGGTAGTTGACCAGCTGGTTCATCAGCCGCGACAGCTCGCCCTCGCGGGCCTCGGGACGCAGTTCGGCCAGGCGCTCGGCGACGATGAGGTTGAGCACCCGGTCGCCCAGGAACTCCAGCCGCTCATTGTGGCGGACCTTGGTCGCGCCATTGCCCACGCTGGAGTGGGTCAGCGCCCGCTCCAGCAGTTCCCGGTCGGCGAAAACGTGGCCGATGCGGCCCTCGAGTTCGGCGACCGCGGCGTCTCTCTTGCTCATTTCAGGACGTTGAAGAACCGGCTGGGCCGCGCGTCCAGGAACCAGGTCCAGGGCTTGAACAGCGACGCGCCCTTGTTCCAGGAGAGCAGGATGATCCGGGCCCGGCCGACCAGATTCTCGGCCGGGACATAGCCGACGCCGATCTCCGACGGCACCCGGCTGTCCAGGGAGTTGTCGCGGTTGTCGCCCATGAAGAAATAGTGGCCCTCGGGCACCACATAGACCCCGGTGTTGTCGACGTCGCCGTCGGGTCCGAAGTCATAGGTGATGAAGGTCTTCCCGTTCGGGAAGGTCTCCTGGTAGCGCTCGACATTGCGGGTGAAGCCATAGCCGGAATCCACCAGCACCGGGGCCAGGGGTTTGCGCGGCACCTGCTGGCCGTTGATCGACAGCACCCCGCCAGTCACCTGAATCCGGTCGCCCGGCAGGCCGATCAGGCGCTTGATATAGTCGGTGTGGCCGTCGCGGGGCAGCTTGAAGACGATGATGTCGCCGCGCTCGGGAATCTTCTCGAGGATGCGGCCGGCGAACAGCGGCGGGCTGAACGGGATCGAGTTCTTCGAGTAGCCGTAGGAGTACTTGGAGACGATGATGTAGTCGCCCTCAAGCAGGGTCGGCTCCATCGAGGCCGAGGGGATCGTGAAGGGCTGGAAGAAGATCACCCGCAGGAACAGGGCGATCAGCAGGGCATAGGCGACCGTCTTGACGATCTCCACCAGCTCATTGACCGCGCCCGGCTCCTGGGCTGCGCTCTGCACGTTGTCGGTCATTCCGCGATCCCGAAGAGGCCCGACGCGCATGTCGAACCGGTTGGCCGTAGCTAGACCTTGCATACCCGAACGGCAAGCCGAGCGCCCGTGAACTCTTCAGGCGGGCGAACCGGTCGCAGGCCTCGCCAGGGGATGCGCGCGCCGGTCCGGGCGTCTATGAAAATCCATGGCCCAAGCCCCGATCGCCCGTCCCGCCGTCCAGTCCCTGCGCCGATCCCTGATCCGCGAGGTGGCCAATGCCGGCATGGGCAGGGCTGACGTGCTCGCCTTCTGGTTCGGCGAGTCCGACCAGCCGACCCCGGCCTTCATCCGCGACGCCGCCGGCCGCGCCCTGGCTGAGGGTCGGACCTTCTACACCCACAATCTGGGCCGGCCAGACCTGCGCGCCGCGCTCTCAACCTATCTGGGCGGCCTGCATGGCGCGCCCATCGGCGTCGAGCGCCTGGCCATCACCAGCTCGGGCGTCAGCGCGCTGATGCTGGCCGCCCAGGCCGTGGTCGAGCCCGGCGACAAGGTGGCGGTCGTCACCCCGGTCTGGCCCAATGTGGCGGAGATTCCCCGCATCCTGGGCGCCCAGATCACCCCGGTGTCGCTGGAGCCGCGCAACGGCCGCTGGGGCCTGGACCTCGACCGGCTGCTGGCGGCGCTGACGCCCGACACCCGCGCCCTGTTCCTGAACTCGCCAAACAATCCCACCGGCTGGATGCTGGCCGCCGAGGACCGCCAGGCGATCCTCGATCACTGCCGCCGGCTGGGCATCTGGATCATGGCCGACGATGTCTATGAGCGGCTGAGCTTTTCCGGCTCAGGTTCCGCCCCGTCCTTCCTGCCGCTCGCCGATCCGCAGGACCGGCTGATCAGCACCAACAGCTTCTCCAAGGCCTGGCGGATGACCGGCTGGCGGCTGGGCTGGATGGTCGCGCCAGCGGAGCTCAACGAGGCGCTGGGCGTGCTCCTGGAATACAACACCTCCTGCGCCCCGGACTTCGTGCAGGAGGGCGCCCTGGCGGCCCTGACCCAGGGCGAGCCATCGGTGGCGGCGCTCCGCGCCGAGCTGGCGGCGGCCCGCGACCAGGTGCTGACCGGTCTGCGCGCCATTCCCGGGATCGAGGCGCCGGAGCCGGACGGCGGGCTCTACGCCTTCTTCCGGCTGGCGGGCCAGGACGACTCGCTTGCGCTCGCCAAGGCGCTGGTGGCGGAAGCCGGGCTAGGCCTGGCTCCCGGCGCGGCGTTCGGCGACGAGGGCGAGGGTTGGCTGCGCTGGTGCTTCGCCGCGCGACCGGAAAAGAACGCCGCCGGACTTGAACGCCTGGCCCGATATCTCGCCCGCAGGTGATTGCCGAGCCTGCCTCCCACGGCCATGATCATCGCCAGTCGAGTGTGATGTTGGGGGCGAAGGGTATGCGCAAGTTCTGGATCGGCGGCCTGCTGGCCATGGCCGCAGCGAGTTCAGGCCAGGCGGCCGAGCCCCGCCATCTGGTCCCCGACGACATCTTCAACGAGCGCGCGGTTTCCTCCCCCGCCCTGTCCCCCGACGGCGCCTGGGTGGCCTATGCGGTCAAGGCCCTCGACAAGGCCCAGGACAAGGGCGTCACCCACCTGTGGATGACCTCATGGGACGGCAAGCAGACCGTCCAGCTGACCTCCGCGCCCAAGGAGAGCGAGAACACCCCGCGCTGGAGCCCGGACGGGCGCTATCTCGCCTTCATCTCCGGCCGGCGCGACGACGACGAGGCCGACCAGCTGTGGCTGCTGGACCGTCTGGGCGGCGAGGCCCAGAAGATCACCTCCGGCAAGGCCTCGGTCGAGGACTTCGCCTGGTCGCCGGACGGCAAGTCGATCGCG
>NZ_CANCLE010000025.1 GCF_947378715.1 Phenylobacterium aquaticum
TGTCGACGCTCGACGCCACCCAGTTCGGCTCGCTGTCCACGACCCAGGTCCAGGGCCTGACCGGCACCCAGCTGCGCAGCCTGACCACCACCGACTTCGCCGACATCACCTCGACCCAGATCGGTTCGCTGACCGCCACCCAGCTGTCCCAGCTGTCGGCGACCAACGTCTCCAACCTCGACGCCACGACCGTTGGCGCCCTCACCACCACCCAGGTGAAGGGCCTCACGACCGATCAGCTGAAGGGCCTGACCAGCACCGACATTGGTGAGCTTTCGTCCACTCAGGTCGGGGCCCTGGCCTCGACCCAGCTCGGCGCGCTCACCGCCGGCGCCCTGTCGGCGCTCAACGCCACCCAGGTCGGCACGCTCTCGACGACCCAGCTGAAGGGCCTGACCACCACCCAGGTCGGCGGTCTCTCGACCACCGACATCGGCGAACTGTCCTCGACCCAGATCAGCAGCCTGGCCACCACCCAGCTGGCGGCCCTGACGCCCACGGCCATCTCGGCGCTCGACGCGACCCAGACCGGTTCGCTGAACGCCACCCAGATCAAGTCGCTGACCTCGAACCAGCTGGGCGGCCTGTCGACCACGGACGTGGGTGAGCTCTCCTCGACCCAGGTGGGGGCGCTGACCTCCACCCAACTCGGGGCCCTGAGCACCACCAATGTCGGCGCGCTCTCGACCACCCAGCTGACCGGCCTCAGCGCGACCCAGCTGGGTTCGCTGTCGAACACCACGCTCTCGACGCTGGACGCCACCCAGGTCGGCTCGCTCTCGACCACCCAGGTCTCCGGCCTGACCGGCACCCAGCTGCGCAGCCTGAGCGCCACCGACTTCGGTGAGCTCTCGACCACCCAACTGACCTCGCTGTCGGCGACCCAGCTGGGTTCGCTCTCGGCCACCAACGCCTCGGCCCTGGACGCCACCCAGGTCGGCGCGCTCTCCACCACCCAGGTGAAGGGCCTGACGACCGACCAGCTGAAGGGCCTGAGCACCACCGACATCGGTGAGCTCTCCTCGACCCAGGTCGGCGCTCTGTCCTCGACTCAGCTTGGCGCGCTGACCGCCGGCGCCCTGTCGGCCCTCAACGCCACCCAGGCGGGGGCGCTGTCGACCACCCAGCTTAAGGGCCTGACCACCACCCAGGTCGGCGGTCTCTCGACCACTGATATCGGTGAGCTGTCCTCGACCCAGATCGGCAGCCTGGCCACGACCCAACTGGCGGCCCTGACGCCGACGGCGGTGTCGGCGCTCGACGCGACCCAGACCGGTTCGCTGAACGCCACCCAGGTCAAGGCCCTGACCACCACCCAGTTGGGTGGACTGTCGACCACCGATATCGGCGAACTGTCCTCGACCCAGGTGGGCGCGCTGACCGCCACCCAGATCGGCTCGCTGAGCTCGACCAATGTCGGGGCGCTCTCGACCACCCAGCTGACCGGGCTGTCCTCGACCCAACTGGGCGGGCTGTCCAACACCGTGCTCTCGACCCTGGATGCGACCCAGTTCGGTTCGCTCTCCACGACCCAGGTCCAGGGCCTGACCGGCACCCAGCTGCGCAGCCTGACCACCACCGACTTCGCCGACATCACCACGACCCAGATCGGTTCGCTCACCGCGACCCAGCTGAGCTCGCTGTCGGCGACCAATGTCTCCAACCTCGACGCCACCACGGTCGGCGCGCTCTCGACCACCCAGGTCAAGGGTCTGACCACCGACCAGCTGAAGGGCCTGACCACCACCGACGTCGGCGAACTCAGCTCCACCCAGGTCGGGGCCCTGACCTCGACCCAGCTCGGATCCCTGACCGCCGGGGCGCTCTCCGCGCTCAACGCCACCCAGGCCGGCGCTCTGTCGACCACCCAGCTCAAGGGCCTGACCACCACCCAGGTGGCCGGCCTCTCGACCACCGATGTGGGTGAACTGTCCTCGACCCAGATCAGCAGCCTGGCGACCACCCAGCTGGCGGCCCTGACGCCCACGGCCCTCTCGGCCCTGGATGCGACCCAGACCGGTTCGCTGAACGCCACCCAGATCAAGTCGCTGACCTCCACCCAACTGGGCGGGCTGTCGACGACCGACATCGGCGAACTCTCCTCGACCCAGGTCGGGGCCCTGTCCGCCACCCAGATCGGCGCGCTGAGCGCGACCAATGTCGGCGCGCTCTCGACCACCCAACTTACCGGGCTGAGCTCGACCCAGCTCGGCGGCCTCACCAACACCACCCTGTCCAGCCTGGACGCCACCCAGGTGGGCTCGCTGAACACCACCCAGGTCAGCGGACTGACCGGCACCCAGCTGCGCGGACTGACGGCCACCGACTTCGGTGAACTGACCACGACCCAGCTGGACTCGCTGTCGGCGACCCAGCTCGGCTCGCTCTCGGCGACCAATGTCTCGGCCCTGGACGCCACCCAGGTCGGCGCGCTCTCCACCACCCAGGTGAAGGGCCTCACGACCGACCAGTTGAAGGGCCTCAGCTCCACCGACGTCGGGGAACTCTCCTCGACCCAGGTGGGCGCGCTCAGCTCCACCCAGATCGGGGCGCTGACCGCAGGCGCGCTCTCGGCGCTCAACGCCACCCAGGTCGGCGCTCTGTCGACCACTCAGCTGAAGGGTCTGACCACGACCCAGCTGGGCGGGCTCTCGACCACCGACGTCGGCGAACTCTCCTCGACCCAGCTTGGCAGCCTGGCCGGAACCCAATTGGCTGCGCTGAGTGCGACCAATGTCTCGGCTCTGGACGCCACCCAGGTCGGATCGCTCAACGCCACCCAGATCAAGGCCCTGACCACCACCCAACTGGGCGGGCTCTCGACCACGGATATCGGTGAGCTTTCCTCGACCCAGGTGGGGGCGCTCACCACCACCCAGATCAGCTCGCTCTCGACCACCAATGTCGGTTCGCTCTCGACCACCCAGCTGACGGGCCTGACCGGCGCCCAGCTTGGGGCCCTGTCGAACACCACGCTCTCCAACCTGGACGCCACCCAGGTGGGCTCGCTCTCCACGACCCAGGTCCAGGGTCTGACGGGCACCCAGCTGCGCAGCCTGAGCACCACCGACTTCGGCGAGCTCTCGACCACCCAGGTCGGTTCGCTCACCGCGACCCAGCTCAACGCGCTCTCGGCGACCAATGTCTCGGCGCTGGACGCCACGACGGTCGGCGCCCTGACCACCACCCAGGTGCGCGGGCTCTCGACCACCCAACTGGGCGGCCTGAGCGCGACGGATATCGGCGAACTCTCCTCGACCCAGATCGGATCGCTCTACACGACCCAACTGGCGGCCCTGACGCCCACGGCGGTCTCGGCGCTAGACTCCACCCAGGTCGGCGCCCTGAGCACCACCCAGATCAAGTCGCTGACCACGACCCAGACCGCCGCGCTCTCGACCACAGATATCGGCGAGCTGAGCGCGACCCAGGTCGGGGCCCTGACGACGAGCCAGATCGCCAGCCTGAACTCGAGCGACACCTCGGCCCTGTCGACGACCCAGATCGGCGCCCTGAGCTCGACCCAGGTCGGCGCCCTGGGCACGACCAACCTCGGCAATCTCTCGGCCACCTCGACGGCGGCTCTGAGCACGACCCAGGTCCAGGGTCTGACCACCACTCAGATCCGCTCGCTCGACACCACCGACTTCTCCGAACTGACCACGACCCAGCTCGGAGCCTTCTCGGCCAACCAGATCTCGGGGATCTCGGCGACCAACCTGTCGGCCATGGACGCCACGACCATCGGGGTGCTCTCGACCACCCAGCTGCAGGGGCTCTCGACCATCCAGCTGCTGGGCATCTCGACGACGGATATCGCCGACTTCACCTCGACCCAGCTCGGCGGCCTCTCGCCGACCCAGCTGAGCTCGCTGGCGCCGGCGACCTTCTCGGCCCTGGACGCCACCCAGGTCAGCGGTCTCTCCTCGACCCAGCTCAAGAGCCTCAGCGCGGGCCAGGTCGCGGCCCTGACCAGCACCGACATCGGCGAACTGTCCTCGACCCAGATCTCCGGCTTCACCCCGACCCAGCTGGCCAACCTGACCACGACCAGCGTCTCGGCCCTGGACACCACCCAGGTCCATGCGCTGAGCGGCACCCAGCTGCGCGGCCTGACCACGACCCAGGTGCACGCCCTGAACGAGACCGATATCGGGGAGCTGACCACCACCCAGATCGGTGGTCTGACCTCGACCCAGATCGGCGCCCTGACCACCACGGTGATCGCGGCCCTGACCACCACCCAGATGACCGGGCTCTCCACGACCCAGATCCCCGGCCTGACCACCACCCAGATCGACAACCTGACGACGACGAACATCTCGGCCCTGAATTTCTCCCAGGCCGAGGCGTTCACCACCGCCCAGGTCCAGTCGCTGGACGATCCGCAGATCCTCGCCTACCTCGGCATCAGCTAGGGCCGACGAGCTATCTGAGCGACTTCAGGACGCCGGGCTTGGCCGCCAAGCCCGGCGTTTTGCTGCGCGACAATTCGCCGGGGCGCAGGGCTTCAACCGATGGGCGCGCGAATTGGTTCGGCGCCCGCGCCGTGCGATGATTTCTTAATACGAATCATAGGGCGCGACCGGCGCGGGGAGGGGTCTTTTGCACAGCGAACAGCCCCATCCGGACCGGCGTCGAGAGTAGCATGTCCGAGGCAGTGTTCATTTCGGCGGTCCAGCGGATCACGGCGGGCCATCTGGACCTCGGCGGGGTCATCACTGTCGCCACGGAGCTGGTGCAGGCCGGCCAGCCGTCCCTGGCGCAGCAGATCTATCAGGTCTGGATCCAGTTCAATCCGGAGCATCCTCAGGTCTATGTCGCCCAGTTCAACCGGGCCGGCCTCAACCTCGACGCCGGTGACGTGGCCGGGGCCAAGGACGCCCTGACCCAGGCCCTGGCGGTCAATCCGGAGTTCCTGCCCGCCTATATCAATCTGGGCGGGGTGCTGGAGCGCGCCGGCGATCTGGACGGGGCCATCGATCAGTGGCGCACGGTGATCAACAAGCTGGCCTCGGTGACCGGAACCTCGATCGGCTACGCCATCGCCGCCCTCAAGCAGATCGGTCGCGTCCTCGCCGATCACCAGAAGATGGAGTCGGCGGAGGTCGCCCTCCAGCAATGCCTGACCCTCAATCCGCGCCAGTACGACGTGCTGGGCCAGGTGCTGGCCCTGCGCATGGGCCAGTGCAAATGGCCGATCACCGTCCCGTGGGAGGGCCTGGATCGCAAGGCCCTGGTGGCCGGCATCCACCCGCTGTCCATGGCCGTCTATACGGACGACCCCATGCTGCAATTGGCGGCGGCCAGCCGTTACAACACAGAGATGGTCGATCTCCAGCCCGAGGCCGACCTCAGCTGCGATCGCCGCCACGCGGCCATCGACCTCAACGGGCGCCGGCTGAAGGTCGGCTATGTGTCCTCCGACCTGCGTGATCACGCCGTCGGCTATCTTATGGCCGAGCTGTTCGAGGTGCATGACCGGTCGAAGGTCGAGGTCTTCGCCTATTATTGCGGACCGGCCTCCACCGATGGCTTGAACGCCCGCATCCGGGGCGCGGTCGAGCATTGGACGGACATCCGCAGCATGACCGACGCGGCTGCGGCCGCCAAGATCGCGGCCGATGGCGTCGACATCCTGGTCGACGTCAATGGCCATACCCGCGACGCCAAGACCGGGCTGTTCTCCCGTCGTCCGGCCCCGATCCAGGTCAATTGGCTGGGCTATCCCGGGACCATGGGCGGCCCGCACCACCAGTATATCGTCGCCGATCCATGGATCATTCCGCCGGACGCCGAGCTCTACTATTCGGAAAAGGTCCTGCGGCTGCCCTGCTACCAGCCCAATGACCGCAAGCGCGCCGTGGCGCCGGAGCGGCCCACCCGGGCTGAGGCCGACCTTCCCGACCATGCGGTGGTGTTCTGCTGTTTCAATGGACCCCAGAAGATCAGCCGCTTCATGTTCGCCCGTTGGATGGAAATCCTGAAGCGGGTCGAGGGGAGCGTGCTGTGGCTGCTGCACAGCACAGAAGAGACCCACGAGCGCCTGCGCGGCTATGCTGAACAGGCCGGGGTGGCGCGCGAGCGCCTGGTCTTCGCGCCCAAGCAGCACAACGCCATGCATCTGGCGCGCTATCCGCTCGCCGACCTGTTCCTCGACACCTCGCCCTATGGCGCCCACACGACGGCTTCGGATTCCCTCTGGATGGGCGTCCCGGTCCTGACCCTGCCAGGCCGGGCCTTCGCGTCCCGGGTCTGCGGCAGTCTGGTGAGCGCCGCAGGCCTGGGCGATTTGGTCGCCACCAGCCCCCAGGACTATGTCGAGCGCGCCGTCGCCCTGGGCAATGATCCGGCCCAGTTGGTCGCCCTGCGGACCCGGCTGGAGGCCGGCCGCGACACCTGCGACCTGTTCAACATGGACAAGCTGGTCGACCGGCTGGAAGCCCTCTACGGCGAGATGGTGGAGGACTATCAGCAAGGGCGCCTGCCCCAGCCGGACCTGACCAATCTCGACGCCTATTTCTCCATCGGCACGGATCTCGACCACGAGGGCGTCGAGATGCTGGCGGTCGAGGACTATCCCCAGATCTACAAGGCCCGGCTCGCCCGACGTCACCTGTTGCGGCCGCTGCCGTCCGACGGGCGGTTCTGGACCGAGGCCGACATGGTCGCGGCCGAGGCGCTGGTGGGCGGCGTGACGGCGGCCGTGACGCCCCTGCCGCGCAAGCGCGCCGCCGGGGACTGAATTCAGCCAGTCCGCCAGCCCCGGGCCCGCGGACGCATCTTGGAAGACCGATGAACAGAGACGTCCTCGAAGGCCTGCGGTTCCAGGGCTATTCGCCCCGGACCCTGCTTGATGTGGGCGCCCATCTGGGCGGCTTCGCGATGTCGTTCCGCGAGGTGTTCCCGACCTGCGTTCCGACCCTGATCGAGCCCAATCCGCACTGCCAGGACGACCTGGCGCGCCTGCCGTTCGAGCGCCACGCCGTGGCCGCCTCGTCCGAGGCCGGCAAGGCCGAGATGTTCCTGACCCAGGAGTGGCTGCAATCGACCGGCAGCTCGCTCTATCGCGAGAACACCGCCTTCTTCCGCGACGAGGTCGTGGTCAAGCAGGAGGTCGACAAGGTCCGGCTCGACGATCTGTTCGCCGGCCGACGCTTCGACTTCGTCAAGATCGACACCCAAGGGTCGGAGCTCGACGTGCTGCTAGGCGGCCAGGCCGTGCTGCGCCAGGCCGACTACGTGCTGATCGAGGTGTCCCTGGTCGAGTACAATATCGGCGGCGCCAAGGCCGAGGCGGTGTTCGCCCAGATGGCCGCCATGGGCTTCCGCTGCGCTGACGTCACCGAATTCCACCGCCTGCGCGGCGTGGCCGACGGCGGCCTGCTGCAGATGGACTTCCTGTTCGAGAAGCTGGTGAAGCGGCCGAGCCAGAACTACGGCTACGGGACCCTGCACGGCCATGACGCCCTGCTGACCTGGCTGCAGGCCCAGAAGGCCCGGTGCCCGGAATTCAGCGTTATCGACGTGGGCGCGGCCGCCAATCCCTGGTCGGCCTCGGTGCTCGACGCCACCTTCGACATGAACGACACCCAGGTCGCGCCGCTGCATTTCCAGGGCAATTTCAACGACAGCCGCAGCTGGGACGCCGTCCTGCGGCACGTCGCCAAGCACGGGCGCTTCGCCTACGCCATCTGCTCGCACACCCTGGAAGACCTGGCCTATCCGGCCATGGCGCTGGAGATGCTGCCGCGCATCGCCGAGGCCGGCTATATCGCCGTCCCCTCGCGGTTCCTGGAAAGCCTGCGCCCGGAAGGGCCCTATCGCGGCTTCATCCATCACCGCTGGGTGCTGGACAATATTGGCGAGGACCTGATCCTGGCGCCCAAGATCCCGCTTCTGGAGCACCTGGCCCTGGCGGACGAGGCCAATTGGCCGGCGGCCCGCGAGCGTTTCGAGTTTCAGATGCACTGGCGTGGCGCGATCTCCTTCGCGCCCATGAACGGCGACTATCTGGGCCCGACCCGGAACGACGTCATCGCCATGTACGGCCAGTTCTTCGACCGGGCATGAGCACGGCCCCCACGACGGCGAGGCTGGCCGCGCTCGCCCGGGGGCTGAGCGGGGAGGGGCGCCACGACGACGCCCTGGCGATCTTCGAGCACCTGCTGAGCCTGGCTCCCGATGATCAGGCGCTGCGGCTGGACGAGGTGCGGGCCCTGGCCGGCAAGGGCGAGACCCTGGCCGCCCTGGGCCGGCTGAGCGCGCTCAAGGTCGCCAGCGCCGATCCCGAGGCGCTGTTGGAAGATATCCGGGCCCAGTCCCTGCCGGCGGTCGAGCGCTTCAACGCCCATCTGGCGGCGGGCGAACTGGAGCTGGCGGAGACCTATGCCGCCGCCCTCGCCGAGCTCATTCCCCAGGGCGCGCCGATGCTGGGCGCCGCGTTCGCCTGCAACAAGGCCCTGGGCCGGACCGACGCGGCCCTGCGCTACGCCCGCGCCCTGATCGGCGTCGATCCCGGCCATGCCGAGGCCCGCGCTTTCCTGGTCGAACACGGGGCGAGAGAGGCCGATCCCAGCGCCATGATCGCCGAGCGCATGGCCCTGGCCCTGTCGGCCCAGGCCGACCTGCATCCGCTGATCCGGCTGCGCGACCTGCATGACGTGGCCAGCCAGATTCTCTGTCGTCCCCTGACCCCGGTCGGGATCGGCCAGCTTCAGACCCTGCTCGCCGCCGCCAGGGCCCTGGATGCGCCCACCGAGCCGGGCTCGGAGTGGGAGGGCTGGGAAAAGCACTACCGCCTGCTGATGGCCGCCGTAGACATGGCCGCCGTCCAGGGGCCGACCCCCGTGGCAGGACCCGAGGGCGAGATCGCCTTCCGCACCTCGGCCGGCGCGCCCCTGGACTGGGCGGCCCTGCGCCACCACGCCGATGGCCTGGGAACCGAGGCGGTGTTCTTCGCCGCCGCCGACGAGGCCTATGTCGAGCTCTATGCCCGCTGGTACGCGCTCTCGGTGCTGAAATATTCCGACGTGCCGAGCCTGGTGGTGATCCACGTGATCGGCGGCCTGGAGCGGCTGGCGGAGATCGCGCAAAAGGTCGGGATCGACGATCCGCGGGTGGTCTTCGCCGGCGACCGGTTCGACGCGGCTGCGGCCCTGAAGACCGCCTGCTACGACGCCCCGCCCAAGGGGCTGATCGGCAAGCCGGTGGCCCACTATCAATCGATCCGCTTCATCCGCCTGGGCGCCCTGCTGGGCTGCCTGGCGCGTCCGGTGTTCGTCTCCGACATCGACCTGATCCTGCAGCGCGGGGTGAAGGACCTGCTGGAGCGCACAGCCCCGGCCGACGTGGTGTTCAATGAGAATGAGCAGAGCTGGAACGCCGGGTCGCGCCTGACCGCCAATCTGCTGCAGGTCAATCCAACGCCCAACGCCCAGCGCCTGCTGGCCTTCCTGCGCGGCTATCTGGAGCACGCCCTGTCCGGCGCCGAGGTCACCCGCTGGATCGACCAGATGGCCCTGGTTCTCGGCCGCCACCACCTGACCCTGCGCGGCGAGGCGCCCCAGATCGCCTATTTCGACACAGCCTTGGACATCAACAACGTGATGTACCCCTCCTATCAGGAGAACCCGTTCCGGTTCCTGTCGCTGTTCCACGGCTTCGACACCTCCAGCCTCGAGGGCGAAGCAAAGGTTCTGGGAACCGGGGAATCCGGTCACTAAGGGCTGACAGAAGAGGGCGGACGCTCATGAAGCGCATACTGGTCACCGGCGGCGCCGGCTTTATCGGATCGCACCTGTGCGAACGCCTGCTGGCCCAGGGCCACGAGGTCCTCTGTATCGACAACTATTTCACCGGCGCGCGGCGCAATGTCGCCCGGCTGCTGGACAACTCGAACTTCGAGCTGATGCGCCACGATGTGACCTTCCCGCTCTTCGTGGAGGTCGACGAGATCTACAATCTGGCCTGTCCGGCCTCGCCGATCCACTACCAGTACGACCCCGTCCAGACGACCAAGACCTCGGTGCATGGGGCGATCAACATGCTGGGCCTGGCCAAGCGGACCCGGGCCAAGATCTTCCAGGCCTCGACCAGCGAGGTCTATGGCGACCCGGCGGTCCACCCCCAGGTCGAGGAGTACTGGGGCAACGTCAATCCGATCGGCATCCGCTCCTGCTATGACGAGGGCAAGCGCTGCGCCGAGACCCTGTTCTTCGACTACCACCGCCAGCACAAGCTGCGGATCAAGGTGGCGCGGATCTTCAACACCTATGGCCCGCGCATGCACCCCAATGATGGGCGCGTGGTGTCGAACTTCGTGGTCCAGGCCCTGAAGGGCGAGGCGATCACCCTCTATGGCGACGGCGCCCAGACCCGCTCCTTCTGCTTCGTCGACGACCTGGTCGAGGGGTTCCTGAGCCTGATGGCGACGGGGGACGAGGTCACCGGTCCGATCAATCTGGGCAATCCCGGCGAGTTCACCATTCGCCAGCTGGCGGAGAAGGTTATCGACATGACCGGATCGGCCTCGAAACTCGAGTTCCGGCCGCTGCCGTCAGACGATCCGCGTCAGCGCCAGCCGGACATCTCCAAGGCTCGCGAACTCCTCAACTGGGAGCCGACCACTCATCTGGAGGCGGGACTGGCCAAGACCATCGCCTATTTCGACGGCCTGCTGAAAGAGAACCTGGCCTGAAGACCTGGGCCTAGCTGTCCAGGCCGTCGCCGGCTTCCGGATGGATGCCGAGGCTGAGCTCGAAGTCGCGCAGGATTTCGTGCGCCTCGACGCCCGGCGCCTTCAAAGGGTCTCCGTCAGGGAAGCGGTAGCGCCAGAAGCTGGCGATGTGGCCCAGCGCGCCCATCTTCTCGCCCAGCGACAGGAACATGGCCGGCGCCCGGATCAGGAATTCGCGGAAGGCGCGGGGTTCACCGTTCACCGTGAGGTCGCGGAAGGCGTCGTCATAGACGGCGAGGGCCTGGGTGACCGAGCGATAGTTGTCAGCGATGGCGCGGCGGATCCGCACCCGGGCCAGACGGATATAGTCGCGGATCTCATAGGGACAGGGGCGCAGGACCTCCAGTTCGGCGATCTCGGCCAAGACCTGATTGACCCGGATCGTCAGGTCGGCCATCGCCCACTTGTAGTAGAGGAAGCCCTTCCAGCTGAAGACGCCCTCGCGGAAGGTCTCCGGGTCCATGCCGAAGGTCCTGCGCAGAGGCTCGAGCTTGGCGTCGATCTTGGTCGACAGCAGCGTCGAGACCAGCCGCGCGGTCTGGTCCAGGTCCCGGGCCGCGAGATCTCCAAAGGTCAGATGCACCAGGTCGCTGACCTCGCCGGCCACGAAGCCGCGCATGCGGACGACGTCGGCTGCGGAGATCGCGAAATAACAGGCCGCCACATTGACGTTCTTGCGGCGAAGATGCTCCCGCAGCAGGAAGGGATCGAAGCTCGGCAGCTCGTTCATGATCTGCAGGACGTTGAGATCATGCAGGAAATCGACGCCGTCCTCGCCACCGCTGAGGTCCAGCAACGCCTCGCGCCAGCCGCGTTGGCCGATCAGCAGCGACTGGCCGCCCAGGCCGAACTGGTCGCGGTGCAGGGGCACGATGATCTTGGTGGTGACCTGGGTCGGGCAGGCCACCATATAGGCCTCGTCGCGCCGCAGCCGGTGCTTGAGGTAGAGGGCTGTGTTGAGGACACGCGAGCGGAACAGGGGCGCGGCGTGGTATTCCGTCGTCTCCGACCATTCGCGCGAAACCTCGACCAGGTTCAGCACCCGGGCGGTCGAGGCCGTGGCCTCGAGATTCGCGAGATTTCTGATGCCGTATCGCGCCTGGGTGGCGAAGACGGCTTGGCTCTTGCGCATGGGTGACGGGTCCGACGAAGGCGTCACTATGCCGCAGGGTTGTCACGCGCAGGTTTACACCTAAGGTGAATCACCCGTTCAGGGTGTGAAATTCTACCTTCCGTTTGGGGTGCGCCATTCGTGCTGATAGAGGCCGGCGGCGCGCATGCGGGCCAGCATGGCCTCGGCCTTGGCGGTGTCTGGATACATCGCCGCCTGAACCAGGGCGGAACGGTCGCCCGCCCTGAAGGCTTCGGCTCGGGCGCGGTTGAGGTCGGCGGTGCGCACCACGAACACGCCGGCGGCCGCCTGATGCAGAACGGCGAGCACGGCTGCGGCCGCCAGCAGGATTTGGGTCTCGCGGGCGCGCCGCTTCAGGACCCCGGCCAGCCCGGGCGCCGCCAGGATCAGCAGGCCGACATGCAGGGGCGACAGCAGGACGGCGTAGCGCAGAGGCGCCGTGAGGGGTTGGTCCGGGCCATGACGACCGATCGCGGCCATGAGCGCGGTGATCAGCGAGAACTGGATCAGTTGCACAGCGATCCGCTCGGCCCGGGTCGCCTCTTCACCGCCCTTGCGCAGGATGGCCCAGCCGCCGAGCGCCCCGACGACCAGGCCGAGCAGCCAACCGAGGCGCGGAACCGCCAAGCTCCAGGGCAGGCCCAGATAGCTCAGGAACATCAGGCCGGCGCGCTTCAGCCCAGATCCGCCGCCGCCGGCCGCGTGCATGGCCGCGCCGCCGGCCTGGCCGGAGAAGTAGGCCAGGCCGAACAGGATGCCGCCCGCCAGGATCGCCTGGCCCAGCATCCGGTTCCGACGCCAGGCGGAGAAGGCCAGCACTGGCCAGATGGCCAGGCCTGCGCCGTTGCCGAACGCCGCGCCCGCCGCGCAGGCGAGCGCGAAAGCGAGCCGACCAGGCGTCGGGGCCTCGCCGTCCGAAGGCGTGGCCAGCAGGATGGCGGCCACCGACAGGGCGAGGGCTTCGATATAGATGGTGCAGATGTGCGCGGTGGCGTCGAGAATGCCGCCGGGCAGCAGGACCAGGGCGGCGGCGGCTCCGCCAATCACCCATTTCAGATCACCTTCGCCGGCCTGGCTGGCGGCGCGGGCCAGCAGGGCGGCGGTCAGGGCGAGCAGGCTCACCCCTACGACCACGAACAGCCAGCCGCTGGCCCCGAACAGGGCGGCGTCGGCCCACAGGATCAGGAAGGTGAAGACCAGCCGGTGGCTGATATGCGGCGTGAGCAGATAGGCGCCCAGCTTCCCATCACCCTGGAAGTCCTGATAGCGGGCGACCCAGTCCAGCATGTCGGAATAGGGCGCGAGCACTGGCGTCGCCCAGACGAGCCAGGCGCAGACCGTGAGGAAGGCCGCGGCGGCGATCGCGAGGGTCACCTTCAAGCCCTTGGGCAGGTGGGGGCCTGCCGCGGGCGACGGGTCGGTCTCACTCATCTTCCCGTCCCTCGCGCCCTGGGCCGGTAATGTGGCCCGCGTTGGCCGTCCCGCCAAGCTGTCAAGCCTGCGCGGGGAACAGCCGGCGCGCCCAGGCGCCCATGGCCAGCAGGGCCACGCCGCCGGTCCCGACTATGGCCGCGTGCAGGGTCCAGAACTGGCCAGCTGTGAGCGTTTCATAGAGCCCGCCGAGCCGCCCGGAGATGAAGCTTCCGATGGTGACCGCGGCGGTCCCGACGCCGATCAGGGTGGCGTTCACCGATCGCGGCGCCAGCCTGGAATAGAGGGCGTAGAACGGCGGCGAGAAGTAGAGCCAGCCCAGGTTGGAGATCAGGTGGAACATCACCGGCCAGATCAGGGGCGTGCGGCCATGGGCGTCGGTGACGAAGCCCGCAGCGGCCAGCCACAGGGTGGAGGCCGAGAAGATGAAGCAGCCGATGGCGGTCTTGACGAACTCGTCCGGCTCGCGATCCCTGGCCCGCTGCCAAGCCCACAGCCAGAGCATCGGCGGCAAAAGGATGAAAGGCGCCAGGCCATCCAGCGACTGCAGCCAGGGCACGGGCATGGTCCAGGACCCGAAGCGCAGCTCCACATGGTCGCGGACCCAGAGGTTGTAGGTGTTCCACACCTGGGACTGGGCGACCCAGAACCCGGCGCCGACCGGGGTCAGCAGCACCAGGAATCCCACCATTTTCCAGCCGTCGCGATCCAGACGCTCGCGCGGAATGTGACGCCCCCGGGGGCGGGCCTGCGGCAGGAGCTTCTGGCCGGAGACATAGACGATCAGGCCGGTCAGCATGCCGACCCCGGCGAAGCCGAAGGCCACGTGCCAGCCATAGGCCTGGCCCAGCGCCCCGGTCAGCAGAGGCGCGATAAAGGCCCCGAGATTGACCATTGAGCCATAGACCTGGAACGCCACGTCGCGGCGGCGGTCGTCACGGGCGTAGAGCTCGCCGAACTGCGGCAGGATATTGCCGCGCAACAGGCCGGCGCCGAGGATCAGCAGGGCCATGGCCGCCAGGAACGAGGCGTCGAAGGCCATGCAGAAGTGGCCGGCGGTCATCAGGAGCGCGCCCAGGGCGATGCTGCCCCGCCGTCCCAGCCAGCGGTCGCCGATCAGCCCGCCGAACACCGAGCCCAGGGCGACCATGCCGACATAGAGGCCGAAGATCTGGGTGGCCAGCGCCTGGGTCGACAAGGGCCCGGTCACGTGCTCCAGCCCCGCCCGGAACGCTGTGAAGCCGATGATGTGCTCCACATGGCCCGGCCGCAGCAGCTGATCGACCAGATAGAGCACCAGCAGCGACTGCATGCCGTAGAAGGAGATGCGGTCCCAAAGGTCGGTCGCCGCCAGCACCAGCAGGCCACGCGGGTGGCCGAATATCTCCCGACCTCCCGCGCCGGTCGGCGCGGCGGCATGGTCGTCGCTCATGGTGTCCCCCTGGCGCCCCCTCCGCACCAGGACGGGGATCGTAAGGCAGCCTAGGGCAACGCCGGCGCTTGGCAATCGCGGGGGAGGGCGGGCCTCAGCTCAACCGCGCGGGCGCCCGGTCGAAGGTCAGACGCAGATAGCATCCGGCCAGCAGAGCCTCGATCTCGCCGCCGTCGGCGAAGTCGAAGCCGGCCGTGGCGAACTGGGTGCGCGATCCGACGCTCTCCTCGCGCCGGTCAGGCCGGCCGACCTGGGCGATCAGGCCGCCCAGGGCCTGGTCCCAGCGCTCATGACAGGCGCCGAGCTCCTCGCTGCGCATCACCGCCTCGGCCCGGATCTCGCTGAGCCGGCCGGAGCTGGAGAACACATAGACCAGGTCGAAACTCGATCCGATGAAGGCGCCCCTGCCGTTCAGGGTGCGCACGCCGGCCGGCCCGGTGGCGGCCTTGAAGCCTGGCCCCAAGGTGGCCTGGGCCACGGCGAAGGTCGTCCCGAACGCCACCCCGCCCACCGCCGGCAAATGGGCGCGGCCAGGCTCCGCGAAGGCCGGAGTCGCGGCAAGCAGGGCGAGAGCGAGGAGGGGCGCGCGCAGCATGTGATGATCGCACCATAGCCTGAGTCCTCCCGGCTTTGGCCAAGCTGCTGGTCGCGTCAAAATTCGCCATGGAGAATTTTCCTCTCTCCCGCGAATTCTGATTGGCCGGTCCCGCCGCCGGCGCCATCTTCGCCGCCAACGAAAAACGCTTCAGGGTTGGAGACGGGCCATGGTTGATCTGGTCGTGCGCGGTGGGCTGGTGTTCGACGGAACCGGGGCCGCGCCGGTGGTCGCCGACGTCGCGGTGCAGGACGGCCGCGTGGTCGCCGTCGGGCCGGACCTGGCCCTCAAGGGCGACGAGGAGATCGACGCAGCGGGCAAGATGGTCACCCCGGGCTGGGTCGACATCCACACCCACTATGACGGCCAGATCACCTGGGACTCGCGGATGACGCCGTCGTCGACCCTGGGCGCCACCACGGTGGTCGCCGGCAATTGCGGCGTCGGCTTCGCCCCGGTCCGTCCTCAGGACCACGACACCCTGATCCGGCTGATGGAGGGGGTCGAGGACATCCCCGGCGCCGCCCTGCATGAGGGTCTGTCCTGGGACTGGGAGAGCTTCGACGACTATATGAAGGCGGTCGAGCGGCTGCCCCATGACATCGATGTCGCCGTCCAGGTGCCGCATGGGGCCTTGCGGGTCTATGTGATGGGCGAGCGCGGCGCCAACCGCGATCCCGCCACGGCGGAAGAGAACGCCACCATGCGTAGGCTGACCGCCGAGGCGATCTCGGCCGGGGCGCTGGGCTTCTCCACCACCCGCACCATGGTCCACCGCACGGCGGATGGCGACCTGACACCCACCATCGGCGCGGCCCGCGACGAAATGATCGCGATCGCGCAAGGGTTGGCCGACGCCGGCTCGGGTGTCCTGCAGATCGTCAGTGATTTCCGTGAGATGGACGAAGAATTTGCGTTGCTGCGTGAGATGATGGTGGTCTCCGGCCAGCCGCTCAGCTTCTCGATGGTCCAGGCCGATGTCGTGCCCGACCAGTGGCGTCACCTGATGGAGCGCCTCGACCAGGCGGCGGATGACGGACTGCCGATGAAGGCCCAGGTCGCCGGCCGACCCGTGGGGCTGATGCTGGGCCTGCAGGGCTCGGCCCACCCGTTCATCTCGCGGCCGTCCTATCAGGCGATCAAGGACCTGCCCCTGGCCGGCAAGGTCGCGGCCATGCGCGACCCGGATTTCCGGGCGCGGCTGATCGCCGAGGCGCCCCTCAAGGATCACCCCTTCATCAATTCCCTGGCCGGCGCCCACCACAAGATGTTCGAGCTGGGCGACCCGCCGAACTATGAGCCCGATCCCAGCGAAAGCCTCGGACGGCGCGCCAAGGCGCTCGGCGTAAACCCGGACGAGCTGATCTATGACGCCCTGGTGGCGGACGAAGGGCGGGCCTTCCTCTATTTCCCCATGCACAACTATGTAGAGGGCAGCCTCGACAATGTGCGCACCATGCTGGCCAATCCCAACACCCTGTCGGGCCTGTCGGACGGCGGGGCCCATGTGGGGGCGATCTGCGATGTCAGCCTGCCGACCTATATGCTCACCCACTGGTGCCGCGACCGGACCCGGGGGGCGAAGTTCGAGCTGGCCGAGGTGATCCGCAGCCAGACCCTCGACACCGCCCGCGCCGTGGGGCTCGAGGACCGTGGCGTGCTGGCCCCGGGCTATCTGGCTGACATCAACATCATCGACTTCGACCGGTTGCGGCTGAAGCCCCCCTACATGGTCTATGACCTGCCGACCGGGGCGCGCCGCCTGATGCAGGAGGCCGACGGCTATGTCGCCACCATCAAGTCGGGCCAGGTGATCTATCGCGAGGGCCAGCCCACCGGCGCGCTGCCGGGCCAGCTGATCCGCGGCTTCCAGCCCGCGCCCCAGGCCCTGGCCGCCGAATGACCCCGCTGATGATCGAGGCGGCCCTGAACGGCGCCACGCCCAAGTCGCGCCAGCCACACACCCCCAAGAGCCCCGCCGAGATCACAGCCGATGCGCTCGCCTGCCTGGAGGCGGGGGCCGGCGTGGTCCACAGCCATATCGACGGCTATGGCGAGACCGGCGATGTGGCGAGCGAGGCCTATTGGGCCGGCTGGGCCCCGGTGCTGCAGGCCCGGCCCGACGCCATCCTCTACGCCACCGTGGCGGGGGGAAAGAGCCCGGAGGACCGCTTCGGCCACTACCGCACCCTGGCCCGGCGGGGCATGCGGATGGGCGCGCTCGATCCCGGCTCGGTCAATCTGGCCAACCATGGCGAGGACGGCCTGCCGGGCAAGACCTCCTTCGTCTACCAGACCAGCTACAAGGACATCGCCTGGCTGAACGACCTGCTGGCGGCCGAGCAGCTGGGCCCGTCGATCGCCATCTATGAACCCGGCTTCCTGCGCGCGACGCTGGCCTATCACCGAGCCGGCAAGCTGCCGGCCGGGGCCTTCGTGAAGTTCTATTTCGGCGGCGCCTACAACATGCTCGACGGCCAGGAGAGCAACGTCACCTTTGGCCTGCCGCCCACCGAGAAGGCGCTCGAGGCCTATCTGGAGATGATGGAAGGCTGCGACCTGCCTTGGGCGGTGACCATCTTCGGCGGCTGCGTCACCGAGACCGGCCTCGCCCGGATGGCCATCGAGCGCGGCGGCCATGTGCGGGTCGGGCTGGAGGACTATGCCGGCCCGCGAACCCCGTCCAATGTCGAGCTTGTGCAGGAGGTGGCCGAGATCGCCCGGGCCTGCGGCCGGCCGGTGGCGACGAGCGCGCAGACCGCCGAACTGCTGAAGCTGCCCGCCTGATGGCCTCCGCCAGCCTGCATGTGCTGAGGCCTGAGCCCCCGGCCAAGCCGGTGGGGGCGGTGACGGCGGCGGTGTCGATCCTGCGCTGCCTGGGCGGCTCGGCGGAACCCTTGCGACTGTCGGACATCACCCGGTCCCTGGGCCTGAACAGCTCCACGGCGCTCAATATCCTGCGCACCCTGGACTATGAGGGCCTGGTCAGCTTCGACCGGGCCAGCAAGCGCTACGCCCTGGCGCGCGGCCTGGCCGACCTCGCCGCGCCGGTGGCCGATCGGGACGATCCCGGCCGGCGGCTGCTCCGGCTGATGGACGCCACGGCCCACGAGCTCGGCGCGACGGTCGCCCTGTGGACGGTGGTGGGCGAGGAGGTCGAGCTGACCGCCGTGGCCGAATCCTCTGCGGTCATGCGCATCGCCTTCACCGTGGGCCGCCGCCTGCCGATGTTCCTGGGCGCCATGGGCCGGCTGGTGGCCGGCCGCCTGGATCTGCCCGACGCGGAGCGCCTGCGCCTGTTCGCCGCCGTGCCCTGGACCCAGCCGCCCCGCTACGCCGACTGGCTGGCCGAGGTGGCGACCGCCCGCCAGACGGGCGCGGCCCTGGACAAGGGGCATGTGAATCCCGGCGTGCTCGGCGTCGCCGTACCCGTGGAGGCCGAGGGGCCGCTGCGCCGCATCGTGGCCGCCGCCATGTTCGAAATCCCCGACGCCCCCTCTCAACCCGCCCGCATCATCGAACGGCTGCGCCTGATCGCGGCCCTGGCCTAGATGGAACCCCTGCCATGCATGACCTGATCCTCAAGAACGGCGTGATCGTCGATGGCACAGGCGCGGCCCAGTTTCGCGGCGACGTGGCGGTGCGCGACGGCGTGATCGTCGAGGTCGGCGAGGTCTCCGGACCGGCCAGGCGGACACTGGACGCCGAGGGCGCCGTGGTGACCCCGGGCTTCGTCGACATCCACACCCACTATGACGGCCAGGTCTCCTGGGACAGCGTGCTCGCCCCGTCCTCGATCAACGGCGTCACCTCCACCGCCATGGGCAATTGCGGCGTCGGCTTCGCCCCGGCCCGGGTGGAGAAGCACGACTGGCTGATCAACCTGCTGGAGGGGGTCGAGGATATTCCCGGCACGGCTCTGGCTGAGGGCCTGACCTGGGACTGGGAAAGCTTCCCGGACTATCTGAACGCGCTGGCCAAGCGGCGCTACACCATGGACATCGGCGCGCACATTCCCCACGCGGCGCTGCGCGCCTTCGTGATGGGCGACGCCGGCGGCGACCACACGGCGGTCCCCAGCCAGGGCGAGATCGACCGCATGGAAGCGCTGACCTTCGAGGCCCTGGAGGCCGGCGCGCTCGGCTTCTCCACCTCGCGCACCTATGTCCACCGCAGCCGCGACGGCGCCAATATCGGCACGCTCTCGGCCTCGGCGGCTGAGCTGCTGGGGATCACCGCCGCCCTGAAGCGGGCCGGCAAGGGCGTGGTGCAGCTGATCTCCGACGCCTATCTCACCGCCGATGACGACTTCGCCCAGGCCGAGCTGGAGCTGATCCGCCAGGTGGCGCGGACCACCGGCCGCAAGCTGTCCTTCACGGTCCAACAGACCGATGACGCGCCGGACCGCTGGCGCCACATCTTCGGTGAGATCGAGGCCATGACCGCCGAGGGCCTGGACGTCCGCGCCCAGGTGGCGCCGCGTCCGATCGGGGTGATCCTGACCTTCGCCTCGACCACCAATCCGTTCTTCATCACGCCCACCTATCGCGACTGCGCCCGCGACGCCTCGACCGAGCAACGCCTGGTCCGGCTGGCGGATCCGGCGGTGAAGGCCAAGATCCTGGCCGAGCACGCCCACATCCACCCGCCGGGCATGGCGGCGGTGATCGTCCAGGGTTTCAACCGCATGTTCCGGATGAGCGACCCCGTCGACTACGAGCCGGTGGAGAGCGCCTCCCTGGCCGCCGAGGCCGCCCGCGCTGGCCGCGAGCCCGCCGACTACGCCTATGACGTGTTGCTGGAGGAGGGCGGTCACCGGCTGATCTACATGCCGCTGATCAACTACGCCCGGGGCAATCTGGACGACGTGTTCGGCATGATGAGCGGCGCCCACACCCTCTATGGCCTATCGGACGGCGGGGCCCACTGTGGCACCATCTGCGACGGCAGCTTCCCGACCACCACCATCGGCCTGTGGTCCAAGGGCTCGAAGTCGGGCCTGAAGACGCCGCTGGAGGCTCTGGTTCATGGCTATACCCAGCGCAACGCCGCCCACGTCGGCTGGAACGACCGGGGCGTGGTGAAGCCGGGCTATCTGGCCGATCTCAATGTGATCTCGCTGGATGAGCTGCAGCTCAGCCCGCCGAAGATCGTCCAGGATCTGCCGGCCGGCGGCACGCGTCTGTTGCAGACCGCGCGCGGCTATCGCTGGACCGTGAAGTCGGGGGCCGTGACCTTCGAGGGCGGCCAGTGGACCGGAGAGACCCCCGGCCAGCTGCTGCGCGGCGCGCAGGGCTGACCTCAGGAGGCCATGCGCTCGTCCTCGGCGCCGGCGTTCAGGGCGGTGAAGATCGCCTCGGCCAGGGCCAGGGTGTCGATCGGCTTGCGCGCCACACCGTCGAAGCCATGGGTCTCGCCCAGCCAGCCAAGATCGGCGTCGGCGGTGAAGGCCAGGATCGGGGTCTGGTGATTGGGGCCGGCGCCCGCCCGGATGGCCTTCATGGCGTCATGACCGTTCAGACCGGGCATGCGCAGGTCCATCAGTATGACATCGACCGCTGAGACGGCGGCCGCAGCGATGGCTGCGGCGCCGTCCTCGGCCTCGGTGACCTCGCCGCCAAGCTCCTCCAGCACGGCCCGGGCCAGACTGCGGTTGATCGCGTTGTCGTCGACCACCAGCACCCGCAGTCCCACAAAGGGCGGTCCCGCGTCCGTGGCGTCGGAGGTCTGGACAGCGGCCGGCGCGACCACCGGCGCGGCGATGGAGAAGTGGAACACCGACCCGTCGCCCGGCTGGCTATGCACCCCGATCTCTCCGCCCATGGCCTCGACCAGGCCCTTGCAGATCGCCAGCCCCAGGCCCGTGCCGCCGTGGCGGCGGGCTGCGGACAGGTCGACCTGGGAGAAGCGTTGGAACAGGCTGTCGCGCTGGGCTTCGGTCAGCCCCGCGCCGGTGTCCTCGACCGCGACCACCAGGGCGCCGGCGGCAGGGTCATGGCGGGCGACCAGGCGCACGGATCCGGCATCGGTGAACTTCACCGCATTGCCGATCAGGTTCAGCAGGATCTGGCGCACCCGGTCGGGATCTATCGACACCTGGTCTGGCAGGCCGGGATCGAGCGCCAGCACCAGGTTCAGCCCCTTGGCCTCGGCCTGGGGGGCGAACAGGGCCAGCGCGTCAGACATCAGCTGGGCGGGCGAGCAGGGCTGGGGAACCACCTTGAACTGGCCGGCTTCCAGCTTCGAGAAGTCGAGCACGTCATTGACGATGGCCAGCAGGGCCTGGCCGGCGGCCGACACCCGCTCGATCTGGGTCGCGGCCTGGGGCGCCAGGTCGGTGCGCTTGAGCAACAGGTTCGAATAGCCAATGACTGCCGTCAGCGGGGTGCGGATCTCGTGGCTCATATTGGCCAGGAACTGGGACTTCACCTCGGTGGCGGCGACCGCGACATCGCGGGCCTTGGCGATGTCGGTCTCCAGGGCCTTGCGCTCGGAGATGTCGCGGACCACGTCCTGGAATTCCACCACCTGGCCCTGGGCGTCGTAGATGGCGCGGGGGTGAGCCTCCAGCCAGACCCAGTCGCCGTCCCGGTGGCGACTGCGATATTCGTAGCGGGGCGAGGGGGCCCCCGGTCCGGCCGCCAGATAGTCCGCGAACTGCGCTGAGATCGGCGCGACATCGTCGGGATGCATGAAGTCGATGACGTTCGCGCCGACCATCTCCTCGGGACTGAAGCCGATCACCGTGTTGGCGGCCGGAGAGACATAGGTCAGCACGCCGCCGGGGGCGTAGCAGGCGATGACGTCGGTGGCGTTTTCCGCCAGCAGGCGATAGCGCGCCTCACTGGCCGCCAGCCGCAGCTCCATCTCCTTCCGCTCGGTGATGTCGCGATAGATGCTGATGATCTCGACCACCGCGCCGGTGGCGTCGGCGATCAGGGTCGGATTGCCCTCGACCCAGACATGGCCGCCGTCCCTCCGCTTCAACCGATATTCGCGCGACAGGGTCCGGTCGATCGGCTCGCCGCTCATATTGTTGGCCTGGGCCGCCAAGCCGGCCGGAATGTCGTCGGCGTGCGCGAGGGCCAGGGCGTTGAGGCCGACCAGATCCTCAGGCTCATAGCCATAGTTCCGGATGGCGGACGAGACCTCGATGATGGTCGCGTCGGGCTTCGTCCTGACGATCAGGTCGGTGGTGTGTTCGGCCAGCAGGCGCGCGCGCGCCTCACTGGCGCGAATGACCGAGTCCGCCAGCCGCAGGGCCGTCACATCCTGGACCGTGCCGTAGACGCCGGTGACCAGGCCGCCTGAATCCCGACGCACCGCGCCCTGGACCACCACCTGGCGGCAGCCCCGGATCGGATGCAGATAGCGCGCCTCGATCCGATAGGCCGCGCCGGTCTCCAGGGCCTGGTTCAAGGCGCCGCGCACCGCTTCGATGTCGTCCGGATGATAGTGTTTCGCGACCTCGGCGAAGGCGGGTGCGTCCCGCGTCGGGTCCTGGCCATAAATCCGATAGACCTCGTCGGACCAGAAGGCGCGCCGGGCGGCGGCGTCCCAGGACCAGGCGCCGACCCCGGCCAGTTCCTCGGCCAGGGTGAGCAGATGCAGGCGCTCGTCGGCCAGCTGGGCCAGCCGTTCGCTCTCGCGGGCGCGTTTGCGCAGCAGCAGCGCCTGGGTGACGCTTTCGGCGAAGCTGCGCAGCTTCGCCGCGTCCTCGGCGCTGAAGTCCGGGCGCGGCCGATCATCAATGACGCAGAGCGTGCCGATGCCGAAGCCTGCCGGGGTGCGCAGCGGGGCGCCGGCGTAGAAGCGGATATTGGGCTGGTGGGTGACCAGGGGATTCTCGCGGAACCGTGCGTCCTCGGTGGCGTTCGGCACCACCATGACCTCGTCGGACTGGATCGCGTGATGGCAGAAGGCGATCTCGCGCGGCGTCTCGGCGATATCGATCCCGTGGCGGGATTTGAACCACTGGCGGTCCGAATCCACCAGGGTGATCAGCGAGATCGGGGTGTCGAAGGTCAGGGCCGCCAGCTCGGTCAGCCGATCGAACAGGGGCTCCGCCTCGGTGTCCAGCAGATCAAGCTCCCGAAGAGCCTGGAGACGCTCAAGTTCGGCGGCTGAAGAGGCGGACATGTGGGTACTGATTCCGAGGTGCGGCGGCGCGCGGGCGAGACCCAGGTTTAGGACCGGAAGTCTTAGCGCCGCCACTCCCGCCAATGCGCCCTATGGCCGCAGCGCGCCCGGGATGTCGCCAGCGGGCGATTGAAGCGTTCGCCGCTTGAGCCGGCGGGCGCATCGCGGCATCACCATCTCCAGGCGGAGAACGACGCGAATGCTCAGGCTCGACGGCGGCGGACAGACCCTCTTGATCTGGCTGGATGGCGGGCGGCCAAAGCTCGCCTATTGGGGGCCGGCCCTGCCCGCCGACATCGCCGACGATGCGGTGGTCGCCATGGCTGAGATGACCCTGCCCCAGGGCGGCATGCTGGATGGCGGCGAGGCCCTGGACCTGTTTCCGGAGGCCGGCGTCGGCTTCACCGGCCACCCCGCCCTGATCGCCCACCGCGCCGGCGGCGGCTTCGTCACCCAGATGCGGGCGGCGGGCTATGTGGCGTCGCCGGGCGAGATCGAGATCGACCTGACCGATCCCCTGGCCGGCCTGGCGGTTCGGCTGAGCATCAAGCTCGATCCGGCCACCGGGGTCGCCGCCTTCCACGCGGTGCTCACCAACACCGGCGCCGACGCCCTGTCGCTGGACTGGATGAGCCCCTGCGCCCTGCCGTTCGCGGAGGTCGAGCTGATGCTGTTCGAGGGGCGCTGGGCCCGCGAATTCCAGACCGTTCGCCAGCAGATCCGCACCGGCCTGGTGATGAAGGACAACCGCACGGGCCGGACCTCCCACCATGCCCCGCCCTTCATGGTCGCCGGCGCGCCGGGCTTCAGCGAGACGGCGGGGGAGGTGACCGGCGCGCACCTGGCCTGGAGCGGCGATGCGCGGATGCTGGCCGAGCGCCTGCGCGACGGTCGGGTGCAGATGCAGGCGGGCGAACTGTTCCTGCCCGGCGAGATGGTCCTGGCGCCTGGCGCGACCTACGAGACCCCGATCCTCTATGCGGCGCGGGGAGAAGGCCTGAACGGGCTTTCGGACCGCTTTCATCCCTTCGTCCGTGATCAGGTGCTCGACGGGCGGCTGAAGGGCAAGACGCGGCCGGTGCATTTCAACACCTGGGAGGCGGTCTATTTCGACCATGATCTCGACCAGCTGAAGGCCCTGGCCGAGCTGGCGGCGTCCGTGGGCGCTGAGCGCTTCATCCTGGATGACGGCTGGTTCAAGGGTCGCAACGATGACACCACCAGCCTGGGCGACTGGACCGTCGATCCACTGAAATTTCCCGATGGCCTCACGCCCCTGATCGACCATGTCGTCGGCCTGGGCCTGGAGTTCGGCCTGTGGGTCGAGCCGGAGATGGCCAATCTGGACTCCGACCTGGTCCGCGCCCATCCCGACTGGATCTTGCATGTCGAGGGGCGCGACCAGCCTGTCGGACGGGGCCAGTACGTGCTGGACCTGACCCGGCCGGAAGTGGCCGACAACATCTTCGCCCAGATCGAGGCGCTGCTGGCCGCCCATCCCATCAGCTATTTGAAGTGGGACATGAATCGCGACCTGACCCATCCGGCCAGCCGCGGGCGCCCGGCCAGTCACGCCCAGACCCAGGCGGTCTATGCGCTCATCGACCGGCTGCGGGCTTTGCACCCCGACGTCGAGATCGAGTCCTGCGCCTCGGGAGGCGGCCGCGCGGATTACGAGATCCTCAGGCGCACCGACCGGGTCTGGACCTCTGATTGCAACGATCCGATCGAGCGCCAGTCGATACAGCGCGGCTTCTCGATCTTCTTCCCGCCCGAGGTGATGGGCGCCCATGTCGGCCCCGCCGCCAGCCACACCACGGCCAGGCGCACCAGCCTGATGCTGCGGGCCTATACCGCCCTGATCGGTCACATGGGGATCGAGGCCGATGTCAGGGAATTCTCCGACGCCGACCGCGGACGCCTGGCCAAGGCCATCGTCCTGCACAAGCGCCTGCGTCCGCTGCTGCATGCCGGCCGCACGACCCGCCAGGACTATCCGGACCCCGGCGCCGTCGCGGTGATGGTCGCGGACGGGCAGGGCGCCCTGGTCAGCTTCGCCCAGTTGGAGACCCCGCCGCACGGGGCCTTCGCGCCCTTGAGGCTTTCAGGCCTGGAGGCCGAGGCCAGCTATGAGGTCACCCTGCTGAATCCGCGCGCGGCCCGCCTCGGCCGTCCGATCCCGGCCCTGGTGCGTGGCGAGACCGTTCGCACCACGGGCCGCCTGGTCGCCCAACTGGGACTGCCCCTGCCCATTCTGAGAGCCGGAGAGATCGCGCTCTTCGAATTGCGGAAGCTGGGTTAGAGCAGGCTTGGGATGGTGTGCACGCCGCTGGAGCGCCGGGCGCGAACGCTTCGGGGCATAGGCATGCCAACCTGGTGAAGCGCCTGCACGAAGGCCACGGTGGCCTCCCAGCCGCGCAGGGCTATGGCGCCGACCTGTTCGCCGGTCAGAACATCAGCCGGGGCGATCAACCCGCCGCGCCCCCGCGCCTCCAGCCAACCCTCGGCCAGCAGTTCATCGACGATTTTGGTTGTGGCTTCCCGGGGCAGCTCCAGCCTGCGGGCCAGGGCGGTCCGCGACACGGGCCGCCGCAAGTCGTCGGGCAGCACGCCCGAACCGTGCATCAGCGCCTGGGTCAGGTCCGACGAAGCGCGCAGGGCGTCATAGTTCGCGTCGCAGACGCCGACGAAGATCACCGCCTTGCGCGGTTCCCAGCCCAGTCGCCGCAGGAACTCTGGAATCCCGCTGTCCAGGAAGTGGCGCATATAGAGCCGCACCACCCGGCGTCGCGTCTCATGGGCAGCGACATGGTCCATCGGGAGTTGCACGCCCAGGGCGGCGAGATCCTCAAGGAAGGCGGCGACCTCCACGAAGACCTCCCGGTGGATTCGCTCCATCGCGGGGCCGCGCAGCAGGGCGGGCGCCGCCAGATAGCCACCGCCCGACCGCAGGACCATGCCCCGCGCCTCAAGTTCGGAGAGCCGGCGCGCGGCGACCGCCTCGGGCAGACCCACGTGGAACGCCAGGCTATCGACCGGCTCGGGTCGCCGGATGGCCAACAGCTGCTCGGCCTGGTCCTCGGTCTCGTCGGGTTGGGGAAAAGTGGTTCGCGCGCCCGTCAGCCAGCCCAGCCCAGCAATCAGGATGGCGTCGGTCGGCTCGGGGCCGACAATGGCCTTCATCGTGCGCAGAAAGTCGAAAGTCTGGCTGACCAGGCAATGCATCACCGGCCGATAGAGGGGGCGGCCGCTGCTCTCCCGCATGATTTCGCCCCTCCCGTTGAACCTTTGTCTAATGATCATGCGATCGCGGGGCGCGTGTCGATATGCCCAAAATGGGTAACGACGCCGCCTAACCCGGCGGTTCGGTGATCCGATAGGGCACCACGCTGCGCTCCTCGGCCGGCACCCAGATTGGCCGATCGACCGGTGGGAAGGCCCGCTGTGCGCAGTCGGTGCGCTCGCAGATGCGACAGGAAATGCCGATGCGGGCCGGTCGGCCCTTGAGGTCGACCCCCTCTGAATAGACCAGGGCGTCGGCGTATTGCAGCTCGCAGCCGAAGCCCAGCACGTATCGCCGGTCCGGTTCCAGGAACGAGCCTGAGCGCTTCACCACACTGCGGGCGACGCACAGATAGCGCACGCCGTCCGGCATCTCGGCCACCTGCACCAGGAACCGATCAGGGTGGCCGATGGCGTCATGGACATTCCACAACGGGCAGGCGCCGCCGAACCGGGCGAACTGGAAACGCGTGGCGCTATGGCGTTTGGTGATGTTCCCGGCATGGTCCAGGCGCACGAAATAGAACGGCACGCCCCGCGCCCCGGGCCGTTGCAGGGTCGAGAGCCGGTGGCAGACCTGCTCCAGGCTGGACTGGAACCGGCGGGCCAGCCGCTCGACATCGTGGCGAAGCTCCCGCGCGGCCGCGGCGAACTGGCGATAGGGCAGGACCAGGGCCCCGGCCGCATAGTTGCGCAGACCCACCCGGCAGACATCGCGGGCGGCGTCGCCATGCAGGCCCGAGGCCGCGAGCTCCGCCTCGATCAGGTCGCCCAGTTCGGCCGAGACGATGTGGAAGGCCATCTGAAAGGCCCGCGTGGCGACCGGCTGGGTGGCGCCCAAGGTCAGGGTGCGGCTCTCTGCGTCATAGCGGCGCATCAGGTCGCCAGCCCCGTCGCGCAGGACGCTCTGATTCATGGCGCCGCGCAGATGGGCCTCGAGCAAGGCCTCCAGCGGCGCGTCGCTCCCCAGGCCCATGCGCGCCGACAGGGCTTCGGCCGCCAGGTCCAGCTCATGCAGATAGTTGTTCTTGTAGTGGAAGAAGTCGCGGACCTCTTCATAGGGCAGCAGCGAGCTGGCGGCGGCGGTCTCGTCCACGGCCACGGCGGCGTCGGCCTGGCGCAGGCGATCCTCCAGCCGGGCATAGGCGCGGTGCAGTTCGAGGAACCGGTGAGCGAAGGCCGGCGCTGTCGAGGCCACATGCTTGATCTCGGGGAAGGACAGGGCGCCGGACGGATCGTTCAGCCCGGCGGTGGCCTCGCGCAGATCGGCGATCAGCCGCTGGTCGTCATCGGCGTCGAGGGCGCCGGCGTCGACCTCGAAGGTCTTCATCATGGCCAGCAGCACGCGGGCCGAGACCGGTCGCTGATTGGCCTCGATCTGGGAGAGATAGCTGATCGACAGGCCCAGCAGGCCGCTGGCCGTCTCCAGGGTCCAGCCCCGCTCCTGGCGCAGCCTGCGCGCCTTGGGTCCGACGAAAAGTTTGTCCGCCATCAGTTTCGCATTTTTGCAGTTTTACAAGAAACGGGGAGTGATCGTTCACAGCTTGGCCCATTTCCGACCCAATGGCACGAGGAAATTGCTCAACTTTCGCCGGCGCCGGTGCGTAAGGTGTTTTGCAGCTTCGCAGGCCACGCATCCGGGCCTGTCCACCGTTGGGAGACCTCGAAATGGCGACGACCCGGTCCATGGCCACCATCACTCAGCTGTCCGAACTGTTTGGTCTGACGCCGCGCGCGATCCGCTTCTATGAGGAGCGTGGCCTGGTCGAGAGCGGGCGCGACATGTTCAACCGCCGCCTTTACGACATGCCGGCCCGGGAGCGGCTGCGCGCCATCGCCGAACTGCGTCGCGCGGGCCTCGGCCTGGAAGAGATCGAGGGCGTCCTGACCCTGGAGGACGGCGAAGCCCGCAACGCCCGGATCGTCGAGGCGCTTGATCGCCGCCGAGACCAGCTGGAAAGCGACCTCAATGTCCTGCGCGTCGCCATGGATCGCTATCAGGTCCAGGGCGCCCGCAAGGTCGCCGCCTAAGGCCGATTTCGGGACCACGCGCCCCGGTCGCCGCGCTCAAAAGCGCTGCGGCAGGGGCTGCAGGTCCGGCCCGACCCAGGCGCGGCGCGCCTCGACCGAGAACAGGGTCGCCTTGGACCAATAGGCCAGGGGCCAGTCCGAGCGACCCAGCTCCGTCGCCATCAGCACATCGACCACCTCGTGCAGCGGCCTGGCCGCCGGCTGGTGGCTTAGCACCGATATGGCCGCCGTCATCGAGGCTCGGGTGATGGTCTCATGATAGCCGCCGCTGTCGGTGTTCGGCGTGTCCGTCGCCTCATTATAGGCGCGGATGATCTCGGCCATCCGCTCGGCCAAGGGCAGGTCCGGCCGGGAGCGCAGCAGCCACAGGGCGGCGGCGAAGTGGGCCGCATGGGTCCATTCCGCCTTGGGCAGGGTTCGGTCGAGCAGGCCTAGGCCGATACGGGCGACGGCGTCGTCATCGAGATAGTGCTTGGTCATGGTGGGCTCTCTGTGGGGATCAGGCCCGGACAGCGACATGAAAAACCCCGCCGGCCGGGCGGGGTGGGCGGCTCAGCCTGAGCGGACGGATGTCAGCCGAGGTTCTGCGCGCGCGCCGACGCCGCCGAGATGCGGCGTTGCTGTTGTCGGGCGAGGGGCAGGGCGTGAGCCATGGTTTTCCTTTGGCGCGCGCCTTCCAGCCTGTCAACGGCCGGGGCCGAACTCCGCGACCAGGTCATAGCGGTCGCCTGGGAACAGCTGGCGCGCGAAGGTGACGCCGGCCCCGGCCCGCCAGGTCCAGCGTTCCACCTGCAGGCAGGCCGCGCCGCGCGCCAGGCCCAGGCGGCGGGCCTGGCCAGCGTCGGCGGCGACGGCGGTGATCCGGTGGCGCGCCTCGGTCCAGGGCACGTGACGCAACAGCCAGGCGCCGGGCGCCTCGTGGGTGAAATCCTGGGTCTCGGCGTCGGGCGTCGAGGCCAGGCTGATGATCCGCGTCTCCAGGCCGAAAGGCTCGCCGGCCGCCATGTGCAGGCCGCAGACCGCCAGCACCTGGTCCGGCGCCGCCAGGGCGGCCTCGCCGGGGTCGTCCGTCGCAGGCGCGCGGACTTCCCGGGCCAGCAGGGTGAAGGCGTAGGTCTCGCCCCGCGCGGCGATCAGGGCCCCGATGTCGGGGATCTCCAGCACGGCGGTGACCACGTGGGGCCGGGCGACCAGGGTGCCGGCCCGCTTGTTGCGGGTCACGAGGCCGGAGGCGGCGAGCGCGGTGATCGCCTTGTGCACCGTCATCCGCGCACAGCCATATTCCGCCATCAGGGCGGCCTCGGTCGGAATGCGATGACCGGGCGGCCATTCGCCGGAGCGAATGCGAGCCTCCAGCTCGGCGCGAATTCGCCGCTCCAGGCCAGGCGCGCGGAGCGTCAAGACGCCAGCAGCCGGGTCACGGCGCGCCGATAGCGGGTCTCGACATCCTTCGCCCGTCGATGCCGTCCGCCCTTCACCACCCGCGTCCCCCGCCGCCACACATGATCCACCGCGCCGCCCGCGAAGATCCAGCTGTCCAGCAGGGCGTCGCCGCGCCGGCCGATCATAGAGGGGTGTTCGGCGGCCAGGGATACGATATCCGCCGTGGCGCCCACCGCCAGGCCGGCGGGTGACTGTGCAAGCGCCTGGGCGCCACCGGCCTGGGCGCCCAGGAACAGACGCGCGCCGGTCGAGGGCCGATCGGCCCCCAGCACATTGCGGCCGCGCCGGGTCAGGCGCTGGGCGTATTCCACCAGCCTGAGCTCCTGGGCCGCGTCGATCTGGATGTTGGAGTCGGTGCCAAGCGCGATGGCCCCGCCGGCGTCCAGATAGGCCAGGGCCGGGAACACCCCGTCGCCGAGATTGGCCTCGGTGATGGGGCACAGACCCGCGACCGCGCCGCTGGCCGCCAGGCCCTGGGTCTCCGCCGCGTCCAGATGGGTGGCGTGGATCAGGCACCAGCGGGGGTCGAGGCCGATCTCGTCCAGCAGCCACTGGACGGGACGACGTCCCGACCAGGCCAGGCAGTCTGCGACCTCCTTGACCTGTTCGGCGGCGTGGATGTGCCGGGGGCCTTCCGGCGACAGGGCCAGGACCCGGCGAAGGTCGTCCGGGGTCACGGCCCGCAGGCTATGCGGCGCTACGCCCAGATTGGCGTCGGGCAGGGCGGCGATCACCTCGCGGCTGCGCTCATGAAGCGCCGCGAACCGGTCGATATCATTGAGGAACCGTCGCTGCCCTGGAACCGCCGCCGCGCCGCCGAATCCGCCCTGGGCGTAGTGGACCGGCAGCAGGGTCAGGCCGATCCCGGTCTCGGCCGCCGCCGCCGCGATACGGCCGGCCATCTCCCCCAGGTCGGCATAGGGCAGGCCTTCCGGGTCATGGTGCAGATAGTGGAATTCGCCGACCCGGGTGAAGCCGGCCTGCAGCATCTCGACATAGGCCTGGGCGGCGATGGCCTCGACATCGTCGGGGTTCAGGCGGTCCAGGAAGCGGTACATCAGCGCCCGCCAGCTCCAGAAATCATCCCCGTCGCCGCCGCGATATTCGGTCAGGCCCGCCATGCCGCGCTGGAAGGCGTGGCTGTGGACATTGGCCAGGCCCGGAAGGGCGATGGCGTGGACTTCATCGCCAGCGGCTGGCTCGACGCCAACCGTGATCGCCGTGATCCGTCCGCCCGCCAGGGTCAGGCGCACGCGGTCGGCCCAGGCCTCGCCCAGCAGGGCGGTCTCGAACCACAGGGAGGTCGGGGTGAGCTCGGTCATGGGCGCATCCTTCATCGCCGATGGCAATTATGTCTAGACATTATTGTCGCCTTGGCCAAGTCTCCGGCGCACGAACCTCGAAGGGAGTCCTCCGTGCGCTGCGACCGCCTCTGGCGAAACGCCCGCCTCGCCACCCTGGCCGCCGACCGGCCGGGCCTGGGCGTCGTCGAACGCGGGCTGATCGCGGCGCGGGGCGGGCGGATCGTCTATGCGGGAGAGGCCGATACCGCCCCGGCCCTGGACGCGGCCCAGGTCATCGACTGCGAAGGCCGCTGGATCACCCCGGGCCTGATCGACGGCCATACCCACATCGTCCATGGCGGCGACCGGGCCGCGGAGTTCGAGCTCCGCCTGGCCGGCGCGTCCTACGAAGAGATCGCCCGGGCCGGGGGCGGCATCGTCTCGACCATGGCCGCGACCCGCGCCGCCAGCCAGGATGAGCTGGTCGCCCAGGCCCTGCCGCGCCTCGACGCCCTGATCGCCGAGGGCGTCACCACGCTCGAGGCCAAGTCCGGCTATGGCCTGGC
>NZ_CANCLE010000026.1 GCF_947378715.1 Phenylobacterium aquaticum
ACCGCTTGCCCTTCGGCCCCTCCGCCGCCAGCTCCCGCAAGGCCGCATTGGCGATGGTGAGCTTGGCGAAGGTCCAGCCGCCGCTGGCGGCCTCGATCTCCTCGATGGCCTTGGCGGCGCTCTCCACGGTCTCGCGGCGCAGGGCCGCCCAGGAGGCGACGCTGGCCCGGGCGCGGGCGGGGTCGGCGCCGGCGTCGGACGAGCCGGCGAAGGCCATGATCGCCCGGGTGACCGCCGCCTGTTCGGCCAGCAGGTCTTCCAGCAGCCGGCGCACCGCCACCCGCTCGAAGGCGTCCCCGGCCGTGAAGCCGCCGGCTGCGGCGCGCAGCCGGTCGAAGGCGAAGCGCGCGCCAGTCTCGTAATAGAGCCTGGCCACCTGCGGCAGGGTCCAGCTCGAGGCCTCGGCCAGGTCGACCAGGTCGGCGGTGATGGTCAGGGGCTGCAGGCCGGCGACCTGGCGGGCCAGGGCCTCCGGCGCGCCGGCCGCGACCAGCTTGGCGGTCTGGGCCTCCAGCTGGCCCTGTTCCACCGGGGACAGGATGTCCGAACCCATTGCCTTGAGGGCGCTGGCGCCCGGGGCGTAGCGGTTGATCAGGGGCTGGACCTTCAGCCCCTCGCGGAAGGCCCGGCGGGCCAGCCAGAAGGTCTGGCCGCGCAGTGTGTAGGCCAGGCGGCGGAACAGCGCCATCTGGCCGGCGGCCGGGATCTGGTTGTCCAGCGCCGCCACCGCGTCCCACAGCCGGGGCAGGTCCAGCACCACCTTGGCCGCCTCATAGCCAGTGACGAAGGCCCGCGCGTCACAGGAGGCCGCCGCCATCAGCCGGGTGGGGAAGGAGGGGCCGCAACGATTGATGGCGTCATTGGCCACCACGGTGGCGATGATCTCGCGCCGCAGCCGGTGGCGCTTCAGCACGTCGGCGTATTTGCGCAGGCCCTTGGGGAAATAGCCTTCGAGGATCTGCTCGAACCAGGGATCGTCCGGCGCCGTGGAGGCCACCATGTCGTGGCTGAGCTCCAGCTTGCCATAGGCCAGCAGCATGGCCTCCTCCGGCCGGGTCAGGCCCAGGCCGGCGGCGGCGCGTTCTGCGATCACCGTGGCGTCGGGCAGGCCCTCGACGGCGCGGTCGAGCCGGCCCTCGGCTTCCAGCTTGGCCATCAACTGGGCGTGGGGCTCCAGCTCGCCCACCGTGTCCAGGTCCATCAGCGACAGGGCCAGGGTCTGGTCGGTGTTGTGGATCAGCACGTGGGCCGCGACGTCCGGAGTCATGGACCGGAGCAGCTTGTCGCGGCTGGGCCGGGTCAGGACCCCGGTGCGCTCCAGCACCCCGGTGGCGATCTTGATATTGACCTCGTGGTCGGAGGAATCGACCCCGGCCGAATTGTCGATAGCGTCGGTGTTGATCTTGCCGCCGATCCCTCCGGCGCCCTTGAGCGCGAACTCGATGCGGCCGGCCTGGGTCAGGCCGAGATTGGCCCCTTCGCCGACCACCTTGACCCGCAGCTCGGCGCCATTGACCCGGCTGGCGTCATTGGCCTTGTCGCCGACCTCGGCGTGGCTCTCGCCCTTGGCCTTCACATAGGTGCCGATGCCGCCGAGATAGAGCAGCTCGGCGGGCGCCTTGAGGATGGCCGTCATCAGTTCGGCCGGGGTCACCGTCTCGGCCTTGATCTCCAGCAGCGCGCGGATTTCGGGGGTGAGCTCGATGGCCTTCTGGCTGCGCGGGAACACCCCGCCGCCTTTGGAGATCGCCTTGCGGTCATAGTCGTCCCAGGACGAACGGGGCAGGGCGAACATCCGCGCGCGCTCGGCGTAGGAGGCCGCCTCATCCGGATCGGGATCGACGAAGATATGGCGGTGGTCGAAGGCGGCCAGCAGCCGGGTGTGGGTCGACAGCAGCATGCCGTTGCCGAACACGTCGCCGGACATGTCGCCGACGCCCACCACCGTGAAGGGCTGCGACTGGATGTCCTTGCCCAGTTCGCGGAAGTGACGCTTCACCGCTTCCCAGGCGCCGCGCGCCGTAATGCCCATGACCTTGTGGTCATAGCCGGCCGACCCGCCGGAGGCGAAGGCGTCGCCCAGCCAGAACCCGTAGGATTCGGCTATGCCATTGGCGATGTCGGAGAAGGTCGCCGTGCCCTTGTCGGCGGCGACCACCAGATAGGGATCATCCCCGTCATGGACGACGACATGGTCCGGATGCACCACCTTGCCGTCGGGGGTGAGATTGTCGGTGATATCCAACAGGCCGTTGAGGAAGGTCCGATAGGCGCGGATCCCCTCGGCCCGCACGGCGTCGGCTGAGCCGGCCTTGGGCAATTGCTTGGGATAGAAGCCGCCCTTTGAGCCCACCGGCACGATCACCGCGTTCTTGACCTGCTGGGCTTTCACCAGCCCCAGCACCTCGGTGCGGAAGTCGTCGCGGCGGTCGGACCAGCGCAGGCCGCCCCGGGCCACCGGGCCGAAGCGCAGGTGGACGCCCTCCACATGGGTCGCCGAGACGAAGATCTCGCGGAACGGCTTGGGGGCCGGCAGGTCGGCCAGTTCCCCGGAGGCGACCTTGAAGCTGATATAGGGCCGGGGCGTCCCGTCGGCGGCGGGCTGGTAGTAGTTGGTGCGCAGGATCGCGCCCACCAGCAGGGCCAGGCGGCGCAGGACCCGGTCCTCGTCCAGGCTGTCGACCAGCTGCAGGGCCTCGACGATCTCGCCCATGACGGCGGCGGCCTGCTTGCGTCGCTCATCCAGGTCGGCGCGGATCGCCGGGTGGAACTTGGTGCGGAACAGGTCGAGGATCAGCCGCACCACGCCGGGATGGTTGGCGAGCGCCGCCTCCTGCACCCTCTGGCTGGGGTCGAGGCCGGATTGCTGGCGGTAGCGGGCCAGCGCCCGGATCAGGGCCGCGTCGCGCCAGGAGATCGACAGCTCCAGCACCAGGCGGTTGAAGCCGTCATTCTCGCTGCGACCGTCCCAGACGGCGATGAAGGCCTCCTCGAAGGCCTGTTTCACATCGGCGAACACCAGGTGCTCGCCGCGCTCGTCCAGCAGGTCGAAGTCATGGACCCAGACCGGCGGGGCGCCTGGCCGGGTGACCGGGAATCCGGTCTCGACCATGGCCTTCAACCCCATGTTCTCCAGCACGGGCAGGACGTCGGCCAGGGGTGCGGGCTCGCCCGGACGATAGAGCTTGAAGCGGAACTGGGTCTTGCCGTCGCCCAGGCCGCGATAGGCGCGGACCTGGATGCCGTCGCCCGGTCCATGGGCCTCGATCACCGCCAGGTCGGCCAGGGCCTCTGTGGCGTCATAGCGGTCGCGATAGCCGGCCGGGAAGGCCTGGCCATAGCGGGCCAGGACGTCGGCGACCTGATCGCTGGAGCGGCCCGACAGCCGCACGGCGTCGCTGAACCGGTCCTCCCAGGTGCGGGCGGCGGCCGCGATCTGGGTCTCCAGGGCCTTGAAGTCGGGAACCCGATGGTCGCCCGGCGTGAAGCCGATGATGAAATAGACCCGCGCCAGGGGGGTGTCGGAGAAATAGGGGTAATAGGCCGAGACCCGGCCGCCATAGGCCTTGGCCAACATCTCGCCGGCCCGGGCCCGCAGGCCGGAATCATAGCGCTCGCGCGGCACATACATCAGCACGGCGGCGAAGCGGTCATAAGGGTCGCGGCGCTCGAACAGCCGCACGCGCGGGCGGTCGTAGAGGTGCAGCACGCCCAGCGCCAGGTCCTTGAGCTCCTCCTCGGTGGTCTGGAACAGCTCGTCGCGCGGATGGTTTTCGAGGATGTTCTTCAGCCGCTTGGCGTTGTGGCTGCCCGGCTCGGCGTGGGCCCGGGCCAGGACCCATTCGACCTTGGCGCGGACCAGCGGCACCTCGGTGGCCGGCTGGTCATAGGCCTCGGAGGTGAACAGGCCGACGAAGCGGATCTCGCCCGAGGGCTTGCCGTCGGCGCCGTACCGCTTGATCCCGACATAGTCCATGTAGCCGCGCCGATGGACGCGGGAGCGGACATTGGATTTCGCCACCACCACCATGGGATCGGCCAGCCGGTTGCGGATCTGGGCCGAGAGCACGGCGGGCTCGGAGGAGCGGCGCAGCACCGTGCGGGCCGGATCGCGCAGCACGCCCAGCCCGTCCTGGGGCTGATAGAGCGGCTCCTCCGGGGCGTAGTCGCCATTGGGCAGGCGCGGGTACTCATAGACCCGGGCGCCCAGATAGACGAAGTGCTCGTCCTTCAGCCAGGACAGGAAGGCGACGTCCTCGTCGCGCCGGGCGGCGGCCTTGCCGGTCAGGGGCAGGGCCTTCACCTCGCTGACCGTGCGGCCCATCAGGGCCAGCATGGCGGGGAAATCATCGACGGCGGCGCGGACATCGGCCAGCGACGCCTTCAGCCCGGCGATCAGGGCCGCCTCGCGGTCGGCGCCGACCCGGTCCAGCATCACCTGAATCATGGATTCCCGGTGCGGCGCGCCGGCCTCGGTCGCCTCAAGGCGGACGCCCTTGCGGTCGCGGCGGACCTCGACGACCGGGTGGAACATGGCGCGGACCGACAGGCCCTGTTCGGTGATCTCGCCCATCACGCTGTCGACCAGGAAGGGCGCGTCGTTCTGGACGATCTCCAGCCGGTCCAGTCCCTGGGCCATGGCGACCAGGCGGATCGTGGGGCCCGCCCCCTTGCGCTGGGCGCCGAAGGCCCAGAAGTCGACGAGGCTGGCGGCCAGATCCTCCGGCGTCAGCTCCGGCAATTCGTCGGGGACCAGGTCGCGGCCGGCCTCGGCGATGAAGTCGCGCGCGGCCTCGCTGTCCGGGGTCTGGGCGAAGGCGGCCTTCAGCGCCTTCACGGCGGCGGCGTGGGTGTGGGCTTTGGCGGCGGCGGTCATGGGGCGGTCTCGCGATGGGCCTCAGACGCGAGAACGCCGCCGGAGGAGAGTGTCCGGCGGCGTGTGGTCCCGCCTTTGGGGGGAGGCGGAACACTCGGTACTTGCGGCGCCCGGGGGCTGTATTGGCGGGCGGCGCTAAGTCGGGACTCGCCCGAGCCCAACTCAGATAGGAAGTAAGCGGCCAAGTTTAAGACCCCTGTGTTGTGTCGTCTTCACGCTTGCGTGACGTCATGGTCAAGCTTGGGGGCTGGACCCTCGTCGGGACTGACCGGTGTCTTGCGGTCCTTGAGCTTGTCGGGGCTGCCATTGGCCGAGAGCAGCACCGCCACCCAGCGGGCGCCGTCGAACTGGGCGCAGACCACCATGGCGATCACCGTCAGCGGCGTGGACAGGAACATGCCCGGCACGCCCCAGACCGCGCCCCAGAAGGCCAGCGACAGCAGCACCACGACCGGGTCGATGTTCAGGCTGTCGCCCTGCATCCGCGGCAGGATCACATTGCCGACCACGAACTGGATGGTCTGCAGCACGCTGATCAGCACGATCGCCTGCCAGACGGTGTCGTACTGGACGAGGGCGAACAAAGGCGGCGCCAGAATGCCGATCGCCCCGCCAATGATCGGGATGTAGGAGGCGATGAAGATCAGGAAGGCCCAGAACACCGCGTTCTCCAGCCCCAGCAGGGCCATCACCGCCCAGGAGGCCACGGCGATCATCAGGCCGGTGACGGTCTGGACCCAAAGATACTGTTCGACCCCGTCGCGGATGCGGCTGAAAGCCTCCATGGCTTCGTGGCGCTGGGCGCGGTTGCCCGACAGATTGACCAGCTTTCGGTCGAAGGACCGGCGCGAGGCCAGGATGAAGCCCAGATAGATCAGGATGAAGATGGCGTTGGAGGCGAAGGTCTGGAAACCCTTGGCCACGTCGCCCAGATATTTCGACGGATTGAGCCGGGTGATCAGCTCATCGACGGTCGGCGCCACGTCCAGGTGGGCCAGGCCGGCGCCCCGGGCGATCAGGGCGTTGAGCTTGGGCAGATAGGTGACCAGCTTGGCCGCGAAGCTCGAGGCGTTGTCGCCGATCACGAACACTGCGGCGCCGAACAGCACGATCGACAGCACGATGGCGATCGGCATGGCCGAGGCCTTGGAGATCCAGGTCACCCGGCGTTCCAGCACCCGGGCGAAACCGTCGATGACGATGGCCAGGAACAGGGCCATGGCCGGCGGGGTCAGGATGTCAGCCAGGGCGTAGATCGCGGCGCCGGCGGCGATCACCGCCAGGATGATCTGGGCGGGATGGGTGTGGGCGCTCGGCTTGGCGGCGGGCATGCGGTCTGTTTTTCCCCATCGCGGTGGCGGGCAGCGACAATGCAACCCGTTTCTAGACCGAGTCACCGGGCAAAAAGGCGGCTTTCTTTGGCGAATGGGCGCGTCGACGCGCACGGCCCGCCCCGTCGCCCCAGGGGGGACTCGAAAATCTTGCTCCGGAACCCGGGCTGGGCGGGGCGGGCAGTGGCGCCCAAGGGGGCGGACCGATAGCCTGGAGGCCTGTTGAATCGCGGGAGGTTTCCATGGCCGACGACGGTGTGCTGATCGGGTTCTCGGACCATCCTCAGAGCCTGCGGCTCGACCGCGCCAACCGCCATGGCCTGGTGGCCGGGGCCACCGGCACCGGCAAGACCGTCACCCTGCAGGCCCTGGCCCAGGGGCTGTCGGACGCCGGCGTCCCGGTGTTCTGCGCCGACGTGAAGGGCGACCTTTGCGGGGTGGCCGCAGCGGGCGCCCCCAATGAGAAGATGCTGGCCCGGGCGGCGGCCATGAACCTGACCCTGCATCCCGACGCCGCCCCGGTGGTGTTCTGGGACCTGTTCGGCGACCAGGGCCATCCGATCCGCGCCACGGTCTCGGAGATGGGCCCGCTGCTGATCGCCCGGATGCTGGAGCTCAACGACGTCCAGGAGGGGGTGCTGACGGTGGTGTTCCGCGCCGCCGACGACGAGGGCCTGCTGTTGCTCGACCTCAAGGACCTGCAGGCGGCCCTGTCCTACGCCTCCGAACACGCCGCCGAGCTGGGCGCCAAATACGGCAATGTCTCGGCCGCCACCGTCGCCACCATCCAGCGCAAGCTGCTGGTGCTCGAGGACCAGGGCGGCGCCAAGCTGTTCGGCGAGCCCGCCCTGGCGCTCTCCGACCTGATGCGCACCGACGGCGCGGGGCGCGGCTTCGTCAGCGTGCTGGCCGCCGACAAGCTGATCGCCAGCCCCAGGCTCTACGCCACCTTCCTGCTCTGGCTGTTGTCGGAGCTGTTCGAGGAACTGCCCGAGGTCGGCGATCCGGAGAAGCCCAAGCTGGTGTTCTTCTTCGACGAGGCCCACCTGCTGTTCCGCGACGCCCCCAAGCCCCTACTGGAAAAGGTCGAGCAGGTGGTGCGGCTGATCCGTTCCAAGGGGGTGGGGGTCTATTTCGTCACCCAGAACCCCGCCGACATCCCCGAGACCGTGCTGGGCCAGCTGGGCAACCGTATCCAGCATGCGTTGCGCGCCTACACCCCGGTCGAGCAGCGCGGCCTGCGGGCGGCGGCCGACAGCTTCCGGGCCAATCCGGCCTTCGACACCGCCGAGGCCATCCAGGGCCTGGGGGTCGGCGAGGCCCTGGTCTCGGTGCTGGATGAGCGCGGCGCCCCGACCATGGTCGAGAAGACCCTGATCCGCCCGCCCAATTCCAGGCTGGGTCCCCTGACCCCCGAGGAGCGGACGGCGGTGATCGCGCGCAGCCCGGTGAAGGGCCTCTATGACCAGGCCCTGGACCGCGAATCCGCCTTCGAGACCCTCAAGGCTCGCGCCGCCGCCGCGACGGAGGCGCAGGACGCGCCGGCTCCCAGGGCCGGCCGCGCCTCGGTTCCGACCACCCCGCGCGACGACCCGCCTGCGCCGCGCGCCCGCGCCTCCGGCCGCCAGACGGCGATGGAGGCCTTCGCCATCTCCATGGTCCGCACCATCGGGACCCAGGTTGGCCGCGAACTGATCCGGGGCGTCCTGGGGGGCTTGAGCTCCAACAGCCGCGGGCGTCGGCGCTGAGGCCTCAGTTCTCTTCCGCCAGGGCCAGCACATCGCGGACCATGGCCTCCAGCTGGTCGGCGCGGAACGGCTTGCGCAGCACCGGCCAGGCCACCTCCGCCGCCCCGTCGCCGAACCGGTCGCCGGCATAGCCGGTGGTCAGCAGGATCGGCAGGTCCGGGTCGCGGGCCGCCGCCGCCTGGGCCAGCTCCACCCCGCTCATGCCGCCGGGCATGACGATGTCCGACAGCATCAGGTCGAAGGCTTCACCGGCGATCAGGCGGCTGAGGGCGCCCCGGGCGTCCGGCTCGGCGGTCACTCGGCAACCCAGTTCGGCCAGCAGGCTCTCGGTCACCGCCCGCACCGCCTCATCGTCCTCGACCAGCAGCACATGGGCGCTCAGCGCCGCCCCCGGTCCGGGCGGGTCCGGCGCCTCGGCCTCGGGCTCCGCCGTCCCCTCGGCCACCGGCACATAGAGGGTGACGGTCGCGCCCTCGCCCGGCGAACTGTCGATCGCCACCGCGCCGCCGCACTGGCTGATGAAGCCATAGACCTGGGCCAGGCCCAGGCCGGTGCCCTTGCCCACTTCCTTGGTGGTGAAAAAGGGTTCGAAGGCGCGCTGGATCACCTCGGGGCTCATGCCGGGGCCGGTGTCGGTCACCGAGATCGCCACATAGGGTCCTGCGCCGATCCCCTGGACTTCGCCGAGCTCCAGCTGGCGGCGCTGGGCGCGGACCGTCACCCGGCCACGGTCTCCCACCGCGTCGGCGGCGTTGACCACCAGGTTTAGCAGGGCGGCCTCGAACTGGGCCGGATCCAGGCGCGCGGCGCCGACCTCGGGCTCCAGCTCCAGGGAGAGCTCCACCCCGGCCCCCACGGCGCGCAGCACCAGGGGTTCGGCCTGGGCGATCAACCGGCTGAGGTCGACGATCTCGGGCTTCAGCTCCTGACGCCGCGCGAAGGCCAGTAGTTGACGGGTCAGGCGCTCGCCCCGGCGCCCCGCCGACAGGGCCGCCTCGGCCAGGCGGGTGACCCGCTCGGTGTCGGCCGGCCGCTTGAGGATCATGTCCAGCCCGCCGATGATCACCGTGAGCAGGTTGTTGAAGTCGTGGGCCACCCCGCCGGTCAGCCGACCCAGCGTCTCCAGCCGGTGGGCCTGGGCCAGGGCCGCCTCGGCCCGGGCGCGTTCCTCCAGGCTCTCCTGCAGCTCGCGGGTGCGATCGGCCACCGCCGCCTCCAGGTCGCTGCGCGCCGCGACGATCTCGGTGATGTCGGAGGAGGAGCCGAACCAGCGCCGCACCGCGCCGTCCTCCTCGCGCACCGCCGAGGCCCGGCCGCTGAACCAGCGCCACGCCCCGTCATGCCGGCGGATCCGATATTCGACGTCGAACGCCGCCGTCCCGGCGATGGCCGCCGCCCAGGCGGCGCGGACCGGGTCGCGGTCGTCGGGGTGGATCGCCTCCAGCCAGCCGTCACCCCGGTGCTGCTCGGCGGGGACACCGGTATAGGCCACCCACTGCGGGCTCAGATAGTCGCAGAACCCGTCCACCCGGTTGGACCACAGGAGCTGGGGCAGGGAATCGACCAGGGCGCGGACCCGGGCCTCGCCGCTGCGCAGAGCCTGTTCCGCCGTCCGCCGCTCGGTGACGTCGACACAGGCGCCGATATAGCCCGTGAACGTCCCGTCGGCGTCGAAGGAGGGCGAGGCCACCTCATCCAGCCAGCGGTGCTGGCCCTGGGCGTTGCGCAGCCGATATTCGATCCTCAGGGTCTGGCGTTGGTCAAACCCCTGAGCGTAGTTGACGAGCAGCCGCTCCAGGTCCTCGGGATGGACGCCCTCGGACCAGCCTCGTCCCAGTTCGGCCTCCAGGGCCCGGCCGGTGAAGGCCAGCCACGAGGCGTTGAACCAGGTGGCCCCCAGCCTGGGCCCGCTCATCCAGATCATCACCGGGGCGGCGTTGGCGATGTGCTCGAACTGGTCGCGGCTGCGCCGGGCGACGGCCTCGGCCTCGCGTTGCGCGGTCACGTCCCGGAAGGTCACCGCCACTCCATCGGCGAGCGGCAGGGCCGAAGAGCGCATCCAGCGCTCCTGGCCGTCGATCACCCGGCGCACCTCGATGTCGTCCGGCCCGCCCGCGCTCAGGGCCGCCGACAGGCGGCGCACCATGTCGGCGCCGGTCTCGTCGGGAAACACGTCCAGCACCCGGCGGCCGGTCAGCCCCCCCTTGGCCCCCGGCGTGGTGCGGTCGGCGGCGGTGTTGGCGTAGATCCAGGTGAAGTCGACGATCGCGCCGTCCGTGCGCACCGGCTCCAGTATGACGAAGGCGTCCAGCGCCTGGGCCTGGACGATGGCCAGGCGTTCCTCGATCACCGCGCCGCGCAGCAGGGCCTGGCGCAAGGCCGTGGCCAGCCAGACCGTCAGTCCGCCGGTGACCGCGAACAGCCCAAGCTGGATGCGCTCGGTCCGCCACAGCTCGGCGGCGCTCTCATCGTGCAGGAACAGGGTCCAGACCAGGCCGACGCTGGCCAGGGTCGCCGCGACGCCGCCCCTCGGGCCGGCGACCATGGCGGCGAACAATATGGCCGGGAAGAAGGCCATGAAATTGGGGGCGTTCTGCATGAACATCCCCGCTGCGCCCCGCACCAGGGCCGCAGCCGCGACCGCCGCGAGGGCGGCCGCATAGGCGACGGCGGGACGTTCAAGAACAGTCGAGAACCGCCCCGCCCATCGTGCGCTCATGATGCAGACGTCCCCCGACCCCCGAGCTCAACCCAATGAGCCCCTAAGCCGGGGGAACGCGCAAGCCTGCGGCGCGTTCCGCGCGTTTAGCGCGGCGCCATCCGAATGGCGCCGTCCAGGCGGACGTCCTCGCCGTTGAAATAGGCGTTGGTGATCATGGTGAGGGCCAGCTGGGCGTATTCCTCGGGATTGCCGAGACGCTTGGGATGCGGGACCTGGGCGCCCAGGGCGGCCTTCACCGCTTCCGGCGCGGCGGCCAAGAGCGGGGTGTTGAAGATGCCCGGCAGGATGGTGTTCACCCGGATGGCGTCGTTCGACAGGTCGCGGGCGATGGGCAGGGTCATGCCGACCACGCCGCCCTTGGACGCCGAATAGGCCGCCTGCCCGATCTGGCCATCCTCGGCCGCGACGGAGGCGGTGTTGACGATCGCGCCGCGATCGCCGTCCTCGGTCGGGTCCAGGGTCAGCATGCCGGCCGCCGACTTGGCGATGCAGCGGAAGGTGCCGACCAGGTTGATCTGGATGATGATGTTGAAGGCGTCGAGCGGGAAGTGCTTGATCGCGCCGGTGGTCTTGTCGCGGCTGGCGGTCTTGATGGCGTTGCCGGTGCCGGCGCAATTGACCAGGATGCGTTCCTGGCCGATGGCGGCGCGGGCCTTGGCGAAGCCGGCGTCGACCTCTTCTTCCGAGGTCACATTGACCTTGCAGAACACGCCGCCGAGTTCCTTGGCGACCGCTTCGCCCTTGGCTTCGTTCATGTCGAAGATGGCGACCTTGACGCCTTGGGCGGCCAGGGCCCGGGCGGTGGCTTCGCCGAGGCCAGAGGCGCCGCCGGTGATGACGGCGGAAATGGAGGAATCGAGTTTCATGGACGCTGCGCTCCCGTTCTCGGTTAAAGTGCTCAAACCGTTCGAAGCCGAGCCTTTAGCCCGATGAGCGCCGCTCCAAAAGACTCACGCCACGTCAAGGGCGGCGGAATCGACCCCGCCGGGGCCCTCGACCCCTCCCGGGCGCTGATTCCGGCGGTGGTCCAGGTCAATGAACGCCGGGTCGCCGAGGGCTTCTGGCCCAAGCTGCGCAAGGTGGCGACCCAGATCCCCTTCGCCGCCGACCTGATCTCGGTCTGGTACTGCGCCCGTGATCCGCAGACGCCCGTGGCCGCCAAGGGGCTGATGATGGCGGCGCTGGCCTATTTCGTGCTGCCCACCGACGCGATCCCGGATTTCCTCGGCGTGATCGGCTTCACCGACGACGCCGCCGTGCTGGCGGCGGTGATCGCCCTGGTCGGCAAGAACCTGAAGCCGGCGCACAAGGACGCCGCCCAGGCGCTGCTGGCGAAGCTGGCGGGAGAGCCCTAGGCGGGGCTCAGGCCACCCGGGTCGTGCGCTGCTTGATGCCGGCCACGGTCTTCAGCAGGCGCAGCGCGGCGGCGGCGGACAGGGTTGTGGGGTCGAAGGCCTGGCGCTGGGCCAGCGTCGTCAGGATCGCGTCGTCGGTCGCGCTGATGCGGCGCGCGCACATGTCCCAGTCCCCGAACTCACGCTGCTCGGCCGGCCCGGCCGAGAGCACGCGGCTGTCGGCATGGCGCGGGTCGTTGAGGATGCGCTGATAGGTGGTCATCACCGCCTGGGCCGGGCCCTCCAGCGCCTGGACGAACCAGCCCTCGTGAGCCAGCAGCAGGCCGGTCACGCCCACCAGGGCGTTGTTCAGCGCCGAGGTCAGGACAATGGCTTCGACCTCGGCGTCGACATCGACGCCAGGGCCGAACTTCTGGCGGCTCGAATAGAGCAGGCGGTGCAGCGAGCGGCTGCTGGAAATCGCTTCGGACATTGGCGGCAGCTTGCGCCTAGGGTGGCTAACAAATCGCCTATGTCCTCAGGGGTGGGATCAACCCCGCCGACCAAGCCGTTCGTCTGAACAGAAGTTCACTTGCGTTGTCTGCGGCTTAGCCTAGGCCAGCGCGCTCTCTTGTCGCACGGGATGGACCGCATGCTGTCGAAATGGATCGCCGCCCTCGCGGCCCTGGGCCTGATCAGCCTGGCCTCAACCGCCCGCGCGGAAACGCCCGGCGAACTCCAGGCTTTGCTGGCCTCGGCCATGGCGGAGGGCCAGGTCCCGGCCATGGGCGCGGTGGTGATCCGAGACGGCAAGGTCGAGGCCGTGGCGGTGCGCGGCGTCCGGCGCGCCGATCAGCCGGCGGCGGTCCGGCTCGATGACCGCTGGATCATCGGATCCACCGCCAAGCCGCAGACGGTGGCCCTGATCGCGCGCCTGGTGGATCGCGGGGTGCTCAGCTGGGACGCGCCGCTGGCCAAGATGCTGCCGGACCTGGCCAGCGGCATGCGTCCGGAATACCGGACCGTGACCCTGGTCCAGCTCCTGTCGCACCATGCCGGCCTGCCGGAGAACCTCACCGACCTGAGCCTCTTCGACGGCTACTTCAAGGATCGGCGACCGCTGGCCGCCCAGCGCCTGGACTATATCGTCCGCGCGCTCGCCGAGGCCCCGGCCTATGCGCCGGGGACAGATTTCGGCTACAGCAACACCGGCTTCCTGATCGCCGCCCTGGTCGCCGAGCGCGCGACCGGCAAGACCTATGAGACCTTGATCCGCCAGGAGGTGTTCGCGCCGCTCGGCATGACCACGGCCGGATTCGCGGCTACCGGCCCGGGCCAGCCCATGGGCCATGACAAGGGCGCGCCGGTCGGGCCCAGCAATCCCGACATGTTCGCCCCCGCCGGCAATCTGCACATGAGCCTGGGCGACTGGGCGAAGTTCAACCTCGACCAGCTGGCCGGCGCCCGGGGCCATGGCCGCCTGCTGTCGGCGGCCTCCTACAGGTTGATGCAGAGCGCCCAGCCCAACGGAACCGGTGGCCTGGACTGGGGCCTGCAGCCGGCCATCGCCGGACGCCAGGGACCGGTGATGGTGCATGGCGGCTCGGACGGCTTCTGGTTCGCCTATGTCGTGCTGTTTCCCGGAACCGGGAACGGCGCCCTGGTGATCGACAACGCCTCGGCGGAGATGGGCGGCGACGCGGCGGCCCGGACCGTGCTCAAGGCGCTTCTGACAGGGCTCGCTCCACCGCTATAGCTGCGCGGGCCTGCTTCACCGCCACCTGCTCGCGCCAGGTGATGAACAGGGTCGAGACCACCACGACGCCGGCTCCGATCATCGTCGGGAGGCCGGGGATCTCGTGGAACAGGACGAGGCCGGCCAGGGTGGTGAACACCAGCCGGATATAGTCGATCGGGGCCATGGCCCCGGCGTCGCCGATCGACATGCCCTGGATGTAGCAGGCCTGGGTCACCGTCCCCATCGCCCCCATCACGCAGAGCAGGACGAGGTCCATGGGCGCCGGCCAGCGCCAGGCCAGGACGGCGCCGGGCAGGGCGAAGATCAGGCCGAGGCTCGCGGCCCAGACCAGCAGCACGGTGGGCGAATGGTCCCGCGTCATCACCTTCATGCCGGTGATGGTCAGCGCGAACAGGAAGGAGGAGGCCAGCATGGCCAGCGCCGGCAGGCCGATGGCGAAATGGCCGCCTGCGCCGGGCCGCACCATGATCAGCACGCCCAGGAACCCGACCAGGGCCGCGCCGATCCGCAAGGGTCCGACCTTTTCACGCACCACGAAGGCGGCCAGCGGCACCAGCCACAGGGTCCGGGTGAACGACAGCGCATTGGCGTCGGCCAGCGGCATTTTCTGGAAGGCGTAGAAGGACAGGATCAGGCCGATGGTGCCGGCGCTGGACCGGAACAGCAATATGCCGGGCCGGGTGGTGGCGAAGGCCGCGCCGCGGTGGCGGGCGATGACCGGCAGCAGGATCGCGAACCCCGCCGCCTGGCGATAAAAGGTCTGCAGGGCCGGCGGATAGTCTGCGCCCAGGAACTTCACGAGCGTGGTCATCACCGTGAAGGCCAGAGCCGAGGCCAGCATCCACAGGGCGCCCCGGACGTTGGGCGCGAGGCCTTCGGCCGGGGTGGTGGCGGTCACCCGGCGTCCGAGCCCGCCATCTGGGTCATGAAGGCCTCGCCGAAGATCTGGGCGAAGGGCGAGCCGGCTGTGGGATCCCAGCTGTGGCGGCCGCCGACGGTGATGCCGCCGTCCACCACCAGATGGATGCCGGACACGAAGGCGGCGGCGTCGGAGGACAGATAGAGCGCCGCCTGGGCGATATCGTCGGGCAGGCCGGCCTTGGGCACCGGCTGGGCGGAGGCGGCGTTCTGGGCGACCATGGCGGCCAGCTGGTCGGCGCCTTCGCGGGGCATGCCCATGGTGGCGCCGAAGATCGAGGTGGCGATCAGGCCCGGGCAGATGGCGTTGACCCGGATCTTCTGCGGCGACAGCTGGGCGGCGGCGCAACGGCTCATATGGATCACGCCGGCCTTGGCGGTCGAATAGGCGATGGGGCCGAAGCCCGCCTGCAGGCCGGCGATCGAGGCGGTGTTGACGATCGATCCGCCGCCGCGCTCCAGCATCAGCGGCACGGCGTGCTTCATGCCCAAGGCCGGGCCGCGCACCAGGATGTCGAAGATCCAGTTCCAGCCATCGGCGGTGACCTCGGTGATCGCCCCCATGCGGTCGGAGATGCCGGCGTTGTTGAACAGGATGTCGAGTCCGCCAAAGGCCTCCTTGGCCAGAGCCATGGTCGCGGCGATCTCGGATTCCTGGGTCACGTCGCAATGGGAATAGCGGACCTTGTCAGGGAAGCGCTTCTCCAGCATCGCCCCTTTTTCGTCCTGGATGTCGGCGGCGATGACGCGGGCGCCCTCGGCCACGAACAGCTCCACCGTCCCCAGGCCAATGCCCGAAACGCCGCCGGTGATGACCGCGACCTTACCGTCCAGACGACCCGCCATGATGTCTCCTCCCGACCCTTGTTTTCAGGTTATCGTTGATCACTAACTGCAGCCCGCCACGGCGTCGAGCGGGTTTGCGCCCGCCCGACCCGCGAATTCCGATCAGTCGACGGTGACGACGACCTTGCCCATGGCCTTGCGGCTGCCCAGGTGGGCGATGGCGTCGGCGCCCTTGGACAGGGGGAAGTGCTCGGAGACATAGGGCTTCACCTTGCCTTCGGCGTAGAGGGCCAGGAGGTCCTTGATCGACTGCTGGAACTTGTCCGGGTTCTTGGCGGTCCAGGACCCCCAGAACACGCCGACGATGTCGCAGCCCTTCAAGAGGGCCAGGTTCAGCGGGATCTTGGGAATCTCGCCGGCCGCGAAGCCGACCACCAGATAGCGGCCTTCCCAGGCGATGGAACGCAGGGCCGGCTCGGCATAGGCGTCGCCGATGGCGTCATAGATCACGTCATAGCCGTCCGCGCCGCCGGCTTCCTTGAAGAGGGCGCCCAGGGCCTTCTGGCCGTCACGGTCGAAGGGGCCGCGGCCATAGACCACGCCCGCGTCGGCGCCCCGGGCGATGGCCAGGTCGACCTTTTCCTGGCTGGAGCAGCCCGCCACGACGCGCGCGCCCATGGCCTTGCCCAGCTCGACGGCCGCCAGGCCGACGCCGCCTGCGGCGCCCAGCACCAGCATGGTCTCGCCGGCCTTCAGATGGGCGCGGTCGACCAGGGCGTGGAACGAGGTGCCATAGGTCATCAGGAAGGCGGCGGCTTCGTCGAAGGGCATGGCGTCGGGAATCTTGGTCAGCCGACCGGCCGGGACCAGGACTTCCTCGGCCAGGGCGCCATTGCCCATCTGGGCCAGGATGCGGTCGCCGACCTTGACGTTGGTGACGCCCTCGCCGATCGCCTTCACCACGCCGGAAAGCTCGCCGCCGGGGGAGAAGGGGCGTGGCGGCTTGAACTGGTACTTGTCCTCGATGATCAGCACGTCGGGGAAGTTGATGCCCACGGCCTTGACCGCCACCAGGGCCTGGCCCGGACCGGCCGACAGGGCGGGAACCTCTTCGAAGACCAGCGTCTCCGGCCCGCCCACGACCTTGCTCAACAACGCCTTCATGTCCGTCCTCCCAGTTCGAAATTCGAGTTTGGCGGACGCTATCTCAGCCTCGCGGCGGGCGGAAGGCCGGGGGCGAACATTTGTTTGAAGTGGTGGTCGGGGCCCTGCATTTGGAGGGCGGAAAGCCTTTGTATATATAGGGGGCTCTCCAGCCAGCGAGCATCCCCCTTGGGCGTCACCCTCGACCTAAAGCGCGTCTCCAAAAGCGCCCCGCAAAAGCCGAACCTTTCGGGCCTGACCCGCAAGGGGCTGGTCGAGACCCTGATCGCCGCCGACGTGGTGCGGGCTGACAAGGCCAAGATGCGGGCCAACCAGCTGTGGCGCTGGATCCACCACTATGGGGTCACCGATTTCGACGCCATGACCGACGTCGCCAAGGAGACCCGCGCGGCCATCGCCGAGCGCTTCAGCCTGGCCCGTCCCGAGGTGGTCGAGCGCCAGGTGTCCAGGGACGGCACCCGCAAGTGGCTGATCCGCATGGCCCCGGGGATCGAGGTCGAGACCGTCTATATCCCCGACGTCGGCCGGGCCGGGGCGCTCTGCGTCTCCAGCCAGGTCGGCTGCACGCTGAACTGCACCTTCTGCCACACCGGCACTCAGGCCCTGGTCCGCAACCTGACCGCCGCCGAGATCGTCGCCCAGGTGCAGATCGCCCGCGACGACCTGGAGGAATGGCCCAGTCCCAAGGAGGACCGCCGGCTCTCCAACATCGTGTTCATGGGCATGGGTGAGCCGCTCTACAATCTGGGCAACGTCGCCGACGCCATCGACATCATCGCTGACAATGAGGGCATCGCGATCTCGCGCCGCCGGATCACGGTCTCGACCTCCGGCGTGGTCCCAGAGCTTGAGGCGCTGGGAACCCGCACCCAGGCCATGCTGGCCATCTCGCTGCACGCCACCAATGACACGCTGCGCAATGAGCTGGTGCCGCTGAACAAGAAGTACCCGATCGCCGAGCTGATGGCCGGGATCCGGGCCTATCCGGGGCTCTCGAACGCGCGCCGGGTGACCTTCGAATATGTGATGCTCAAGGGCGTCAATGACAGTCCGGCCGAGGCCCGCGCCCTGGTCAATCTGCTCAAGGGCGTGCCGGCCAAGATCAATCTGATCCCGTTCAACCCCTGGCCGGGCTCCAGCTACCAGTGCTCGGACTGGGGGGCGATCGAGGCCTTCGCCGCGATCCTCAACCGCGCCGGCTACGCCTCGCCGATCCGCACCCCGCGTGGACGCGACATCCTGGCCGCCTGCGGCCAGCTGAAGAGCGAGAGCGAAAAGATGCGGGCCAGCGAAAGGCGCAAGCTGGAGGCCGCGGCTGAATAGCCTCCGGAGGCGAACTCCGTTGCCTCACGGGCGCGCGTCCATGTCTAAGTCAAACTTCTCCCCCGCCTGAACGGTCCCCCATGCCCAGCCAGCTCCAGTCCCCTGAAATCCAGGCCTTCGCTACGGGCTTCCCCCTCACCCTGATGCACGCGGGCGTGACGGTGCTGATCCTGTTCATGGGCAGCGCCCTCTATGTGCTGCTGACTCCGCACAAGGAGATCACCCTGATCCGCGAGGGCAATGCGGCGGCGGCCATCTCCCTGGGCGGCGTCATGCTGGGCCTGGCCATTCCGCTGGCGGTGTCGCTGACGGCCTCGACCTCGATCATCGAGATCGGCATCTGGGGGGCGGCCACGGTGATGGTCCAGCTCTTGATCTTCCGGCTGGTCGACCTGGTGCTGCGCGGCCTGCCCCAGAGGATCCAGGAGGGCGAGGTTTCGGCCGCGGCCCTGCTGGTCGGCGCCAAGCTCGCCACCGCCCTGATCCTCGCTGCGGCGGTCGCGGGCTGAGGGCGGAACGGCCGTGACGCCAGCGAAGTCGCGCTGATGCATTTCCCCAAGCTGCCCGACTGGCTGGTCTATGCCGCGGTGGTGCTGGGCCTGTTGATCGCCGCTGTCGGGCGTCAGGAACGGGCTGACGCCCCGCCCCCGCCCCCGCCGGTGCCGGGCGAGGAAGGCGTGCCGCTCGGCCCCGCTTCGCCTTTTGACCCCTCCGTGGTGGTCGATGTGCCGGGCAAGGCCGAGCCGGGCACCGGCACGGCCTTCTCCATCGCCGACCGGGGCGTCTGGGTCACGGCCCGCCATGTGGTCGAAGGCTGCAGCAAGGCCGCAATCGTGGTGGCCGAGGGCCGGGGCGTCGAGGCCACGGTGCATATCGATCCGCACAGCGAGGCGGCGATCCTGACCACCGAGGGCGGGGCTCCGCCCCTGCCGCTCGGCCTGGCGCTGAAGCTGCGGCGGGGCGACCGGGCCTATCATCCGGGTTTCCCCCAGGGCCATGCCGGCGAGGCGACCTCGCGGCTGCTGGGCCGCGAGAACCTGGTGGTGCGGGGCCGGGGCGCGCGCACCGAGCCGGTTCTGGTCTGGGCCGAGACCGGGCGCACCGATGGGCTGAAGGGCACCCTGGCCGGGTTGTCGGGGGCGCCGGCGCTCGACCGGGCCGGGCGGGTGATCGGGGTGACGGTGGCCGAGGCCCCGCGCCGGGGCCGGATCTACACCACCGCGCCGGAGACGCTGGCCGCGACGCTCAACGAGGCGCACGAACATCCGGCCGCCTTCGCCATGGGCGAGTCGGTCACCACCGACAATTACGGCCGGGTCGCCGACGCCTTGCGCCGTGACCTGCGGGTCGCCCAGGTGATCTGCCTGGCGACCGCGCCCGGGACCTAAGCGGCAGAGGCGGCTTCAGCGGCCAGCCGCGCTTCGCGCCGGGCATGGGCGCGGGCCAGAACCACGAACATCACCAGGGCCGGCAGGCCGATCAGCCCGGCGCCGACGAAGAACACCGCATAGGCCCCGAGCAGTCCATGGGCCGGGGTCAGGCCCTCGACGACCTCTCCCGAGAAGCCCTTCAGGAACTTGCCCAGCATGGCGTAGGTCGAGGACAGCAGGGCGTATTGGGTGGCGGTGTAACCCAGTCCCGTGAGGCTCGACATATAGGCCACCAGGGCGACGCCCGCGAAGCTCATGGCGAAATTGTCGCCGGCCATCACCGCGCTGAACACCCCCAGATTGGCCCCGGTGAGGCTGAGCAGGGCGAAGGCGGCCACCGCCAGGGGCTGCAGGATCGCGCCGATGATCAGGGTCGGGAAGAAGCCCAGGCGGATGGCGCTGACCCCGCCGGCGGCGATGCCGGCCAGGGCGGCGACCAGGCCGATCGAGCCGCGCACCGTCGCCACCATGTCCTTGGTGATGCCCAGGTCGTGATAATAGGGATTGGCCATCGGCCCCATGACGAAGTCAGGGATGCGATAGAGGGCCACGGCCACCAGCATCAGCAAGCCGAGCTCCTTGTGGGTGGCGAAGAAGTCGATGAATGGCCCGACCACGGCGTCGAAGAAGCCGCGCGGCGTCCACAAGGGCGCCTTGGACTTCAGGATCGTGTCGGCCCGTGTCGGCTCGAAGGCCTTCAGGGTCGCGAACAGGCCCACGGCCATGCACAGGCCCGCCGCGATGTAGGAATTGGCCCAGCCGACCCGGGCGGCGACCACCAGGATCAGGGCGTCGGTGGCCAGGAGGGCGGCGCGATAGCCCAGCTGGAAGGCCGAGGACAGCAGGCCAAGCTCTTCCTCGTCATCCGCCGCCTCGATCCGCCAGGCGTCGATGACGATGTCCTGGGTCGCTGAGGCGAAGGCCACGATCACCGCGAACATGCCGACCGTGGTCAGGCCGGCCCGGGGCCCGGTCAGGGCCATGCCGACCAGGCCCGCGCCAACCGCCAGCTGGGACAGCACCATCCAGCCCCGCCGCCGCCCGAGCCACTTGCCGAGGATCGGCGCGTCGAGGCGGTCGATCAACGGCGCCCAGAACAGCTTCATGGAATAGGCCAGGCCGACCCAGGACAGGAAGCCGATGGCCTTGAGCGTCGTGCCCTCTTCCCGCAGCCAGTAGCCGAAGGTGTTGCCGGTCAAGAGGAAGGGCAGGCCGGAGGAGAAGCCGAGCGCCAGCATGACCGCGATCTTGGGCTGGCGCAGGGCGGCCAGGACCTCGACGGCGGTGCGTCGGCGCTTGGGCGCGGGCGTGTCGGTCATCGGATTGGCTCCCCTGGGCGCGAGGCCCTGGGGCGGCCGGCGCGATCAGCCGAGCTTGGCGCGTGCCGGGGTCTGCGTCCAGCCGCCGCGGGACAGACGGCTGAGCACGGCGCGCAGGGCGTCGCTGGCCAGGGGCTTGACCAGGAAGTCGTCCATGCCGGCCTCGAGGCAGGCGTGGCGGTCGTCCTCGAAGGCGTTGGCGGTCAGCGCCACGACCGGGGTGGCGACGCCGAGGTCGCGCAGCCGCCGCGTGGTCTCCAGGCCCGACAGGCCCGGCATGCGCATGTCCATCAGGATCAGGTCGTAGCCGCCCACAGCCAGGGCGGCCAGGGCCTCCTCTCCGCCGGTCGCGTGATCGACCGTGCAGCCTTCGCGGGTCAGGAGGGTGCGGGCCAAGAGGGCGTTGATGGCGTTGTCCTCGACCAGCAGCACCCGGGCGCCAGGGGCGACCGCCGAGGCGACGCGCTCGTCCTCAGGTCCGGGCTTGCGGGTCTCATGGCCGGCGGCGGCCAGCACCCGCTCGGCGACCGAGGCGCGGCGCAGGGGCTTGATCAGATAGCCGGCGAAGCCCCGGGCCCGGTATTCGGCGATCCGGTTGCGCGCCTCGGGATTGATCAGGATCAGGGCCGGACGCGCATCCGGCGGGGCGGTGGGGGCCAGGTCATGGTCGACCAGCAGCACCTCGGCCGTCGCCGCGAGGTCGGTGGGGTCCGTGGCGATCAGGACCGTCCCGCCACAGGCCTCGATCTGGCGCCGCGCCGCTTCGGCGGTGATGGGATTGGCGGTGGCGACGCCGACGATGCGGCCTTCCAGGGCCTTGTCCAGCGTCGCGGGCGCATGGGGAATGGCGGCTTCGATCCAGAAGGCCGCGCCGCCGCCGGGGGCGGTGTCGACGCCGACCTCTCCGCCCATGGCGCTGGCCAGGGTGCGGGCGATGGTCAGGCCCAGCCCCGCCCCGCCCAGCTGGACGCTGTCATAGGCCGGATCGGCCTGGCCAAAGGCCTCGAAGATCTTCTCGCGGTGGGCGGCGCTGACGCCGGGGCCCGTGTCCTCGACCGTGAAGCGCAGGCGGCCGGGCGCGGGCTCGCCGACGCTGACCAACACCCCGCCCTTGGCGGTGAACTTGATGGCGTTGCCGGCGAAGTTCAGCAGGATCTGGCGCAGCCGACCCTCGTCGGCCAGGGCCTGGCCCATGCCGGCCGGCGCGGCCCAGGCGATCTCCAGTCCCTTTTCCTGGGCCCGGGGGGCGAGCAGCTCGCAGACCCCGCGCAGCAGGCCCTCGATCTCGAAGCGGGCCGGCACCAGCTCGACCTTGCCGGCGCCCAGCTTGGCGAAATCCAGCACGTCATTCACCAGGCCCAGCAGATGCTCGCCGGATTCCCGCAGGGCGGCGACATAGGTGCGCTGCTCGTCGGTCAGGCCGGTGCCCTCCAGCAGCCGGGCCATGCCCAGCACGCCATTGAGCGGCGTGCGGAACTCGTGGCTCAGAGAGGCCAGTTGCTCGGCGGTGACGCGGGGGTCGGGCTTGGTGCTCATCGACACCCGTTCTAGGGCGCCGGGGTTTAACGGCGGGTCAAACCTCGCGGCTGGACATTTCCCGGGCCAGGGCGATCAGGGCCTGGCGCGCGCCCGACCCGCCTATGCCGGCATAGGCTTCCAGCAGTTCCAGGGCGCCGGGGGTGGCCAGCGACTGCAACAGGGCCTCGGCGTCGCCGCCGTCGCCGCTCTCCTCGCCGACCAGCCAGCCGACGGTGGTGTCCAGCGCCTTGGCCACGGCCACCAGGGTCGAACCCGAGACCCGGTTTGCGCCGCGCTCATACTTCTGGACCTGCTGGAAGGTGACGCCGATGCGCCCGGCCAGGACCCCCTGGGTGAGACTCAGCGATTTTCGCCGCAAGCGGATGCGCGCGCCGATCGCCATATCGACGGGATCAGGGCTCAGTGCGTCATCTAGGGGCATAGGGCCTCCTCATTCCAGCATTCCGCATGCTTCAGGATTTCGACTGAACCATGGCGCTGGACGCCAAAGGGCGCGCAACGCTAGCTTGTTCGCCTTATGCGCGGGGCGCAAGACATGTCCGGGGACCCTGTCCTTCTGCTGACGCCGCGCGAGCGTGAATGCCTGCGCCTGGTGGACCGGCATCTCAGCTCCAAGCAGATCGCCCGCGAACTGGGCATGTCCAAGACCTCCGTCGACACCTATTGCGACCGCGCCCGGCGGAAGCTGGGGGCCGGAGACCGCTATGAGGCCGCCCGACGGCTGGCGGTTTTCGACCGCGATGTCCTGATCGCGTCAGGACAGGACCCGATCAGGACAGACAGCACCGGCGAGGTCAGGCTGCATGAGGCCGCAATAGGAGATGCGGCGCATGAACGACTGGGTTCGAAACCTGCTGGAGGTGAACTCCTCGGCCCTAGGGCAGATCGATCGCGACCATCGGTCAGCACTGCGGCGGGCCCTGGACCTGCATCAGGAGGTCGAGGCCTTCGAGCGGAACTGGCCAGCCAGGACCGCGAACGAGGTGGCGATGCCGGGCTTCAGCTGGAGCCAGCTGGAGCGCCAGCTGGCCGATCTGGCGGGCGACCCGATCAAGTCCGCCATGGCCCGGGACCTGGTGTCCGGAACCCGGAAGCTCTCACGCTTCAAGCCGCCGGAAATGGTCTTGCGGGAAATCCTCTGCATGACCTGGGCTCTGCTGGACGAGGGCTTTCAGCCGGACCCGGAGTCGGAAGCTGGGGAAACGCCCTAGGCCCCCTCGCCCGGCTGGGGATGATCGGCGCCATTGCGGTGCTGACCGCCCTGGCCTTCGGCGCCGTGCTGGCGGGCCTGCACGCCCTGCAGGACCTCGCCTAGCGCGAGACTTCGTCTGATCCTTCGCCTTCCCAACGCGCCCTGACCGGCGCGGGAGCCCCCTCATGCCCAGACCTCGCGCCAGCCCCTAGGGCCGCGCCCCAAGCTTAGGGGGCGCGAGACCCCCGAAGACCTCGCCCCGGCGAGACGCGCTCCATCCCAGCAGACCAAGCGCGCCGGTCCGAGGCCGGCGCGAAGGAGATTTCATATGCTCAAGCAACGACGTCTGATCGCCGACCAGGTGGCCGCGAGCCTCTTCGAGGCCGAGGCCGCCATCGACAAGGCCCTGGCCAAGGCCGCCCAGTTGGCGGGGATCATGCCCGGCTTGCGGGAACAGGCGGGGCTCTCGGCCCTGGTGGGCCAGCAGGCCGTGGAGCGGGCGGGTGAGGCCTATGCCGCCCTGGCCCTGGCCCGGCGGGCGATCTGCGAAACCCACAAGGAGCTCAGCCTGGCGCAGCAGCAGATCGGCCTGGGCGCGGTGATGTACGGCACGGTGGACAAGCCCCCGACCATGGCCGACCCCCAGAACCCGCCGCGCCTGCAGGCCGTGCGTCGCGCCGCGATCTGAGCCTCGCCGCATTGCCATCCTTCGCGGACGGCGGATTATGGGGCCCTCGGTCGGACTGGGGGCCCTTCGTCGTGCATGCGCTGGCCACACAGGTCTGGGCCTTAGCCCTGGTGGCGATCTCGGGCCTTGCGCTCTGGCGCGGCGGACGGCCGGAGCGGATCTTCGCCCTGATCAATCTGGTGGCCTGGCTGGCGACGGTGCTGCTGGTGAACCGGCGAGATCTGGGCGATCCGCAATGGGGCATGTTCGCGGTCGACACCCTGATGCTGGCGGCCATGCTCTGGCTCAGCCTGACCACCCAGCGGTTCTGGATCCTGCCGGCCACGGCGTTCCAGCTGCTGACCGTGGTGACCCATCTGGCGATCATGGTCGATCACGGAGTGCGGATTCGCGCCTATCTCGCCGGCCTGGCGATCTGGAGCTGGCTGGTCCTGGGCTGCCTGGGGGCGGCGGTCCTGGCCCGGGCGCGGGCCGGCCGTGATCCCGCCGCGACTTGATCTGGTTCAAGGCGCGATCCGCCGGCTGTCCCCAATCTGCGCTCAACGACCGGCGAGACGGCCGGCAGGTGAAGGGAACCCAGCCATGGGCGAGCGAAACGATCTGGCGGGCAAGGCGGCCCTGGTGACCGGCGCGGCCGGGGCGATCGGGGCGGCGACGGTCAAGCTCATGCTGGAGCGGGGCGCCTCGGTGGTGGCCGTCGACCGGCCCGGGGTCTCCTTCAAGCCGCTGATCGAGGCCTGTGGCGAGGCGGCCAGCCTGGTGACCTTGGAGGCCGATGTCACCGACGAGGCCCAGGTGGCCGACTATGTCGACCTGGCCCGCAAATCCTTTGGCCGCATAGACATCTTCTTCAACAACGCCGGGATCGAGGGGGTGGTGAGGACTGTTCCCGACTATCCGCTCGAGGATTTCCAACGGGTGCTGGCGGTCAATGTGGTGGGGGTGTTCCTGGGCATGAAGCACGTGATCCCGGTCATGGTTCCCCAGGGCGGCGGGGCGATCATCAACATGTCCAGCGTGGCCGGCCTGGTCGGCTCGCCGGGCCTGTCGGCCTATGTCGCCTCCAAACACGCCGTGATCGGCCTGACCCGCTCGGCGGCGGCGGAATGGGCGTCGCACCGGGTGCGGATCAACACTGTCAATCCAGGGCCGATCGAGAGCCGGATGATGCGCTCCATCGAGAGCGGCGTGGCCCCGGCCGGCCCCCAGAAGGCCCATGACCAATTCGCCCAGACCATTCCCGCCGGACGGTATGGGACCCCGGAAGAGGTGGCCCGGCTGGTGGCCTTCCTGGGCTCGGACGACGCGGCCTATCTCAATGGCTCGGTCTATGCGGTCGACGGTGGGATGCACGCAGTGTGATGTCCAGGCCCCTCGCCTCCGCCGTTCTGCTGGCCCCTGTCCTCGCCCTGGTCCTGGCGGGTTGCGCCACGACGCCGGCCGCCAGGCCGGGTCCGGCTCGCGCCGCCGGGCCGGACAGCGGCCCGATCGATCAGGCCTTCACCCAGCCGCTGCGGGATCTCAGCCTGATGCGGGTCGATCCGTCGCCCGCCCTGATGGCCGCCCGCGCCGCGCCCTACGCCACGCCGGAGCCGGCCAGCTGCGCGGCCCTGGCGCCCCGGATCGCCGAACTCGACCGGGTGCTGGGCCAGGATGTCGACAGCCCGGACGCCTTTAATTCCCTCAACAACATGGCCGGCGCCCTGGTCAGCGGGGCGATCCGCGACGCGGTGGGCCTGCCCTTCCGGGGCGTGCTGCGGCGGCTGTCGGGCGCCGAGGTCCGGGATCGTGAGTTGCGGGCCTATGTCCTGGCCGGGATCGTGCGGCGGGCTTATCTGAAGGGCGTGGCCCAGGCCCACGATTGCCCGGCTGTGGCGCCCGCTGACGGATGATTGGCCCTGGGTCTGGTGATGGCGAACGCCCTAGGCTGATATGCCCGCCATGGTCCCGACCCGCCTGTAGATCAGGGCCTCAGCCACATGGGGGCGGCGCACGCCGCCTGAGCCCTCCAGGTCGGCGATGGTGCGGGCCAGGCGGAGCGTCCGGGTCCAGCCGCGCGCGGTCAGGCCGCCGGCTTCGGCGGCCCGGGCCAGCAGGGCGCGGGCCTGGGGGTCGAGATCGGCGATGGTCTCCAGCCAGTCGCCCTCGGCCTGGGCGTTGAGCGGCGCGGCGCGGGCGTCATCCGCCGCGCGGGCCCGGCTCGCCTGCAGCTCGCGGGCGGCGGCGACCCTGAGCGCCGCCTCCGCCGTGCCCTCGGCCGGGGCGGGCAGGGACAGATCGGCGGCCGTGACCGGCGGAACTTCGATCTGCAGGTCGATGCGGTCCATGAAGGGGCCCGAGACCTTGGCCTGATAGTCGACCTGACAGCGGGGCGCCCGGCCGCAATGGCCGCGCCCGGCCCCGCCATGGCCGCACTTGCAGGGGTTCTCGGCGGCGATCAGCTGGAAGCGCGCCGGATAGCGCACATGGGCGTTGGCCCGGGCGACGGTGACCTCGCCGGTCTCCAGCGGCTGGCGCAGGCTGTCCAGGGCCTGGGCGCTGAATTCCGGCAGTTCGTCGAGGAACAGCACGCCGTTGTGGGCCAGGGACACTTCGCCCGGCTTGATGCGGACCCCGCCGCCGGTCAGGGCCGCCATGGTCGCTGAATGGTGCGGGGTGCGGAACGGCCGGGCCCGGGTCAGCTCGCCCTTGGCGATCAGCCCGGCCACCGAATGCACCATGGAGGTTTCCAGCAGCTCGCTCGCCGACAGGGGCGGCAACAAGCCGGGCAGGCGCGCGGCCATCATCGACTTGCCGGAGCCCGGCGGACCGATGAACAGCAGATTGTGGCCGCCGGCGGCGGCGATTTCCAGGGCGCGCTTGGCGTTCTCCTGGCCCTTGACGTCCTTGAGGTCCGGGACCGCCCGGCCCTCGACCAGGGGCCCAGGCCTGGGTGGGGACATCAACTGCTGGCCGCGGAAGTGATTGACCAGGGCGATCAGGGACGGGGCGGCCAGGACCCGGGTTTCGCCGGCCCAGGCGGCCTCGGGCCCGCAGGCCTCCGGGCAGATCAGTCCCAGGCCCATGGCCCCGGCGGCGACGGCGGCGGGCAGGGCGCCGGCGGCCTGGACCACCCGGCCGTCGAGGGACAGCTCGCCCATGGCCGCCCAGTCGCGGAGCGCGTCTGGCGGAATGATCCCCATGGCGGCCATCACCGCCAGCGCGATGGGCAGGTCATAGTGGCTGCCTTCCTTGGGCAGGTCGGCGGGCGCCAGGTTGCAGATGATCCGCTTGGCCGGCAAGGCGAGGCCCAAGCCCGCGAAGGCGGCGCGGACCCGCTCGCGGCTCTCGCCCACCGCCTTGTCGCCGAGGCCGACGATGATGAAGAGCTTCTCACCCCCGGTGAACTGCACCTCGACGTCAACGCGGCGCGCCTCGACCCCCTGGAAGGCGACAGTCACAACGTGTGCGGCCATGGATATAGAGCCCCAATTTGGGTACAACTTTATCCACAACCCCAGCACGCATTCTGGGCCGGATCAAGAACAAATATAGAACTTTTGTGGAAGATGAGGCGTTTCCGTGACCTAGGGCCGCCTCTTCACAAGCAAGTCTAGGCTGTGGCGCGAATCTGCTCGATCCGATTCCACAGGATCTCGGAGGCGTCGATCCCGGTGAACCGCTTCAGCGCGCGGGCGCCCGTCGGCGAGGTGACGTTGATTTCAGTGAGGTAGTCGCCGATCACGTCGATGCCGACGAACATCAGGCCGCGGGCCTTGAGCTCCGGGCCGATGATCTTGCACAGCTCATGGTCGCGGTCCGTCAGCTCCACCGCCTCGGCGCGTCCGCCGACCGCCAGGTTGGAGCGGATCTGGCCCTTGTCGGGCACCCGGTTGATGGCCCCGACCGGCTCGCCGTCGACCAGCAGGATGCGCTTGTCGCCCTTGACCACGGCGGGGATGAACTTCTGGGCGATGACCGGTTCGCGCCCGATCATGCGGTGCAGGTCCATCATGGCGTCGAGATTGGGATCATCGGCCAGCAGGCGCGCGACGCCCGAGCCGCCGCCGCCATAGAGCGGCTTCAGCACCATGTCTCCGTGACGGGCGCGGAAATCATAGATCGCCTCGATGTCCGAGGTGATCAGGGTCGGGGGCTGCACCCCGGGGAAGGCGGTGACGAACAGCTTTTCCGGCGCATTGCGCACCTCGGTGGGATTGTTGACCACCAGGGTCTTGGGGTGGACCACGTCGAGGAAGTGGGTCGAGGTGATATAGGCCATGTCGAAGGGCGGGTCCTGGCGCAGCAGCACCACGTCGAACTCCGACAGGTCGCGGCGCTCCCAGGCGCCGAAGGCGGCGTGCTCGCCCTCGATGTCCTTCACGGTCACGGACCGCCCGCGCACCAGCACCTTGCCCTCTTCCAGGGACATGCGGTCGGGGGTGTAGACGAACAGGCTGTGGCCCCGTTCCTGGGCGGTCAGCATCATCAGGAAGGTCGTGTCGCCCTGGATGCGGATATGTTCCAGGGGGTCCATCTGGACGGCGACCTTCAACGACATGGGCTTTTCCTCGAACGGCGACAGGCGGCCCCTGAGATAGGCCGCGCGCCGGCCCAAGGCCAGGGGCCCGACGCGCTTTCAGTTCAGCTTCATCCGCATCCGCTCCCGCGCAGCCCGGGCGGCCAGGGTCGCGCCGCCGTCCAGGGCCGAGGCGCGGGTCAGGGCCTGGAGCGCGCCGGCCAGGGCGCCCTGGCCCTCGCGGGCGGCGGCGACATCCAGCCAGGGGCGGTGGTCGGCGGGGTCGATCAGGGCGCGGCGCAGGGCGGCGCGCTCGGCCCGGGGAAAGTCGCGGGCGGCGCTCGCCCGGGCGAAAATGTTGTTCTGCAGCCGAATCAGCACCGCCCGATCGGGGGCGGGGGCCATCAGTCGGTCCAGGCGGTCCGCCACGTTCGGGGTCAGGCCGGCATGCAGGGCGCGGCGGGTCAGCTCCGAGGGCAGCACCACCCGCCCCTCGCTGAACGGGTCCAGCGCCATGGGCCCTTCCAGGGTCTCGACCCGCAGCAGGAAGTGGCCCGGAAAGTCGACGCCCTGGACCGTCAGGTGGCACTTGCGGGCGATGTGCAGATAATAGACCCCGAGCGCCACGGGCAGGCCCTTGCGCCGCTCGGCCACCGCCAGGATGTCGGCGTTGTCGGGATGCTCGTAGGTCAGGAGATCGCCGGTCAGCCGCAGGTCCCCGGCCAGGGTCTCGGCCAGGGCCTCCTCCGGGCTTTCCCGGGTCAGGCGCTCGGTCAGCCGCGCCACGCCGGTTTCGGCCAGGGCCCAGGCCGCCTGGGGGTCGCGGGCCGGATCCTCGTGGATGGCGCAGGCGATGGCCGCTTCCAGCAGGGGGAAATCCTCGTCACCGCCCTGGCCGGCCTGGATCAGGATCTGCTCTGCGTCGTCCCGGGTCATGGGGCGTAGCCGTCCTGGGCGCCGTCGGCCCAGGCGTCGGGATGGTGGCGGGGCCAGCGGCCGGGGGCCAGGGCGACCAGGTCCAGCCGCACGGTGGCGTCGGCCAGGGCGGGACGGCGGGCGGCGAGGTTGCGTCCGGCGCGGCGCAGGCGCTCGCGCTGGTCATGGCCCACGGCCTCCAGAGCCTGCGCCAGGGTCGTGCGCTGCTTGACCTCGACCACGGCCAGCACCTTGCCCTTCTGGGCCAGGAGATCGATCTCGGCCTGAGGGGTCTTCAGCCGGAAGCCCAGGATGCGATAGCCCTTGGCCATCAGCCACAGGGCGGCCCAGACCTCGGCGCGGCGACCGCTCAACCGGGCCGCGGCGCCCCGGACCACCCGGGCGGCGGCGCGCTCTGCGTCCCGGGCGCTGCGGGACGGGGGCCTGGCGGGGTTCACCCCTTGGCCTCCTTCAGCTCCATGGCCCGGCGATAGAGTTCGCGGCGGGGCAGGCCCAGGGCCTTGGCCACCTCGCTGGCGGCCTCGGCGGGCCTCAGGCGGGTGAGGGCGTCGCTCAGCGCCCGGTCGGCGTCGGCGGCGGTGGCGGCTTCCTCGCGGCCCGGCCCGACCACGATGACGAACTCGCCCTTGGGCGCGACCATGCGCGGATCGGCGGCCAGGACATCCAGGGGCCCCCGGGTCACGGTCTCATAGAGCTTGGTCAGTTCGCGGCAGACGGCGGCCTCGCGGGCCCCGAACACGGCGGCCATGTCGGCCAGGCTGTCGGCCACCCGGCTGCCGCCCTCGAAGAACACCAGGGTGGCGCGCAGGCCGGCCAACTCCTCGAAGAAGGCCTTGCGAGCCACGGACCTGGGCGGCGGGAAGCCGGCGAACAGGAAGCGATCGGTGGGCAGGCCGGCGACGGTCAGCCCCGCCAGCAGAGCCGAGGCCCCGGGGATCGGGAACACCGACGAATTCTGAGCGATGGCCTGCAGGGCCAGGCGATAGCCGGGATCGGAGACCAGGGGCGTGCCGGCGTCGGAGACCAGGGCGACCCGGGCGCCCTCGGCCAGCCTGGCCAGCACCTTGGGCGCGGTGCGCTCGGCCGAGTGCTCATCATAGCGTTCGAGCTTCTTGGACAGGCTGAAGGCGGCGAGCAGCTTGCCGGCCACGCGGGTGTCCTCGGCCAGCACCAGGTCGGCGGCGGAGAGCACGTCGAGCGCCCGCAGGGTGATGTCGCGGAGATTGCCGATCGGCGTCGCCACCAGATAGAGGCCCGGCGCGAGCGGCGCGTCAGAAAGAGCCGGCGGCGGCGGGTGGCGAGACATGGCCGCAGGCTTCGCCGGTTCGCAGCCCGAACGCAAGCTTGGCCTCGGCGCTCAGCCCTGCTCGGCGAGGGCCAGGCGCATGGTCAGGGCGTCCAGCACCAGGCGACCGGCCCGGGTGGCGCGCAGTCGAAGGCCGTCCTCCGCCACCAGTCCCTGGCGGGTGAGGGCTGCGACCTCCGGGTGGTCGGGGGTGAGGCCCAGCGCCTCCAGCTGGGCATAGGCGACGCCGTCATCGATCCTCAGGCCGGCCAGCAGCCGCTCCTCGGCGGCCTCGAGCTCGGACAGGGCCTCGCTGGTGGCGAAGCCCCGGCCGGTCTGGGCGACGCGGGCGACATAGTCGGCGGGGCGGGCGGCGGCGTGGGTGGCGTGACGGACGCCGCCCCGGGTCAGGCGGCCATGGGCGCCGGGGCCCGCGCCCACATAGTCCAGCCCCTGCCAATAGACGAGATTGTGCCGCGAGCGCGCCGCTTCGCCCCTGGCATGGTTGGAGACCTCATAGGCATCGAAGCCTGCGGCCTCGAGCACCGCCTGGGTGGTCTCGAACAGGACGGCGGCCAGGTCCTCGCCGGGCGGGACCAGGGTTCCGCGTCGCACGGCGCGGTCGAAGGCGGTGCCCGCCTCGATGGTCAGCTGGTAGGGCGAGATGTGCTCGGCCCCCAGGTCGACAGCCTCGGCGAGTTCGGCGGCCCAGGCCC